>CAZVKA010000032.1:0-23643 GCA_964627595.1 uncultured Flavobacteriaceae bacterium | reverse complement strand
TTGGCAGGATCGTTAGTAAATTCAGTTTTAAGGGAGAGGTGTTGATCAAACTCGACACCGATGAACCCGAAACTTATTTAGAAATGGAATCAGTTTTTGTCGAATATGACAATAATCTGGTTCCATTTTTTATTGAAAGAAGCTCCCTCCAAAAAAGTAATCTCCTGCGGGTAAAATTTGAGGAAGTAGATTCTGAAGAGGATGCCGAAGACCTGATGAAGTGTGACCTTTACCTTCCTCTCAATATGCTACCAGAATTAAATGAAGACCAGTTCTATTTCCACGAAGTAATCGGCTTCACCGTAGAAGATATCAATTACGGCACAGTGGGAATTCTTACAGGCATCAACGACACCACCACCCAAGCCCTGTTCGAGATCGAAAAGAACGGAAAACTTGTCCTTATTCCCATGAACGATGAGTTCCTTCAAAAAGTAGACAAAAAGAACAAGACGATCATAGTGAAGACGCCGGAGGGGCTTATCGATCTATATCTATAATTAACGTTTAAAGTTTAAGGCTTAAGGTTTAACGAACAAAGATCCTAAATACTCAATACCATTTTCAAGTTCAAACAATTCACCATCCACCAGGACCGCACTGCCATGAAGGTCGGTACAGACGGAGTGCTGCTTGGCGCATGGACTTCAATTGATCACCAGCCTTTTTCCATCCTGGATATTGGTACCGGCACAGGATTAATAGGGTTAATGATGGCCCAGCGCAGTACTGCGGAATTGATAGATGCGCTTGAGATAGATGAGGATGCTTATGAGCAGGCAGTAGAAAATTTTGAGAATAGCGACTGGGGAGACAGATTATTCTGCTATCATGCGGCATTTGATGAATTTGTGGAAGAAATGCAGGATGAAGAGAAGTATGACCTCATCATTTCCAATCCTCCTTTCTATTCAGCTGATTATTCTTCAGGAGATGCAAGGAGGGACCAGGCACGGTTTGCAGAGGCCCTGCCTTTTGAAGAATTAATAGAAGGAGTTTCGCTTCTACTTTCAAAAAACGGAAAATTCAGTGTAATTATTCCGGCTTCCGAAGAGGAGAGCTTCCTGAAAATCTCACACCAGTTCAATCTTTATCCGCAGCGTATCACCCGTGTAAAAGGCACTCCGGATTCGCCTTTAAAAAGAAGTCTGCTGGAATTGTCATTTTTGGATATTCGGCCAAAGGAAGATGAACTGATCATAGAAACCTCACGTCATAAATATACTCCGGAATATACTGAATTGGTAAAGGATTTCTATTTGAAGATGTGATGAATTAAACCAGACCTAACAGGTTTTTGAAACCTGGCAGGTATTTTCTCCTGCTATCCAGTAAATTTTTTTAGTGGCCTCCATATTCATTTGCTCCATCTGTAGTTAAATTGAATGATTTTCCCTCTTGCCCCTAACTTCTGTTTGCTTAAATTTACTTTTCCAGACAAACTATAAACAACTAACAATGAAAGATCAATTTCAGGCTCCCGATTATTATAACCTTGACGAATTACTTTCCGATGAACATAAAATGGTGCGTGATGCATCACGGGAATGGGTGAAAAGGGAAGTTTCGCCCATTATAGAGGAGGCTGCCCAAAAAGCTGAATTTCCAAAACAACTCATAAACGGCCTTGCTGAAATAGGAGCTTTTGGCCCCTACATCCCAGAAGAATATGGCGGGGCAGGTCTCGACCAGATCTCATATGGACTCATCATGCAGGAGATCGAGAGAGGCGACAGCGGAGTTCGCTCTACGGCTTCAGTTCAATCCTCATTGGTGATGTACCCAATCTTCAAATACGGAACTGAGGAGCAGAAGAAGAAGTATCTTCCTAAACTGGCTTCCGGAGAAATGATGGGCTGTTTCGGACTTACAGAACCTGATCACGGCTCCAACCCTGGCGGAATGACCACCCACTTTAAAGATAATGGAGATCATTACCTGCTAAATGGAGCCAAAATGTGGATCTCCAATGCACCTTTCGCAGATATTGCTATTGTGTGGGCTAAGAATGAAGAAGGACGAATACATGGTCTTATTGTTGAACGTGGCATGGAAGGCTTCAGCACCCCAGAAACCCACAACAAATGGTCTTTGAGAGCGAGTGCAACCGGGGAACTGGTCTTTAACAACGTGAAAGTTCCGAAGGAAAACCTGATGCCAGAAAAGAGCGGTTTAGGAGCTCCTCTTGGGTGCCTGGACTCTGCCCGCTACGGAATTGCCTGGGGGGCTATTGGCGCGGCAATGGATTGTTATGACACTGCCTTACGTTATGCTAAAGAACGGGAGCAATTTGGAAAACCTATTGCGAGTTTCCAACTTCAACAAAAAAAGCTGGCTGAGATGATCACTGAGATCACTAAGGCTCAGCTGCTTGCCTGGAGGTTAGGCGTCATGAGGAATGAAGGTACTGCAACCTCAGCCCAAATTTCAATGGCCAAGAGAAACAATGTGAATATGGCGATCGAAATCGCGAGAGAAGCAAGGCAAATCTTAGGCGGAATGGGAATCACCGGCGAATACAGCATTATGCGCCACATGATGAACCTGGAAAGTGTAATCACTTATGAAGGCACGCATGATATCCACCTGTTAATAACTGGCCTTGATATTACCGGGATTCCGGCATTTCAATAGAAATTTAAAAGTCAGGATTCAGAAGTCAGGATTCTTTTAATCGGATGACTGTATAAGTAATACGGGGTTTCAAATTTAAAACCCGTTCTTCCCTCATGACAGAGGGCGGCACAAGTTCTGTAAGAGATAATTTTGAATATTAACTTTTGAATTAAATTATTGTAGCAAATCAAAACAAGGGCAGCGCTTACAGCGTTTGCCCTTTTTATATTTCTCACAGCATTCGGATTTTAGTTTTACGGGAGTCTTTGAGGCCACCCCATCAATTTGAAGATATTCCCGGGATTTTTCAGAATAAAATACGATTACCGAATACAGCATAATTAATAGCTAAATTTGTAAGGGAGCATTTACAAAAACCGGTCCCTTTATGAGCTGAAAATCAGAAAAATATTAACCAGGTTTTTTTTAATTCTGAATTCTAGGTTTTTAATCTGCGTTGAACGGGGAAATTTTCACCTCCAAGCCGTCGAGCTCTTTTTCTATGGGTATTTGGCAACTCAACCGGCTACTATCTTCCACGAAAAAAGCCTGGTCAAGCATATCTTCCTCCTCATAACTCTTCTCGGGCATTAGGTGCTCTTTGTTCTGGATGTAACACTGGCAGGAAGCACACATGGCCATTCCGCCACAAATTCCAATAGTTCCTTCGGGTGCGAGTTCATGCATTTTAATCACCTCCATGAGGTTCATATTCATATCGATGGGTGCTTCTACCACGTGAGCATGTCCTTCGCGGTCAATAATGGTGATCTTGATATCTGACATTGATACAATAAAAAACCTCAAAGGTTTTAAAAATCTGTGAGGTATGGTTTTTTAATTGATACTTTTTACAACTTCTCTTTTGGCTTCTTTTTTACTTCCGTCAAAACCATTCACTCCACTAACCGTGGTGTATTTCATCACGTATTTTTTATCTGGGAAGATGCGCTGGTACGCACTTTGGCACATAATTGCCGCTTCGTGGAACCCGCACAAGATGAGCTTTAATTTCCCGGGATAGGTATTGACATCTCCAATAGCGTAGATTCCAGAAATGTTTGTTTGGTAATCGTAACTATTATCAACCTTAATGGCATTCTTTTCAATATCCAGCCCCCAGTTTGCAATTGGCCCCAGTTTAGGTGATAATCCAAAAAGTGGAATAAAATGATCCGTTTCCTTTATCTCCTCTTCGGAAGCCTCGCCCTTATGACGAATCACTACAGATTCGAGCTCACCTTCACCTTTAAGTCCTACCACTTCGGCCTCTGTGATGAGTTTAATCTTTCCTTCTTTCGCAAGTTCAGACACTTTTTCTACGGAATCCAGTGCTCCACGAAATTCATTCCTTCTGTGAACCAGAGATACTTCTGAAGCAACATCAGAAAGGAAAATAGCCCAGTCAAGTGCAGAATCTCCACCTCCTGCTATAACCACTCGTTTATCACGATAATCTTCGGGCTCTTTTATCATGTAAGAAACCCCCCGGCCTTCATATTTCCCAATATTTGAAATAGGCGGCTTCCTGGGCTCAAAACTCCCCAATCCACCTGCGATAACCACCACAGGGGCATGATGTTGTGTGCCTTCACTGGTAGTTACTATGAAGGAACCATCTTCAAGTTTCTCAATGGTCTCTGCCCGCTCTCCTAGGGTAAAACCAGGTTCAAAGGGTTTTATTTGCTCCATTAGATTATCGACCAGGTCACCCGCCAGGATCTCCGGAAAAGCCGGAATATCATAAATGGGTTTTTTGGGATAAATTTCTGAGCACTGCCCGCCCGGTTGCGGTAAGGCATCGATTAAGTGACATTTCAATTTAAGTAATCCTGCTTCAAACACGGCAAAAAGGCCCGTAGGCCCAGCACCGATGATCAACATATCTGTTTTAATCATTTTCTTCTCTTTTGATAAAATTTGTGAAAAAGCTATTTTTCAATATTGAGCACTTTTTCAATCTGGGGAGCATATTTTTTGATCGTCATCTCCACCCCGGATTTAAGGGTCATTTGATTAACTGAGCAGCCTACACAGGCCCCCTGCAATTGTACCTTGACCAGGCGATCATCCTCTATCTCAAGAAGAGAGATATCACCTCCGTCACTCTTAAGAAAAGGTCTGATCTCCTCCAGCGCCTTCTCCACATTTAATCTTACTTCTTCGCTTGTCATGACTATTTTTTAACTGCACTACAGCCTGCCATAGTGGTGATTTTAATTGCTTCAGTTGGAGGTAAACTGGTGTTCCTATTCACCGTTTCCTGCACTATATTCTGGGTTAGCTTATCAAAAGCTTCAGAAAGCGGGGTTCCTTCCTGCAGGGCAGCGGGATGGCCTATATCTCCAGCTTCCCTTATACTTTGAACAAGTGGAATTTGCCCTAAAAATGGAACTTCCAGGTCTTCTGCCAACATCTTGGCACCTTCCCTTCCGAAAATATAATATTTATTCTCCGGCAGTTCTTCGGGTGTAAAATAGGCCATATTCTCTACAATCCCCAGAACCGGAACGTTTATGGATTCCTGCTGGAACATTGCCACTCCCTTTTTAGCATCGGCCAGAGCCACGTTCTGCGGAGTACTTACCACAACAGCGCCCGTGATAGGCATGGACTGCATGATCGAGAGATGAATATCCCCTGTTCCCGGTGGAAGGTCTATTAGAAGAAAATCCAATTCCCCCCAGGCCGCATCAAAGATCATTTGATTTAAAGCCTTTGCTGCCATAGGCCCTCTCCAGATCACTGCCTGATTAGGTTTAGTGAAAAACCCTATGGAAAGCATCTTAACGCCGTAATTTTCAATTGGTTTCATTTTAGACTTCCCGTCCACATTTACAGACAGCGGCTTTTCAGTTTGTACATCAAACATCATAGGCATTGATGGCCCATAAATATCAGCGTCCAAAAGTCCGACTTTAAAGCCCATTTTTGCAAGGCTGACAGCTAAGTTGGCGGTCACGGTAGATTTTCCTACCCCTCCCTTTCCTGAAGCTACCGCGATAATATTTTTTATCCCGGGTATAGCTTTTCCTTTTATCTCTTGCTTTTCTGGCGCCTGCACCTTTACGTTCACCTTTACTTTTGCCTTGGCATATACGTGTTCATGAATGGCCTTCATCACGTCAACTTCGGCTCTTTTCTTAATATGGAGTGCAGGAGTGGTCAATAACAGGTCTACAACCACCTCATCACCAAAGGTCATGATGTTTTGTACCGCCCCACTTTCGACCATATTTTTACCTTCCCCAGATACCGAAATGGTTTCCAGAGATTTTAATATTTCTTTTTTATCAAGTTTCATGCTGTGTTGTATGAATTTAGAATAGCTTATATAGATTCATTCTAAACGCAAATATAAGCCGAAAAGCTAAGATAACGAAGTTATTACCCATTTTTGACTATCGATAGAAGTGATAGGCAAATAGAGATTATAATTCACCGGAAGGATCCCAGAAATGCTGCTGGAAATCAATTATTTTATCTTCCTTAACAATGACCCCCTCTTCTTCTAAAAGGTGCTGCATCACAAAGGTGCCGGGAAAATGATGCTTTCCTGTGAGCAAACCGTTTCTGTTTACCACACGGTGAGCAGGAACATCCTCCATTTTAGAAGCATTGTTCATGGCCCATCCTACCATCCGAGAACTTCCTGCAGCACCAAGGAAACGGGCGATCGCTCCATAGCTGGTGACCCTACCAACAGGTATTTGCCTTACAACTTCATATACTTGTTCAAAAAAGCTCTTTTCCTGTTCCATCATCAATAAAAAATCCTAATGAAAGTTATTACCACTAACACGAGCATGAGCCCTGCCATAAAGTAATTGGAATATTTCGCGAAATAAGTTTCTTCAGCCTCGATCCTGGCGAAAAAGAAGGCATATAGGTAAAGGGTAGTAAAGGTTCCCAGGGAAGCCGCCAGGACAAACACAGCATTATTGAGCACGTGGTACTCTACGGTTCCATTTACATTTAGAGCAGCCCCTAAAGCGACAAAATAAGGAATGGGAAAAACATTCAATGCCGCTACCATCATCCCTTTTAGAATACTCTTCACCCCCGAGGTAGGGGCAACTTCAACCTGCTTGCGTTTGTGCCGGGCCATGATGAAAAAATAAACCATCAAGATCAGGAATATTACAAGTCCCGCCCGCAGAAGAACATTATGTACAAATGGATTATTGAAAATATATCTGGCCAGCAGGATGGCGATAAGGGCTTGAACGAGCACTACAAAAGAAGCGCCTACAGCCACATAAATCCCATTTTTCTTACCTCTTTTTACACAGGTCTTGGCCACACTCATGTTCACCAAACCTGGCGGAACCACCCCCAGCAGAGCGGCAAAATAAGTAATAAGGAAAATTTTAGTTTCCTCCAAAGGTGCCTATTTTATTCGAAACTGAACGTAAGTGATTGGTTTTCCCTGCTCAAGATACTGTTTTTCATAGAAAGTCTGTATTCCAATTACTTCTTTAGGGGAATATTCGTTCTTGTAGACATCGTGATTCGCTTGAAGGATCTCATGCCCCTCCCCGTGCAGCAGGCCAAGAGTGTAGCCATGCATAAATTCACTGTCTGTTTTTAAATTCACGACTCCCTTTGGCTTCAGGATCTTTTTATACTTCTGAAGGAATTCGGTATTGGTCATTCTGTGCTTGGTACGCTTATACTTGATCTGCGGATCTGGAAAGGTGATCCATATCTCATCCACTTCATTTTCTCCAAAAAGAAGGTCTACCAGTTCGATCTGGCTTCTAAGAAAGCCTACATTATCGAGGCCTTCCTCTAAAGCTGTTTTGGCACCCCTCCAAAAACGGGCACCTTTGATATCTATTCCCAGGAAATTCTTATTAGGATATTCCCGGGCAAGGTTTACGCTATACTCTCCTTTTCCGCAGCCCAGCTCCAGTACAATGGGCTTCTCATTCTTAAAAAAATCGCGGCTCCAGTTACCCTTGTAAGGAAATTTGCCTTCCACGACCTCTTCACGGGTAGGCTGCACCACATTTGAAAAAGTCTCGTTCTCTCTAAACCGCTTTAATTTATTCTTACTTCCCACGTGAAAATTTAATATTTTGGTAAAATTAAATAAAATAGTCCACAGCCTCCTCTTTTTATATTTACAATATGCGCAAGAGACGTATTTTGGTAGCCCCTATTAATTGGGGGCTCGGGCATGCCACGCGTTGTATTCCAATAATCCGGAACCTGGAAGAACAACAATTTGAACCTGTCATAGCTTCAGACGGGCCTGCTTTGCTTTTACTGAAAAAAGAATTTCCTTATTTAAGACACTATGAACTACCCTCTTATAACATCACTTATACCTCCAGGGGGAGCCTTCTCAAATGGAAGCTGTTGATGGACACTCCTTCTATCTTACAGAAGATCAAGAAAGAAAAAGCGGTGACCAAAAAGATCGTGGAAGAAGAAAATCTCTCCGGAATTATTTCCGATAACCGGTTTGGCGTTCGTTATAAACACCTTCCCAATGTATTCATCACTCATCAGCTAAACGTGCTATCTGGAAACACTACCTACCTGAGCAGTAAATTACATCAGAGGTACATTCAAAAATTCCATGAGTGCTGGGTCCCCGATGCTCCCGGTAGCAAAAATCTCAGCGGATTTCTGGGCCATCTTAAGAGCCCCGAAGATAATGTTCGGTATTTGGGGATCCTCAGCAGGTTTGAAAAAAGCGAGACCCCTCTAGAATATGACATCATGGTGCTCTTGTCAGGACCCGAACCTCAACGTTCATTATTGGAGGAAAAGCTACTGAAAGCCTTTTGGACAACGAATAAGAAGATCCTCTTTGTAAGAGGGGTTATTTCTGATGCGCCCTTTGATAATAAAAATTCAAATCTTGAAATCCATAATTACATGTGGGGAGCTGAACTCGAGAAAGCTCTGAACAGCAGTAAAATGGTGGTTGCCAGATCTGGATATACCACGGTTATGGACCTGGCAAAGCTTGAAAAGAGAGCCTTCTTTATCCCCACTCCCGGACAGTTTGAACAGGAGTATCTCGCCTCCCGCATGAAAAAGCTGGGAATAGCAGATTCGTGTACACAGGATGAATTCGATAGCTCCAGGCTTCAGAATGCTGAAAAGTATTACGGATTAAGCGACCCCGGGTTCGTCTGTGACTTTTCGACCCTTTTTAGCCTTTTTAAGGGTAAATGAGAATTCACTTCCCTCTCCAAAAATACTTTCAACGTAAATACGCTCTTTGTGGGCTTCAATAAGGTGTTTCACAATGGACAGGCCAAGACCTGATCCGCCTTCTTTACGGCTTCCGCTTTTATCTACCCGGTAAAATCTTTCGAACAGTCTTGGGAGGTGCTTCTTTTCAATCCCTTCACCGTTATCACTTACCCTAATGATCACTTTATTTTTGGACTTCTCTTCTATCAAGACCTCTGTTGTGCCATCATTTTTCCCATACTTAATGGAATTAACCACAAGATTGGTCAACACCTGTTGAATTCTTTCCTTATCAGCAAAAACCCACACCGGCTCATAATCTGAATCAAAGACAAGGGTGATATTTTTTTTTGCTGCTTTCATTTCCAGCAGGTCAAAAACACCCTGCACCACCTCCACAATATCAAAATTGCTCTTTTTAAGTCGTAATTCACCCGTTTCCAGCTTGGTGATCATATCAAGATCTTTTACAATGTATATCAACCGCTCCACGCCTTTTGCCGCCCGGGAAAGATATTTTTTTCTTACTTTTTTATCCTTCATGGCTCCGTCGAGAAGCGTCTCAATATATCCCTGTACGGTAAATAAGGGGGTTTTAAGTTCATGGGCCATATTTCCCATGAATTCTTTTCGGTACGAATCTCGAAGTTGTAAAGCCTCTATCTCCATCTTCTTTCCTTCTGCAAATTTTTCAACTTTTCTGGAAAGGGTAGTCATATCTGTCAACGTCAATTCCTCAGGATCGAACGAGGAGGTACTTAACAGGCTTACATTCTCGTATATCTTTTTAATGTTCTTGTATATAAAAACCTCCACTCTGTATTGTATGATCAAAAAAGAGAAGATAAAACAGGAAGAGGCATAGACCAGCACCAGTTTGAGCGAAAATTGTTCGGAAAAAACCAGGAAACCGGCAGAAAAGATAGTAAGAAACAAGGTGAGATACAGCGAAGTTTTGGCTGCGAACTTATATGATTTCCTAAGATTCTTAGGCATTATTCCACAAATTTATATCCTACTCCTTTTATGGTCTGAAACCTTTCCTCTCCTATCTTTTCGCGAAGTTTACGAATGTGCACGTCAATGGTACGGCCTCCAACCACTACATCATTTCCCCAGATCTTTTCCATGATCTCATCCCTTTTATAAACCCGCCCCGGATGGGAAGCCAAAAGATACAATAATTCAAATTCTTTTCTTGGCAAGGAAATCTCTCCATCTTCTTTCTTCACTTTATATTCATCTCGGTTAATTTCAAGGCCGCTCACTTCCAGTACATCTGTACTCGTTTTATCGCTCTCCCTGAATCTTCGCAGAAGAGCTTTTACTTTGCTGGTAAGAATTTTAGGTTTGATAGGTTTGGTAATATAATCATCTGCTCCGGCATCGAAACCGGCCATTTGAGAATAATCTTCTCCCCGGGCAGTAAGAAAAGTGATCACAGTATCATTGAGTTCTGGCAGTTGACGCATCTGGGTGCAGGTTTCGATCCCGTCCATTGCGGGCATCATCACATCCAGAATAATGAGATGCGGTTTTTCCTTTTTGGCAACTTTAAGGGCTTCCCTTCCATTTTCTGCAGTAAGAATGTTATAACCCTCAGAGGACAGATTGTATCGAATGATCTCTAGGATATCCGGTTCGTCATCAACAAGAAGAATAGAGATGTCTTTCTTTTTCATTTAAAAAAGTCATTATGCTCCTGTAAAAGTAATGATTAAATTCAATCATCTAAGACCATTCCTGTATTGTTAACCTTCTGGTAACCTTATGGTGATCTTTTTTTAACCCCCCTATAAAATAACCTCAAGAAATAAAATTTTCGGCCCGTTTTTTGAAGTTAATTGTAACGGTTTGCTTCCTGGTCTTATTGCATTTTAAGTGGATTTTAACTTTTTAAGACAGAAGCTTTGGACCGCTTTCATTATTTTTATTGTAATTTTGATAATATAGTTTGCTGAAAATGAAACAACTCTACTTGGTAACCCTCCTCTTCATTGGTCTTCTGTTCTTCGCGGGACCGGCCAGTGCACAAGTATCTGCAACAGCAACTTCAACCAAGGAAGTTCCTATTGAAGGTCTTTCGATCTATCCTAACCCGGCTTCAGGTCAAAAGGTATATATCATCACCCTTAATAATAAACCCAAACTGGTAGAGATCTATAATGTATTGGGAAAAAGCATTTTATCTGCCAATCTTACAGGAAACGAACTCAATATCTCTTCCCTTGATCCAGGAGTTTATATCATGAAGATCCAGGAAGGAAAAAGCACTGCTACCCGAAAACTGGTGATACGGTAAACACTTGCACTTATCTCTTTTAAAATCCCCTATTTATTTACCTTTGTGTGTCTAAAGAAACTGCATGCACGGTAATATCTTTAATATCACCTCCCAGGAGGAATTTGACCTAAAGACCCTGGAAATTTTTAATTTCCAATATCTTAATAATCCTGTTTACCGGCAGTTCTGCGATCTTATAAAAAAGGATCCGTCCAGGGTGAAAAATCCTGAAGACATTCCCTTCCTGCCAATTGAATTCTTTAAAAGCCATAAGGTACTTAGCACAGATAAAGCTCCAGAAGTCACTTTTACCAGTAGTGGCACAACAGGGCAAAATACCAGTCAACATTTTGTCACCCAGCTTTCAGTTTATGTGGAAAGCTTCCGCAGGAACTTTCAACAATTCTACGGAGATGTGGAAGAGTACGCGATACTTGCGCTTCTCCCTTCTTACCTGGAGCGGGAAGGTTCGTCTCTTATATATATGGTTAATGACCTTATCAAAAGAAGCAAGAATCAACACAGCGGATTCTACCTGAATGAGACTCATGCCTTAAAAGAAAAAATTGAACTACTTGAAGATAAGCAGCAAAAAATCTTATTGATCGGGGTTTCTTTTGCCTTGCTGAATCTTGTAGAACAATTTCAATTCAAATTGAAACATACAATTGTCATGGAAACCGGCGGCATGAAAGGCAGGAGAAAAGAGATGATCAGAGCCGAACTTCATGAGAACCTGAAAGAAGGTTTTGGTGTGGAAAAAATCCACAGCGAATATGGAATGACCGAGTTACTTTCGCAGGCATACTCATCGGGTCAGGGTATATTTGAAAGCCCTCCATGGATGAAGATTCTCATTCGTGACCCTGAAGATGCCATGAGCTTGCTTCCGGAAGGAAGGTCGGGGGGAATAAACGTCATCGACCTGGCAAATATGAACTCCTGTTCTTTTATTGCCACTCAAGACCTGGGGAAAAATTTTGCGGGGAAAAAGACTGAAATCCTTGGCCGTTTCGACAACAGCGATATAAGGGGATGCAATCTTCTAGTTTTTTAACAAAAAAAAATAACCGCAAGTGTAAGGTATTGATTTTTAGACGACTTAACTTACGGTTAGATTATGTTTTCATAATTGGTTGGTTAGTTAGAAGCCCCCTTAGTTCGCCGCCCGGCAACGTGGGGGTTTTCTTTTTACTCCACTTTTATGATATAGGTATTTCTCTTTCCTTTATTAATGATCACGTACTTGTCATTCAATAGATCGTTCGAGGTGATCGTATAATCCTCTCCCACCTTTTCTTTATTCACCGAGATAGAATTTTCTTTAAGCGCTCTCCTGGCTTCTCCATTAGATTTCAGAAAATCTGTTTTGGCTGACAGCGCAGCGATCATATCCAGGCCGTTCTCCACATCTTCACGGTTTATTTTAGCCTGTGGCACCCCTTCAAAGACATCTAAAAAGGTGGTTTCATTGAGACCTTTTAAGTCGCTGGCGGTACTCTTACCAAATAATACTTCAGATGCCTTCACAGCGTTGTCGTAATCATCTTGGGAGTGGACCATCACGGTGATCTCTTCTGCCAGTTTTTTCTGCAATTGTCGAAGGTGCGGTTCTTCTTTATGAGCAGAAACCAGGTTTTCGATCTCCTCCTTTGAAAGGAAAGTAAATATCTTGATGAACCTTTCTGCATCCTCATCGCTCGTATTTAACCAGTACTGGTAAAACTTATAAGGAGAAGTTCTCTCAGGATCCAGCCAGATATTCCCGCTCTCGGTCTTTCCGAATTTGGTTCCATCAGCCTTAGTGATCAAGGGGCAGGTAAGAGCATATCCCTTTCCATCTCCTATCCTCCTTATCATCTCTGTTCCCGTGGTAATATTCCCCCACTGGTCACTTCCACCCATTTGAAGAGTACAATTCAACTCCCGGTAAAGGTGAAGAAAATCATACCCCTGCACCAGCTGGTAAGTAAATTCTGTAAAGGACATTCCTTCGGAAGAATCTGAGGACAAACGTTTCTTTACGCTATCCTTTGACATCATATAATTGACAGTGATATGTTTCCCAACATCCCGGATGAATTCAAGAAAGGTGAAATTTTTCATCCAATCATAGTTATTCACTAACACGGCAGCATTTTCCACATCACTTCCAAAATCCAGAAATTTTTTAAGCTGTGTTTTCAAAGCATTCTGGTTGTGAAGCAAGGTAGCCTCATCCAACAGGTTTCTTTCGTTCGATTTCCCCGAAGGATCTCCAATCATTCCGGTGGCCCCTCCTACAAGTGCCACAGGCTTATGACCGCACAACTGCAAGTGTCTTAACATCATCACACCTACCAGGTGACCTATATGCAATGAATCTGCAGTAGGATCAATTCCCACATATGCAGCACGAAGGCCTTCCTGTAAATGCTCCTCAGTTCCGGGCATTACATCGTGCAACATTCCTCTCCAGGTCAATTCTTCTACAAAGTTCTTGTTCATGCGTACTCTTTTGAAATAAAACAGCCGTAAAGATACCATAAACCATCATTTTTCCTAAGTGGATTTATTTATATTTACGGAATGATTTTAGTTACCGGAGGCACAGGTTTAGTGGGTTCACATTTACTCCTCGATCTTACCAGATCAGGAAAAAAGGTGCGGGCCATTTACAGATCTAAGGAAAGTCTTACAGCCGTTAAAAAAGTTTTTTCCTACACAAATTCCGAAGAAAGAACAGAGGAGCTATTAAGACAAATAGAATGGGTAAAGGCAGATATAATTGACATCCCTGCTTTAGACAAGGCTTTTAAAGGCATTACGAGAGTATATCATTGTGCCGCACTCATTTCATTTGACCCTTCTATGGACGCCACTCTTCGCAAGGTGAACATAGAGGGCACCGCAAATATTGTTAACTTCTGCATCAAAAATGACATTGAAAAGTTATGTTTTGTCAGCTCAATAGCCACCCTTGATAAAAAACCGGGTGAAAATATCATTTCTGAAACTTCACACTGGAATAAGGAAAACGATCATAATATGTATTCGATCACAAAATATGGTGCCGAGATGGAGGTTTGGCGTGCCAGCCAGGAAGGCATTCCAGTGGTGATCATAAATCCCGGGATCATAATAGGTGCTGGATACTGGAGCAGCG
Organism: uncultured Flavobacteriaceae bacterium; assembly: GCA_964627595.1. Classification (GTDB taxonomy): domain Bacteria; phylum Bacteroidota; class Bacteroidia; order Flavobacteriales; family Flavobacteriaceae; genus Salinimicrobium. The sequence goes on along the minus strand of CAZVKA010000032.1, from coordinate 9,385 downwards.
GTAGCGGAGAGATTTTTAGGCGTATAGCTAAAGGCCTCAAGTATTACATTCCTAAAACCACTGGATTCGTAGGAGTAACAGATGTGGTAAAGACCATGCGCTTCTTAATGGAATCACCTGTTAAAAATGAGCAGTTCATAGTAATTTCAGAAAACGTTTCTTTTGAAAAAGTCCTGACAAAGGTCGCGGAGGTATTGAAAAAACCGGCTCCAAAAAATAGGCTGCAACCCTGGATGGTTTATACAGGCTGGCTGCTAGAAGTGCTCAAATCGCCCTTCTCTTCAAAAGAAAGAAAACTAAACAGGTATTCTTCTAAAACGGTATTTCAAGACCATTATTACAGTAATGAAAAAGTGATCTCTCAAACAGGACATGAATTTGAGCCTATTGAAGAAGTCATTGAGGATAGTGCAAAATTATTCAGGATAGATCTCAGTGAATAGAGTCCTTGCGGGAAACCGGCACAGGCAATGACCTTTCTTCAAAATCAATTTTTTTAGGAATCAAAGAATCCTTTCTTTCTTTCCTGATACTATCAAGAATCAGGGTATCTATTTCCTTAAGAGAATCCCTTCTCCTTTCTTCTCTAACACGAATGCTATCATATTCCACCCTCAGCGCCTGAAGCCGCTCCTTTACTTGAGAGTAAATGTCCTGATATTCCTTGACATGTTCAGAATAATAGTCGTTACTACGGGCAAATTGCAAACTATCTATACTGAATTTTTTATAAATATACCTGCCGGGGTCCACCCCTTTCTCCTCAAGCAGATTCGCATTATAACTACGTGCACCATGAAGAAGGGCTATTTCTGTGAGGACATCTACCATCTTCTCCTTCGGGATGAGATCATCAGGTTTTGGGGTATTGCGAACATCCTGGCATCCACTCATAAGCAACAACAAAAGAAACAAGAATGAGAAAGCTTTCATTAGCGGTCAAACGTTAATCGTTCTGCTTTTACAAACGGGGTAAAATTGAAATTTTTATAAACCAGGTTTCCATTGACAAAGGTATGCGTCACCCTTGATTTAAATGTGGTTCCTTCAAATGGAGACCATTCACATTTATAGAGGATATTCCCCGGCTGAACGCTCCACGGTGCATTGAGATCAACCAATACAAGATCGGCCTTGTAACCTTCCCTGATAAAACCTCTGTTTTCGATTTGAAACAAGATGGCAGGATTATGACACATTTTCTCCACGATCTTCTCGAGAGTTATTTTTCCCTGGTGATAGAACTGTAACATGGCGGGAAGCGCATGCTGTACTAAAGGCCCTCCACTCGGAGCTTTTGTATATACATTCTTCTTTTCCTCCTTAGTGTGCGGGGCATGATCTGTGGCTATAACATCAATTTTATCATCCAGTACCGCCTTCAGTAATGCTTCACGGTCTTTTTCAGTCTTAACTGCGGGATTCCATTTAATAAAAGTTCCTTTTTTAGAGTAATCCTCATCATTAAACCATAAATGGTGAATGCAGACCTCTGCCGTGATCTTTTTGTCCTTTAAAGGCTTCTTGTTCTCAAACAGCTTAAGCTCCTTTGCAGTCGAAATATGGAACACATGCAACCTCGCACCTGTCTTTTTAGCCAGGGCCACAGCCTTTGAAGAAGACAGGTAACACGCCTCTTCACTCCTTATCTTTGGGTGAAGTTCAATTGGAATATCATCCCCATATCTTTCAATACATTCCTGTAAATTCTTTTGAATGGTGGCTTCGTCTTCACAGTGTGCTGCGATTAATACAGGGGACTCTTTGAAGATCTTTTCAAGCACCTTTTCATCGTCCACAAGCATGTTTCCGGTAGAAGATCCTAAAAACAATTTTAGGGCGGCAGTATTTTTAGGATCAATTTTCTTGATCTCTTCGAGGTTGTCATTAGTTCCGCCAAACATAAAAGAATAATTGGCGTAAGAAGTTTTATCGGCGATTTTGAATTTCTCTTCCAGCAGTTCAATAGTGGTGGTTTGCGGCTGCGTATTTGGCATTTCAATAAATGAAGTGATCCCGCCTGCCACGGCAGCTTTAGAACCGGTCAAAATGGTTTCTTTATGTGTAAGTCCTGGCTCTCTGAAATGAACCTGGTCATCGATTAGCCCGGGCAGCAGGTAATTCCCTTCTGCATCCACAATGGTAAGATCTGGTGACTTAGCACTAATACTAGGTGCTATTTCGGCAATTATTCCATTTTCAATAAAAACATCTCCTTCTGTTATTGAACCTTCATTTACAATTCGAGCATTCTTGATCAGTACCTTCTTCATTATATCTTCATCTTATTAAACAAACTATAAACTTTCATTTTTACAACACCAAACACTGCTTCCCAAATTATGGAACCACTCATTTTCGAAGTTCCTCTGGTTCTGTCTGTAAAGATCACTGGCACCTCCACAATTTTAAATTTGGCCAGGTACGCCTTAAATTTCATTTCGATCTGGAAAGCATAACCTATAAATTTAATTTTATCCAGATGAATCCTCTCTAGCACCTCCCGTTTATAACATACGAATCCTGCCGTAGTGTCTTCAATTGGCATTGCCGTTATAAGCCTTACATATTTAGATGCCATCCATGATAGCAATACTCTGGCCATAGGCCAATTGACAACATTAACACCGGTTTTATACCGGGAACCAATAGCAACGTGGGCTCCTTCTTTTTTACAGGCGTTATAAAGTCTAATAAGATCATTGGGATTATGAGAAAAGTCGGCATCCATTTGAAAAATGTAGCGATAATCTCTCGCCAAGACCCATCTAAAACCATGAATATAAGCCGTCCCTAAACCAGATTTTCCTTTTCTTTCCTGTAAAAAAAGCTGATCTCCAAATTCAAGCTGCAGGCGCTTTACTATAGCCGCCGTACCATCGGGGGAGTTATCATCTACCACAAGGATGTGAAAGTTGCGCTGCAGTGAAAAAACATTCCTAACAATGCGCTCAATATTTTCCTTTTCGTTGTAGGTGGGTATTATAACAATCCCATCTGGCATAAAAATCTTTTGGACAAATGTAACCAAATTTAAGGTTTACATTTTAGTTTTCCGCGGTCTTTTCATCGTATAAATTTTACCTTTGTAGAAAATATATTCTGGTGGAAGCTATAGAAAGATACACTGTTTCTCAAGATTGGATCACGCTGCTCCTCCTGCTGGTTCTAGTTACTCTGGTCACAGTAAAGTATGTTTTCCCTCAGCGCTTCAACCACTTTGTGCTGTTGTTCGCGACCGATAAATACCTACTTCTAAAGGGTAAGAACCCCAAAATATTTCACCCGTTCAACATCTTATTCTTTGCCATTAATGTGGTTAGTGTTTCATTGTTCATCTTCATTTTTTACAACCAGATAACTCCTGAAACTCCAGACAGGCCCAAAATTCTGTATCTTAGGATCGCTACAGCCTATACCGCATTCGTCCTACTAAAGTTCTCGCTGGAAAAGATCTTGGCAAATGTCGTTTCTCTCGATAAAATAATGGATTATTACCTGTTCTACAAACTAAGTTATCGCAATTTCATGGCCCTTGTTTTGCTTCCGGTGTGCATGTCATTTATTTATATCTGGGAACCTACCCTCACCTCATTGTACATCTGCATTGGGATAGTTCTTTTATTGAATTTTATTACGGTGGCGAGTATTTTCAAAAAAAATCAGCAGTTTATTTTGAGCCATTGGTTTTATTTTATTTTGTATCTTTGCGCTCTCGAAATTGGACCTTATTTTATTTTATATAAGCTAATTACAAAGCTGTAAGGTGAATAAAAGAAAACGTATATGAAAGTGAAAACAATTTTGGTTTCTCAGCCAGAACCGAAGGTTGAAAATTCCCCTTATTTTGATCTTGAAGAAAAACAAAAAGTAAAAATCGATTTTATCCCTTTCATTCATGTTGAGGGAGTTTCCTCCAAAGATGTAAGGCAACAAAAAGTTGATCTTTCAAAATACACAGCGATTATCCTTACCAGCCGCAACTCTGTAGATCACTTCTTTAGAATAGCTGAGGAAATGAGATACAAAGTGCCTGACACCCTGAAGTACTTCTGCCAAAGCGAGGCAGTAGCTTATTACCTTCAAAAGTATGTGGTCTATCGTAAAAGAAAAATCTATGTTGGGAAAAGGACCTTCGCAGAACTTTCTCCTCTTATTAAAAAATACAAAAACGAAAAATTCTTACTTCCGTCTTCAGATATGCTGAAGCCGGATGTACCTAAAACTTTAAATAAACTTGGAGTAGACTGGAAGCAAGCTGTATTTTACAAAACTGTGGTAAGCGACCTTTCACACCTTAGAGAAGTATTTTATGACGTATTGGTTTTCTTTAGCCCCAGCGGAATCAAATCTCTGTTTGAGAACTTCCCCGACTTCAAACAAAATGATACAAGGATCGCTGTATTTGGAAATACCACGGTTAAGGCAGCAAAAGAGCATGGCTTAACAGTGAACATACAGGCTCCAACACCAGAGACACCATCTATGACAATGGCCCTTGAAAAATATATTAAGGAGCAGAATAAAAAGCACAGTTAGAGGTGCATTTTTGAACAAATAAAAAAAGACCGGTAATTACCGGTCTTTTTTTTAAATCACAACTAATCAATTCAGGCGGTTTTTGGAGCCCCTGAAAGGATCTCTTCATTTGCCTGTTTTTCAAATTTTTCAAAGTTCTTTCTGAAGGATTCGGCCAGCGTTTTCGCTTTTTTATCATAAGCTTCTTTATCCCTCCAGGTGTTTCTTGGGTTCAACACCTCGGTAGGAACATTTTCGCATTCCTTTGGCATCGCCAGTCCAAAAATAGGATGCTGTTCAAATTCCACATTATCGAGTTTTCCCTCCAGCGCAGAGGAGATCATGGCACGGGTGTATTTTAACTTCATTCTTGAACCTACACCGTAAGGACCTCCTGTCCAACCAGTATTTACCAGCCAAACATTAACTTCATTTTCCTTCATTTTCGCGCTTAACATTTCAGCGTACTTCGTTGGGTGCAACGGCATGAAAGGTGCTCCAAAGCAAGCAGAAAAACTAGGTACCGGCTCGTCAATTCCAGCTTCAGTTCCCGCAACTTTAGCAGTATATCCACTAATGAAATGGTACGCAGCCTGTCCCGGAGTAAGTTTACTGATTGGAGGCAGCACTCCAAACGCATCTGCAGTAAGAAAAAATATGTTCTTTGGGTTTTCTCCAATTGAAGAAGATTGAATATTGTCAATATGATGTATTGGATAGCTTACCCGGGTATTCTGAGTGATCTCCGTATTTTCAAAATCCACTTCCCCGTTTTCATCCAGGATAACATTTTCAAGAATAGCGCCCGGTTTGATCGCACGGTAAATATCAGGTTCATTTTCTTCAGAAAGATTGATCACCTTGGCATAACATCCACCTTCAAAGTTGAATACTTTGTTCTCTTTTGTCCAGCCATGCTCATCATCACCAATTAATCTTCTTTGAGGATCGGCAGAAAGAGTGGTTTTCCCTGTCCCAGACAATCCGAAGAATATTGCCGTATTCCCATCGTCACCCACATTGGCAGAGCAGTGCATGGGCAGCGTGTTCTTGTCTACCGGCAAAATGAAGTTCAAAGCAGAGAAAATACCTTTTTTGATCTCTCCCGTATAACCGGTTCCTCCAATTAAAGCGATCTTTTTAGTGAAGTTTAAAATCGCGAAATTATGTTGTCGAGTGCCATCTACTTCAGGATCTGCCTTGAATCCTGGAGCATTTACTACAAGCCAGTCTTCCTGAAAATTTTCAAGCTCCTTGTTCTCAGGTCTTAGGAACATGTTATAAGCAAAGAGGTTGGACCAGGGATATTCATTGACAACCCTGATATTAAGCCGGTATTTATCATCAGAACAGGCGTAAGAATCTCTGGCAAATACTTCCTTTCCCGAAAGATAATCTGTCACCTTATCATAAAGGGCATCAAATTTATCGGCATCAAAAGGAATATTGATGTCGCCCCACCAAACTTTATCCCTGGTGATATCATCTTCCACAATGAACCTGTCCTTAGGTGAACGCCCTGTGAATTCTCCCGTGTTGACCGCTAAGGCTCCCGAGGCGGCTTCCACTCCCTGACCCTTTTCAATAGTGATCTTGTGTAACTCTTCAGGTGAGAGCTGATAATTCACCTGAGCATTCTTAATTCCGTACTTCTCCAACGCAATCGTTTTCGTAAGTTGTTTTTTTGCCAACATAAATTGTATAAGTTGTGTGTTTATCTTAGGTGAACAAAAGTAGAAAATCTTCTAAAGAAACAACTGCAGCCTATTTCTTTTATTTCTTTTTTAACTTAATGACACTGATTAACAGTACTATCCATGCAGAAATTAGGAGGGTACCACCCACCGGAGTAACCAATGCAATAACCCGAAAATCAAAAGATGACAATGAATTAGTAGCCAAAAAGTAAATACTGCCCGAGAAAAACAAAATCCCAACGCTTGTTAAATAAAAACAGATTTTTTTAACTTTTTCGGAAATCATCGATATTCCTCCCAGAACCAGCATAAATAAAGCACTGTACATCTGGTATTTAACCCCGGTTTCAAACGTCAGCATATTCTCTGCAGTTAGCAAGGGTTTTAATCCGTGGGCGGCAAATGCCCCAATAATGATCCCTATCATTCCAAAGAAAGCACCGGCTATTAAAAGACTTCTGTTCATGGTATATTTTTAAAGACGTTTCCAAATAACTACATTCGTTATCCAAACAAACAACAAACTTACAACTTAAACCTTATGCGAAAAATACTTATTGTAGGTGCCGGAAAATCTACCGCAGTCCTAATTGATTACCTTTTAAAAAAGTCAGATTCTGAAAAAATACAGTTGATAATTGGAGATCTGGTCCTGGAAAATGCTCAAAAACTGGCGGGAGACCACCCTAATGCCAAAGCCATAAGCCTCGATATATTTGTAAAAGAAGAACGTGAAAAAGCAGTTCAGGAGGCTGACATCGTAATCTCCATGCTGCCTGCGAGATTTCATATTGAGGTGGCCAAAGACTGTCTTCACTTCGGAAAAAATATGGTCACCGCATCATACATCAGCGAGGAAATGGACCTACTGAATGAGGAAGTAAAGAAAAAAGGCCTGGTGTTTATGAATGAAATTGGAGTGGACCCGGGAATAGATCACATGAGCGCCATGCAGGTTATAGACCGTATTCGTGATGCAGGAGGAAAAATGCTGCTTTTTGAATCCTTTACCGGCGGACTTGTTGCTCCCGAAAGTGATACTAATCTATGGAACTACAAATTCACCTGGAATCCACGTAATGTTGTCGTGGCCGGACAGGGCGGGGTGGCCAAATTCCTGCAGGAGGGAAAGTTCAAATACATTCCCTACAACCGATTGTTTAGAAGGACAGAATTCATCGAGGTCAAAGACTACGGAAAATTTGAGGTCTATGCCAATAGGAATTCCCTTAAATACAAGAGCATCTACGGCCTAGATGATGTCCTCACGCTTTACCGCGGCACTATCAGGAGAGTTGGCTTCAGCAAGGCATGGAATATGTTCGTTCAACTAGGCCTAACAGATGACAGTTATGTGATGGAAAATTCCGAAGAGATGAGCTACCGCGACTTTGTGAATTCTTTCCTTCCTTATTCACCTACAGATTCAGTCGAATTAAAATTCCGTCATAACTTAAAGATCGATCAGGACGATATCATGTGGGAAAAACTGCTCGAACTGGACATTTTTAATCCAAATAAAAAAGTGGAGCTTAAGAATGCCACTCCCGCACAGATCCTCCAAAAGATATTGATGGACAAATGGTCGCTGGCACCAGAGGATAAAGACATGATCGTGATGTACCACAAATTTGGGTACGAAATGAATGGCGAGAAAAAACAGATCGATGCCACTATGGTAAATATAGGAAAGGACCAGAGCCATACTTCAATGGCCCGTACAGTAGGTCTACCCGTGGCTATCGCAACACTAAAGATCCTTAACGGTACTATCTCTACCCCGGGAGTGCAGCTTCCTATCACAAGAGAAGTTTATGAGCCTATTTTAAAAGAGTTGGCAGAAAACGGCATTTCTTTTAGAGAAGAAGAAAAAGAATACCTGGGATATAATCCTTTTGGAGAGGTAGGTAATTAGATAACTTAGAAGTATTTCTTTAATGCCCTCAATAGTGGTTGGGGGCATTTTTTTATGATGTAAATCAGATTTAACAATCTTCCTTTCCTTATTGTTTGGAACAAATCTAAATAAGAATTACTTTTGGCCCTGGAATGAACCTACTTTACAAGTCATATTATTTCGCTTCTTATCAATGTGATCGCAGCCGTTGCTTTTACATAGATTTTGGGCACAAGGAAGTCAAGCTCACTTTTTGCCAGTTACTTTCGTTGAGACAAAAGGTTCAAAAAATTGATCTGGATTCTCACTTTGACAAGGAGCTTAACTACAACGGCATAGAGATTTTAGGTCTTTGCAACCGGGAGCACCTGTTTATCCTTGACACCCTTCAGGTAATTGACCTAAAACAATTACTGAAAGCCACTTTTGGAATGATGGAGCTAAACTCTCTGGTCACCCATTCCTGATCCCTCTAAATTTAGATTTAGTATAAATTTCCTGCTCTTGCAGGAAAGCATGTTTCTTTTCCGTATTTTTAAAAAAATGGAAAAATTATGAAAGATATAGTTCGTCAAAAAATAGGAATCAACGTAGATATTATGGATATGCTCAACGAGCAGATCTCCAAAGAAGCGCATTCTTCTGCAGCTTACCTGGCTATGGCCTCCTGGTGTGACCATAACGGGTTTGTGGGTAGCGCCGAGTACTTGTACAAACAGGCTGAAGAGGAAAGGGAACATATGATGAAGATCTTCAGATTCATTAATGAGAATGGTGGTGCCGCCTATTCTCCCGAGGTTAAAAACATTGCACACGATTTCAATTCCTTGCAAGAGATCTTTGAATCTGCTTTAGACCAGGAGATTGCCATTACAAAATCTATCAATAATATGGTAGCCAAGTGCCGAAAAGTACAGGATTTCGCTTCTGAAAACTTCCTGCAGTGGTTCGTTCATGAACAAATGGAAGAGGAGAACCAATTCCGAAGGATCCTTGAGATGTTCGATCTAATGGGCACAGACGGAATCGCCCTGAAGTTGATCGACGAACGAATAAAACACGGGGAATAAACATAAAAAAAGGCGCCTCTGGCGCCTTTTTCAGTATTCTATTTTTTCCTTTTAATCTCTTCCCATATAGATACTCAGGAAGTATAACAAAGTTGCCAAAGAACCAACTGCAGCTACGACATATGTTCTGGCAGCCCACTTTAAGGAGTCTTCCGCTGCTTTATGTTCTTGTGAGTTTAGCATGTTCTCAGTTTCCAGCCACG
>CAZVKA010000031.1:0-23958 GCA_964627595.1 uncultured Flavobacteriaceae bacterium | reverse complement strand
TAATTTTTGTTTATTAAGATTAAACATATTGAAACCTCATTTCTTTATCCTTGCATTAGCCCTTATTACTCCTATTACAGGGTTCTCTCAAAAGAAAAAGGTTTAATTCATAACTATTAGTGTAAAAACAGTAATTCAGAAGCCTAATGGTACTTTTTTGATGGAAATTGCCTATCCGTTTCTCAATTTTTGATATGGAAAAAGAAATTCGATTGCGTGGAGCAAACCTCCAAAACAGTACAAAAGAAGATAACGGGCACGAGGAATAGTAGATGAGAAGAGCAGATTGGTAACAGGTGCTTTCGCAGATGATGCTCAATTTGTAGCTGAAGAAATGACAAAGCTCATTAAGCGACATTATATAAATTAGCGTGAAACATGAATTATCGGTAAGCCCAAGAACTTTCAGAAAAGTTCACGACCTCCAAAAAATTACCAGCACCAAATCCGGGGAGGGGGAACCGGTAATCTTCAAAATAAAAAACCACCTCAGAAAGGTGGTTTGTGATAGTAGCGGGAACAGGACTCGAACCTGTGACCTTCGGGTTATGAGCCCGACGAGCTACCTACTGCTCTATCCCGCGATATTGCACTGCAAATATACAGTCAATTTTCATTTCTCCAAAGCTTTTTTTGAGATTATTCCATCAGCCAATTCATGGCTTTTGTACGCTCCTTTCTCTCAAAGGATTGCACATTAGAAGTAAGTAAAGTATCTTTAATACCGGTTAAAAAGTGAAATCTTTTCTTACTGGTAACCACTGCAATTTTTAGCAGGGGTTCAGAATTGGAAAGCTCATAAAGAAGGTCATTCAAAAAAGCTTTTAAAGTGATCCCTTTTCCGTAGCGGTCTTCCAGGTAAAGACTCACCCAATTATATTTTTCTATCCGCTCTTTCACAATGCTTTGGATGTCCCTGAGTCTCTCCTTATCCATTTTCTCCTCAAGCACTACCCCAATGACATTATCTGAAAGTTCAAAAGTTGTCTCCATACTACGGGCTTTCTTTTAAAGGTAAAAAATGACAAAAGCAAAATCCACCTTTTAAGATGGATTTAGCAACTATTGTTCAATACTTTCAGCTTTAAAAGATACAAGTGCTCCATTTTCAAAAGCCACATTTATTTCAATGGGATTGCAGCACACTTGGCAATCTTCAATATACTTCTGGCTATTTGCCGAAGGATCGAGAAGTACAGATATGTTTTCCCAGCAGTAGGGACATTGAAAGAAATACTCTAACATACCTCCTTAAATCTCTGTATCCAATAAGTTACCTGTGAGCCGCAGGAGTTCCAGTTCCGCCAGCTTGGCGTCATATTTGGCAAGGTTAAGACTGGTACGCGCGTTGATCAGGTTGATTTGGGCCTGGCGGAATTCGATCGAAGTCGCCTGTCCCAGTTTATATTGCTCCTGGGTTCTGTTAAAATTGTCCAGGTTGGTTTGCACGTTCTCTTCCTGGACATGGAAGATAAACAGCTTGTTTTCATAAGATCCCAGGGCGTTGGCAATATCCCTTTCCACTTCAAGTTTTATCTGCTCCTGAAGCAGCTGGGAGCTTTCATTACGAATCCGGGCATTTTGCACCAGCACCCTGTTTCGCCCCCCGTCAAAGAGATCCCAGGTAAGATTCAGACCGGCAGAGAGCCCCGAGGTATTCGTGACAGAACCTGGAAAGAAGGCAGTAGCCGCACTCCGGCTTTTATTCCAGCCATACGACCCTGTTAGCCCAACTGTGGGAAGGTAACCAGATTTACTGATCTTGATGTCATAGTCACTTATGGTCACCGCTTTTTCACTCTGCAACAATCGTACATTGTTTTCACCAGCCCTTTCGAGCAAAAGGTTAAGGTTGAGCCTTGGCAGGAAAGACACGCTTGTATCTACACGAAAAGCTGTGTTAGTGATTTCCCTATCCAGCAACACGTTGAGATCCCGTTTAGTGTTCTGAAGCTGCTGTTTCGCCTGGATCAGGTTGATGCTGTCATTATTCACATCAACGCGAGCATTCAGAACGGCAAGATTGTTTGCCTGTCCATATTCAAACTGATACTCGGCCCGGGTTACGCGTTCCCGGGATATCTCCAGGGTTTCCTGCAGCACGTCAATATTTTCATACAACCTTGCGACCTCAAAATATACGGTAAACAACTGTAGCATGGTATTTTCTATTGTTTCCCGTGCTTCCAGCTTGGTCAAGTTATACTGCTCCTTAAGGCTTCTGTAATTATACAACCTTCCTAGACCATCAAAAAGGAGATAATTTACATTGAGAGAAGCATTGTAGAACTGGTTCTCGATACCCTCCTGCTCTATACGTTCCCGCCCTTCAGGATCGGTCGTCCTGTCGTTGAGATCATAAGTAGCACCAGATCTTGCGGTAATAGTAGGCAGGTATCCTGAGTTCAAAATACTTTGCTCATTTTCAGAAATTTCAACTTGATTCTCAGAAAGTTTTATCCCGTAATTACTTTCCAACGCCCGCTTAAGAGCCTCCTCTTTTGTAATTACAACTTCCTGCGCCCATCCCTGAGAACTACCCAGAAACAATAAGAAAAAAATGAACTTATAAACTGATCTCATGTGCTGCTTCTTCTTTTTGTTCTTTAATTGCCCGTTCTACATCCCGGTTTTTTACTTTTTTTCCGGTTGCCAGCCACTTACCTCCTACTTTTATATTGTTACTAATAGACAATAAAATTGGCAGCAGCAGTAAAGTGAGAATCGTAGCCATCGCTATTCCATAGGAAATTGAGATCGCCATAGGCTTAAGGAACTGTGCCTGCCTGCTCTTCTCCAGTAAAAGAGGAGCCAAACCGGCAATAGTAGTAAGAGACGTGAGAAAAATTGCTCTAAATCGGGCTTTCCCGGCCTCATACAAGGCTTCGTTAAACTCCATACCCTGTCTCAGATAAGCGTTGAATTTCCCTATGAGAACCAGACCATCATTTACCATGATTCCAATGAGCGCGATGATTCCCAATGCTGAAAGTACATTAATAGGAAAATCGTGTAGCCAGTGCCCCCAGGCAACCCCAATTACACTAAAAGGAATCATAAGCATCAAAAGGAATGGCTGACTGTAACTTCTAAAAGTAAAGGCAATGGTCGCATATATCAGGAATAGTACTACCGGAAGCACCCCCTTTGCCGATCGCGACAACTTCCCTGCTTCCCGATTCTGCCCTTCATAAGAAACAGAAATACTGGGGTACTGGCTCAATAAGGCAGGCATCACATTCTCCTGAATTTCGGTCAGAATTTCTGTAGAACTGCCATTGGGATCTTCCATATCTGCCGTTACCCTTATCTCCCTCATACCATCGAGGTGACTGATGGATTCTGTTCCCCGAACGATCTCATAATTTGCTATTTCATCGAACGGAACACGTTCTCCTGTAGGAGTTACCAACCGCATTTCATCCAGATCTGTGATCGAGGAGCGGTTCTCCCGGGTATACCGCACCCAAACTCTAATTTCATCCTGGCCACGCTGGAATCTCTGTGCCTGGTTCCCGAAAAATCCGTTCCTAACCTGGCGCATAACCTCACTCAGGTCAAGTCCCAGGGCGTAGGCATTTTCTTTAAGCTTTATATTGATCTCCTTAATCCCCTGCGGATCATTATCACTCACATCCTTCAACAGTGGATTATTCTGAAAATTCTGTTTTAGTTCCTCTTTGGCTGCTTCGAGCTCTTCCAGATTATTTCCAAGGAGGGAGACCGAAATAGGCGCTCCTCCAAAATTCCCTCCGGAACCAAAAGTTAAATTCTCCACGCCATACACGGGACCTACTTCATCTCTTATGGCATTGGTGATCTCGGGAGAACCAAAATCCCTGTCTTCTCCGGGAAGAAGATTGACCTGCAAGGAAGCCTTATTGTTTCCAGGTCCTACTCTTTTGATGACGTTTTCTACCACCTGCATATTCCCGGTTTGTCTTGCGGTAAACTGCTCATTTACCCGCCATGTGGCATCTTCTACCATAGAAATGATGGAATCTGTACGGGCAGGATTCACCCCTTCCGGCATTAAAAGATCAATACTTATCCTGTCACTGGCAATACTTGGAAAAAGAGTGACACGAATCCAGTTACCTCCAATCGCGCCTATGGTCAATATGAGTATCGCTGCAAGAATACCAAAAGACAGCAACTGTTGCCGCAAGGCAAATTTCAACACCGGAGCATAGGTTTTATCCCTAAGAACGACCATGATGCGATCTCCCAGCTTATTGATCTTTCTCATTTTGCTGAAAAATAAAGATAAGCCTCTGCGTTTTTTAGGCTTATCCTTACTTCGATCCCTAAGCGCTTTGGAGTGTGCAATATGCGCAGGAAGGATGATGAGGGCCTCCACTAACGAGACCACCAGGGTCAACATGACGACAGTGGACACTTCTCCAAAAAACTCTCCTATCCTGCTGTCCAGGAAGAGAAAGGTGGAAAAGGCTAAAATTGTAGTGAGAATCGCAGAAATAATTGGCGGCACCACTTCCATGGTGCCATCCAGAGCTGCCTGGACCGGCTTTTTCCCCATTTCATGATGCTGGTATATATTTTCGGAGATCACGATCCCGTCATCTACCAGAATCCCTATCACGATGATCATTCCAAAAAGGGAAAGTACGTTAATGGTTACTCCAAACTGATCTGCAAATATGAACATCCCCAGGAAGGCGATGGGAAGTCCAAGAGCCACCCAAAAGGCCAGTCTAATATTAAGAAACATTGACAGGAAGAAGAGTACCAGGATGATCCCCATTATCCCATTCTCCAGCAATAGGTTGGTTCGCTGCTTCAAAGTGATCGAGGAATCAAAAACCACATCCAGCTGCACATTGCTGCTCTTCTCGTTAAATTCCTCTACATAGGTGTTGATCTTGTCGGCGGCAGACAGTAGGTCCTCATTATTGGTGTTGCTCACCGTCACATTCACCGCGACATTTCCATTAAAGAACAGGGCGTTTGGCGTTTCTGAAAATTGATCCCGAATCACGGCCACCTCTCCTAAACGGGTGATCTGCCCGGTCTCTGAGGAGCGCAGAACAAGGTCGTTCAAGGCATCTCCGTAATATGCTCGGCTGTTGGCCCTGATAAGATAATCCTCTGCATCGGTCTTTATAGTACCCCCTGTAGACAGGATATTAGCCCTGCCCACAGCTTGTGCTACATCTTCAAAAGAAAGGTCATAAGCTAATAGATCGCTTTCACTAACGGCTATCTCGATCTCTTCCTGCGGAAAGCCACTGATCTCGATTTGGGATACTCCTTCCAGCATGCGCAGATCTTTTTCAATTTGCTGCGCAATTCGTTTAAGAGCTACCAGGGGTACATTTTCCCCGCTCAGAGCAAAGGAAATTGTGGGTCTAATAGCTTCCTGTTTTGACACCACCAAAGGCTCCATTCCTCCCGGGAATGATGGCACCCTGTCAACTGCATTTTTCACCTCGGTGAGCATCACATCGACATCCTCATCCTTGTCGATCTCTACCGTTATAGATCCCCCGCTTTCACGTGCAACAGAAGTCACCCTGTCAATTCCCGCTAACCCCTTCAGGTTATCTTCGATCTTTAAAATGATCCCTTCTTCAATTTCTTCGGGTGCAGAACCGGGATAATTGACACTGATATTGATAATCCTGGAATCGATCAAGGGAAAAAATGATGAACTCATTTGGAATATCCCCACCGTTCCAAAGATCACGAACGCGAGTATGATCACATTTACCGCGACCTCATACTTTATAAAATAACCAATAATATTTCTCACAACTTGACGTTTGAAGCTTCCTGTTCTTCCTGAATATTTACCAGCATACCAGGATAAGCTCCCGAAACACCAGAGGAAAGGATCAACTCTCCATCCTCAAGACCTTTAACCACCACTGTATTTTTTCCGAAGAAAACCGGATCAACCTCTACCAGGTCCAGCACATTATCTCTCACCACAAAAACCTTTGCCCTGTCTACCAATAATTCCCGCGGAATCTCAATGGCATTTTCCTCAGCTTTCGCATCCAGTTTAGCCTGAAGGAACATACCTTCCCGAATACCCTGCCCAGAAACCGCAATGAAGACCTGTATGGTTTGAGATTCCTGGTCTACCCTGGCGTTGATCCTGCTTACCTTACCAGTGTACGATTCACTTCCATCAAGATTGGTCAAGCCCACCTCTTTGCCGGTCTCTAAAAGGTCACTGAATTTTTTAGCTACGGCCACTTCGAGTTCAAAGACCGTAGGGTCAATAAATTCTCCCAGCTTCTGCCCCTGGCGAATCAATGTTCCCCGTGTCACCAGAGCTTCTGTTAGCACCCCGTCAAATGGGGCAATTATAGTATATTTACTCAATCGCTCTTCAAGGTTTTTCACCCCGTAATAAGCAGAAAAGATCCCTCTGCCTGTGATAAAATACTTTTCCTTCTCTGAACCTGCTTCTGGGAGTGCGGGTACCTGATTATTCATATCAAACTGCTGCAGGTAAGTCTCCCACTTTGGGAAAGCCTCCGGAAAATCCAGTCTTAGATCGGGCATGATAGAGGTGATACGATTGTAAAGATCACTTTTTGCCGCCTGTACACTGGCAGCGTATTCTTGGGAATTGACATTGATAAGTACCTGCCCCTTGTTGTAATCCTGACCGGGACGAAAGTCCTTACTACTGTTTTGGAAGATCCCCTGTACTTCAGAAAATAATTCGAGCTTGTGAAGTGCTGTAACCCGCCCATTAGCCGGCACCACAATGGGGATTACTTCATTTTGCACGGTATCCACAAACACATTCTTCACCGTTTTGGAGACGGGTGGAGTATTTTTTACGTTGCTATCTATGATAGCCTTTGCGCCAAACACTGCTGCCACTATAAGCAGAATGCCAACAACTGAAAGTATAATTTTTCTTGTATCCATAATTAATGTGTTTGACTAAAATCAATTGCTATGGTTTAATCGTAAAGAGATGTTCTTAAGAAAAAAATTAACTCTTAACCTCGATCTCCTCCTGAACGCTCTCCCAGTCTTCCATTAGTTTTTCCAGCTCAAGCTTTTTGTCATTGTAAATCTTCAGGAAACCGTTCTTTTTCATGGCTGCCTCATAATTTTCGGCCAGTTCCTTATCTTTTTCCTCCAGCTCCTTTTCTAAGCGGGTGATCCTGGATTCTATGTTACTAAGTTTATTGTTGAGGGATTTAAGTTTTTTCTGGTCCTTATATGAAGTTTTATTATTCTCTTTAGGCTCCTGTTTGGTTACATCCCGTTTTTCTACCTCCCGCATGTCATTGAGCTTACGCTGCTCCAGGTAAAAGTCAATATCCCCCAGGTATTCTTTGATCTTATGATCTTTGAACTCATAGATTTTATTAGTAAGTCCCTGGAGAAAGTCCCGGTCATGAGAAACGAGGATAAGTGTTCCTTCAAAACTTTTCAACGCATCCTTAAGCACGTTTTTAGATTTAATATCCAGGTGGTTGGTAGGTTCATCCATCACCAGCACATTAAAGGGCTGCAATAACATTTTAGCAAGTGCTAACCGGTTACGCTCCCCTCCTGAGAGCACTCGCACATATTTTTCCACCTCATCTCCTCGAAAAAGGAAAGACCCAAGAATGTCCCTTACCTTAGCCCTGTTAGATTCATTTGCAGCATCAATCATGGTGTCCAGCACTGTTTTTGAACCGTCAAGGTATTCGGCCTGATTCTGGGCAAAATATCCTATTTGCACATTATGGCCCAGCTTTAATTCCCCCTTATGCTCGATCTCCCCCACAATGATCTTGGCCAAAGTAGATTTTCCCTGCCCGTTTTGCCCTACGAATGCTGTTTTAGAATCCCTTTCGATAAGCAGATCAATATGTTTCAGGACATTTTTATTGCCATAATTTTTAGAGATATCATGAGCTTCTATAACCACTTTACCAGGTACAACAGATACCGGAAATTTCAAATTCATCACCGAATTATCATCCTCATCTACTTCAATACGATCTATTTTATCGAGTTTCTTAATGAGGGATTGCGCCATACTGGCCTTAGAGGCCTTGGCACGAAATTTTTCAATCAATTTTTCAGTTTGCTGAATCTGCTTCTCCTGGTTTTTCTGAGATGCAAGCTGTTGTTCACGCAATTCCTTCCGCAGAACCAGGTATTTGGAATAGGGTTTATTAAAGTCATAGATCCTTCCAAGTGAAATCTCGATGGTTCTGTTTGTGACATTGTCCAGGAACATCTTATCGTGAGAAACAATGACCACGGCCCCAGGGTAATTATTTAGAAAACCTTCCAGCCAAATGATAGACTCAATATCGAGGTGGTTGGTAGGCTCATCCAGCAACAGAATATCATTTTGCTGAAGTAACAACTTGGCGAGTTCGATCCTCATTCTCCATCCACCCGAAAAAGTATCTGTAAGTTTGTTGAAATCTTCTCTTTTAAAACCAAGTCCCTGCAGGATCCTTTCAGTTTCTCCCTGGTAGTTATACCCGCCGTGTATCTCGTATTGATGCTGCACATCATTAAGGTCTACCATCAACTGGTGGTAGGCATCACTTTCGTAATCTGTCCTGGTGGCCAGTTGGTGGTTGATCTCTTCCAGCTTCTTTTCCAGAATTTTTATTTCCTCAAAAGCTTCATAAGACTCTTCCAGCACGGTTCGCCCTTCAATAAAATCGATATCCTGTTTCAAAAAACCTATTTTCAGGTCCTTATCTGTAGCTATCTGGCCGGTATCAGGCTCCAACTCTCCTGAAAGTATCTTTAACATGGTTGACTTTCCGGCTCCATTCTTTCCAATAAGACCTACCCGGTCTCCAGCTCCCAACCTGAAGGTGATCTCCTCAAAAAGATACTCCCCACCAAAGGAAATCGATAAATTATGTATGTTCAGCATTCTTTTTTCTTTCGTTTTGCAAAGATGATTAAATTTACGGTGCTAAAAAATTCCATATGAAATTCCTGAAGGGCAAAAAACTATATAGTATTATTACAGGTACCTGCCCTGTTTGCCAGGAGGAAAGCATGTATAAAGAGCCAAATCCTTATAAGATCTCGAGACTCTTTGATATGCACGAACGCTGCTCCAATTGTCATACCAAATATAAAATGGAGCCGTCCTTCTTTTTTGGGGCTATGTACGTGAGTTATGCCGTAGGAATCGCCTTTGCCGCTGCCGCTTTTGCCCTCTCGTACTGGCTATTTAATACTTCTCTTTTGACAACTTTTATAGTCATTGTCGTGACCCTGGTTATATTCATGCCGGTGATCATAAGGTGGAGCAGGAATATTTGGGTCAATTTTTTCTTTAGTTATGATCCTGCCAAATCAAACGCTTAAGATTTAGGAAACCATTTATTGGTAAAACGGGAGATATCAGTTTCAGGAGCAACAGGCCTTCCTTTTTCGGCTAAAGAGAGAAGCTCTTCAGAAATTGTTGGAGCCATTAAAATACCGCGGCTTCCAAAACCATTGCAGCAATACAGGTTTTCATGAACCGGATGTTGCCCTACCAGGGGCCTCCTGTCAATAGTAGAAGGTCGCAGCCCCGCCACCTGATGCACTACTTCAAAGTCCACATCGATAAGGTCCTTGAGTTTTTTAACCAATTCCTCCCTTGCAGCTAAAGTAGGTTGCGGAGATTTATCTTCATTGCTGTAGGTGGCACCCACTGCGTAATGATCTTCTCCTGCAGGAAATATGAAAACCGAAGACTTTACCCCAACCTTCAGGTCAAGGTCAGGGGCTTTAATAATAATATACTCCCCTTTATTACCACGCAGCGGGAGGTAATTAAAAAAAGGATTCTGCTTGAGACCAAAACCTTCACAGAAAATAACTTTCTTAGCCGAAATACCTTTGTACTCCACTCCTTCCTCTAATATCTTAAGATCGTTGTGATCGAAACGCTCCTTTTTGAGAAGATTTTTGGAATAGAGATGTAAGGCATAAGCCTCCAGCAATCCCCGGGGATCAATTCTTTTAGTCTTAAGCACCTTTCCGAAAGAATACCTGCTTTTAATATGAGGGTTTACGTGAGCCACAAGATTTGTATCCAGGTAAGGCGCTACTCTCGGGTTATCAGTCGCTTCAAACCAGTTGTTTTGCTCCTCTATAGATGAAAATCGCCGGTAGATCTCCAGAGGTCTCAAATATTTCTTGCCAAGAGTATTTTCCATACTTCCATAGAATTCTAACGCCCTGGTCATTTGTTCGTCAGCTTTCCAGGCGAGTGTGAACCGTTTGAGTATAACAGGATTCATAAATCCTCCTGCAACTTTCGATGCCTCCTGGGAGCCATCATCAAAAACCAGGAAGCTTTTTTCTTCTTTTTCCAGCCTGTAGGCAATGGCAGCGCCACTTAACCCCAGTCCCACTATCAGGTAATCTCTCATGCCGCAAATTTAAAATAAAAACGCCTTTCAAATGGAAAGGCGCTTTAAAATCATAAGAATATTTGACGATCTAGTAATTCCACATATCCTGTTCAAAGTTTCTGATCTGCTCTTTTATGCGTTGTGATTCAAGCAGTTGCATGAATGCGTTATTGTTGATGTAATCATCAACCTGACGGTCTCCCTGCAGGTTATCTTCAGCATATATGACCCCATGAAACCGTCGAGCGTTTAACAAGTGATCAAAGGAAATAGGTTGTGAAGTGTTGCGTGGATTAAAAGCATAGGCTTCATGCAAGACATCTCGCGCAGCCGGGAACCATACCCAGAATAATTCTACAAGAGCCGGTTCCTCGCTATCAATAAAATTAACGTCTGGGGCGACCGGGGCTATTCCCAGAAGTCTGTATTTTAACTCAGCCTGGCGCTTATCAAAATACCAGTATCCGCGAATGTGATAAGCTGCAATATCGGCTGCAGAAATGTCTCTTCGACTAATATACTGAGGATCAATAGGCTCTCCGGCATTGTACTGCTCAATACCAAGATCTGTGGTATCCACCTTTGACAGTGCTGCTTGTATATCCTTTAACTGGATCTTGTCATTAAAGTAAGAATCGGCATAAATATCCTGGATCTTACCGTTTTTGATGTTCTTAATCAAAACATCGTACAGAGCACGCCTGGAACTGCCTATTTGATTGGTGTCAATTGGATAGTACAGCGGGAAATTGACTCTTTCATCAAGGTCTACAACCTCCCAGGTGGTTTTTGACCACAGCACATCACGGGTATCTACATATCCATAAGGAAGCGGATCTGTCTTTCCGTAAGCAAGTTCGGCTTTTGTAGGCCCTTCAATATCTTCGGGTTTTTTGGCATTCAGAATATTGGTTTGGCCAAAAGTTGTCACCGAAAAGAGCAATCCACATATTCCAACTAAAAATCGGTTCCAGTTCATATTATTGTTCTGTTTAATTTGTTAACTCCACAAGTACGGCAGAAACCTGTTTTAATTTATAACTAGAATTATTTGCCAGCTGGGCTTCAATATCAAAGATCTGAACGGTTTCTCCTCGTCCAGCACGGTTGAGCGCTCTTTTAGCGTTTTCGTCAAGTTTTTGTCCTCTCACCTGTACCGTAGGCTGCCCCGGAACTTTAAATTTAAATCCGGTCACCCTTAGGTCAAGATCAAAATCAAAATCGGGCAAGGTCGCTCCAATTGTAGCAATTTCCAGCGTATTTCTTTGCATTCTTACTGTGCCGTCCTCACCTCTTACAGTTCCTACCGGTCTTGGAATATCTTTTACCCTGAAAGTCTTACTATCAGAAACTTTTTCACCTCCAGGAAGCTCCCCACTGACGTTAATGGTCACTTCACGTGCCTGTAAGGTCGTCACGTCCATAATGTAATTTCCGGCTCCTCCTGCTGCTCTTAATCCCGGGGCGTTAGCAGAAACATTTCCAACACCTGGAATAGAGATTGTCATAGGATTGGCAACCCCTCGATATACAACGTTCATCTTATCTGCAGAAATAACGGCAGAATTAGGTTTTGGGATAACACTATAGGAACTGTTCACAGGAATTGATATGATTGAATCCCCTTCTTTAAACTGCAGTTCACCCTTTATTTGTTGCTGACCAACGTTCCCGGCAGGAAATTGCAATTTCACCTGCCCTGCCTCTGTGCTAGCCACTTCTTTTCCGTTGATGACCACATTATCAAAATTAAGAGTTTTATCAACCCTTCCTAAAACTACTTTCCCGGTAAAATTTTCTCCGCTGAAAAAAGCGGTTTTATCGGGTATTACAATAGCTTCATAATTAGTCAGGGAAACCTCGCTTTGTAGTTGTCCAGATAGCATGGTAGAAAGAATATTATTCTCTGCAGACCTTGCGTCCCCCTGCATCTGGGTGAACTTGGTCACTGAAGCGATCAACGGGAAGCCTTCAAAGTTATAGGCCAACCAAGGTCGTTTCACCCCTTCCCTGTCCTCTACAGGGTCAGTGTTAAATTCCCTCCTTATCTCGGCAGCGATCTGCGGGTAATTATCTTCAATTAATGAAGCTACTCCCTCTCTATACTGCTCAATCCTGTCAAGAAATTCCTGTCCCTTATTACTGGGTTTTCCACTTTGGAAGAAATACTCATCAAGTTGTGAGGATTTATCCATAGCTTCATAATTTTCCCGATCACTCACGTCACTCAAGGTGTATTCCTTTAATTCTTCGAGATACGCCGTGAAATTAGTAGTCAATTCATGGATTTCTTCCGCTTTTTCCTGTAGAGGTTTATATTTCGCGGGTTGCTCCTCTGCTTTAGCTACAAGTCCTGCCATAGCTGCCGCATTTCGCTCTGCAACCGTGGCATTAGATTCGTCTAACTTTTTATTGATATTACCAAATGCAGTCAAAACCTCTTTTGACATGTTCAGGGCCATCATAGCAATGAAGACCAGGTACATCAGGTTAATCATCTTCTGTCTTGGTGTTTGTTTACCTCCAGCCATTCTCTAATTTAGTTTGATTTTTAATACTGATTAAGTGTAAGGTTAAACCAATTAGGCTTTGACATGCATGGCAGATAACATTCCACCGTAAACACCATTTAATGAAGAAAGGTTAGAGGCAAGTGATTCCATTTGCTCGTTAAGTCTTCCTGCGTTTTCGGCAACTGCCTCATTGATCTCAGACTGACGGGCAGCAGACTCTACCTGAACTTTATATATGCTGTTAAGCGATTCCAACTGACTTGCAGCAAGATTCATTTCTTCACTATATTTTTTCTGTGATGCTATGGCATCAACTGTTGGTGACAAATTCTTCGCGGCACCTTCAAAATTGCGAATGCTCTCCCCAAGACTTCCCATTAAATTCGAGTCAATTTTAGCTTCACGAAGGATCTCGTCTAGTTTTTTAGATAGCATACCGTCAGTTTCATCATTAGTAGCTACTGCACCTCCTCTTGCAGCAGGTTCACCACCCGCCAGCTCAGGATAAACCAATGCCCAGTCCAGTTCGTCATCAACCGGTTCAAAGGCAGAAACTGCAAATACGAGAGCCTCAACGATAAGCCCGAGGATTAACATAAGGTTACCGAAAGGCCAGTGCATGATTTTAAATAGTGCTCCAAGGATAACCACAGATGCACCTAATCCATACACCATATTCATTAGTTTCTTAGTTGACTTCTTTTGTGCCATAATTCAAAAATTTTAGATAGAGTTTTTTTAGGTTGTTGTAAAATTAGGGGGTATTATCTAGTTTGATTAAGAGTAACATCTGTACTCAAATAATCCTGCACAGTTCTAAAGCCAATGTAACTCCTGGCAGTATCTGCATATTCATAATCTCTTGAGCTTACCTGTAGAAAATAGGCCACATCTTTCCAGGAACCTCCACGAACGACCTTTTTCATATTTTCCTCATCATTAACCGATGGGTTCATGGAAGAAGAATATTCATAGGAACCAGGTTCATAAGAAGAGAAGACCCATTCAGCCACGTTACCAGCCATATTATAAAGACCGTAATCATTAGGCTCATAGGATTGAGCCTCTACGGTATACAAGGCCTGATCTGCCGCATAATCTCCTCTTAGAGGCTTAAAATTAGCCATAAAACAACCCCTGTCGTTTTTAGTATAAGGGCCACCCCATGGATAGGAAGCAGACTCTAACCCTCCGCGGGCAGCATATTCCCACTCAGCTTCTGTAGGAAGCCTGTAAGCGGGTACGTTATGCTTACCTCTCTCTTTTCGGTAAGTATTGTGATATAATGTTCGCCATTGAGCAAAAGCCCTTGCCTGTTTCCAGGAAACCCCGACTACAGGATAATCTCCGTATGCGTCATGCCAAAAATAGTCATTGTGCATAGGTTCGTTATAAGAGTAATTAAAGTCTTTGATCCATACCGTAGTATCTGGATAAATCTCGATTTCTTCAGTTTTAATGAATTCTGCCCTGCGACCGGGTTCAGTTCGTGCGGCTTTTTGGATATCCATCCATGAATATCTGAATTTCAAATGCTTTACATCTATAGACCGCTGCCCATTATACACTTCCTCGATTGGGATATACATAGTATCCATTACCTCAGCATAATACTCATCTGGATAATCCCTGGTATCCCAAATGAGATCCACTCTCTTGTTGAGTTTCCTTCCTTCGTATCCACCCATACTGTAATAATTATCATACATGTATTTCTCGTAGACAGACATATTAGCTTCGTCGGTATCGTCAAAAGCAAATTCTCCAATTCCGCCAGATCCAGGGGTCTCACCCATTTCTTCTGCAAAGATGGCCAACTTCATACGCAAAACAGAATCACGCACCCAGTGCACAAACTGTCGGTACTCAGAATTGGTGATTTCTGTTTCATCCATATAAAAGGAGCGAACTGTCACTGTCTTAGGCGGTGCGTTGTTTAGGCCCACAATATCGTCATCAGATTTCCCCATGATAAAAGCACCTCCCGGGATCAATGTCATCCCCAAAGGCTTCTCCGGATGCCATTTCTTTCCCTGCACACCTACCAATTGCCCCTGATCACCCCGACCACAAGAAGCCAGTAAAGAAATTACAGCAATAAGTAAAAATAGTTTCCTCATAATATCTTTCAAAAGTTAGGACCTCTAGCTCTTTCCAAGCCAGTAAACCTATTTATTTATTTTCTAATAAACAATTTATTTCTAAAAATCGGTCTGCTACAGATGTTTAAATATAGTTAAATTTCATTCTTCCGTTTGGTCTTATACCAGCGTTCCGGGATATTTTGATTACAAGCCTCCATGTAATCACCTTCAGTGCAAGGTAATAACGTATGACGTTTCAATTTATTATTTTCCGGAGAGGTAAATGGTATTTCGATCCACCAGCGCTCACTTTTCGGACTTTTATAAAAAATCAAAACTTCATCATCTACGGGCACCTGATATTTTATAAACTCTTTTTTTGCTGAAATAGTATTCTCATCTTTTCTAAAATTAACTCCTTCCACAAAATACCACATCATTTGAGCAATAAGCATGGTACAGGAAGTAAAGTTAAATTCTGAATTTATTTCATAAATCCCAAAGGAGGATACCTTGTCACTTATTCCAGCATACCTGGACAGAGCACAAATTTCTTTACCGTCGAACCCATTAGGGGATTTCAGCCGATAATTACCCAACGAACCAGCACTCACAGCCCCCATATCAATCCCTACAAGATTGGCATCACGCATTACCGGCTCTACTATGCTGATATCTCCCGTCACCTCCCCCAGGCGATAGGCATCAAAGAACAGTCGATCCATCAGTTCAATTTCGTCCTGTGAATTAAAGTAGGTCTGGTAGCCCAGATTGGAATAGTTGAACAGATTGTATGGTTTATTCACAACTATCTTTCCAACATAAGACCTGTTGGTGAGGGGTTTTTCGGCATCTCCCAGATCAAATTTTGAATCAACATTTACCAGGTTTACCATTTGCTCCACCCCATCATAAGCACGGTATTGAGCATAAATAAGATCCTGAGAACCTCCTAAAATCAGTGGAATTATATTCCTTTTCAACAATTCAGAAACCACGGTTTGCACCGCAAAAAAAGTATCATCAACAGATTCTCCCGGCTGAATATCTCCTAAATCTGCCATTTTTAAATACCAGTTCCCGGGGTATAACTGGTAGAATGCCTTCCTGATGCCTGTAAAGTCAAAAGGATCGTCATTACCTTCTTCTGCCAGCCGGTTTTCGAGTACTCCAAATACCGCGATCTTCACCCCTTCCAGGTCAGGAGTCCCTCTGTATCCCGAATTAATTTGAATAGTTCCTCCAATACCCGGGCCTTCGGCAAATTCAGCGACAAGCTGCTCATTCACCGGTGTAAAAAAATCAAGATCCATTGACTATTTCTTTTTGGTAGTAGTTTTCTTAGAGGTAGCTTTCTTCGCTGCAGTTTTCTTCTTTGTGGCGGTTTTCTTCTTTGCAGCCTTTTTTTTCGGGGCTTTCTTTTCGATAATATCCTTCACCTCCTCCAGCGAAAGCTTTGCAGCATCTACCGTTTTTGGCAGCTCGATCTTAGTCTTCCCTTTAATGATATTGGATCGTCCCCATCGGGCCTTTTCGACTCTAATCCCTTCTTCTTCCCAGTTATGGATCACCTTTTCACGCTCTTTGCGCAATTTATCTTCGATCAATTCCTCAATATCCTCTGCCGAAAGGTTATCGAAATCGTACTTCTTATTGACATTAATAAACATGTCATTCCATTTTAGGTAAGGCCCAAACCTTCCTACCCCTTTTTGCACAGGAAGATCTTTGTATTCATAGATAGGCGCATCGGCTTTTTCCTTTGCTTTGATCAATTCAAGTGCCCTATCTATGGTAACTTCAATAGGATCTTCTCCCTTGTCTAAAGAAACATATTTTTTTCCATATTTTACATAGGGTCCAAAACGGCCGTTATTGACCTCAACTTTCTCCCCCTTATACTCCCCAAGTTCTTTGGGAAGTTTGAAGAGCTCCATAGCCTCTTCAAAAGTAACCGAGTCTAAAGTTTGATCTGGGCTCAAACTGGCGAATTTAGGCTTCTCCTCATCTTCTACAGACCCCATTTGCACCATTGGTCCAAATTTCCCAAGGCGAACACTAACAGGTTTTCCGGTTTCGGGATCTTTCCCCAGGATTCGCTCTCCTACTTCTCTTTCGGCATTTTCGGCAACATCTTTTACATGAGGATGAAAGTCGTTATAGAAATCCTTCATCATTCTGGTCCATTCCTCATTTCCTTCAGCAATATTATCGAAATCCTCCTCAACCTTTGCGGTAAAGTTGTAATCCAAAATGCCTGAAAAATGATTGACAAGAAAATCATTCACCACCATTCCCACATCTGTAGGCACCAGTTTTCCCTTATCACTTCCTACTGTCTCTGTAAGCTTTTCTTCTTTAAGCTTATCATGTTTAAGAGAAAGTTTTACGTATTCACGATCTGTTCCTTCTACCGATCCTTTCTCAATATAATTCCTGTTTTGAATAGTGGAAATCGTAGGCGCATAAGTAGAAGGGCGGCCAATACCCAGTTCTTCCAGTTTCTTCACTAAAGAAGCTTCTGTATACCTGTAAGGCGGACGGGTAAACCGCTCTGTTGCGGTAATATACTCATTCTCCAGTTTTTCATTCACTTTTAAAGCCGGCAGCATCCCCTCCTGCTCCTGTGCATCTTCCTCTTCTTCATCCCTGCTTTCAAGATAAACTTTAAGGAATCCGTCAAACTTTAGAACCTCTCCGTTTGCCGTGAACTGCTTATCGTGTTTATCGGCCTCGATCTTCACATTAGTCCGTTCCAGCTGCGCCTCGCTCATTTGAGAAGCGATCGCTCTTTTCCAGATCAATTCATATAAACGCTGCTCGTCACGATCTGCATTTACCGTATGGTTCTCAAAATTGGTAGGACGAATGGCTTCATGTGCTTCCTGCGCCCCTTTTGATTTACCACGAAATTGCCTGCTTTTGCTGTACTTATCACCATACGCCTTAAGGATCTCATTTTTGGCTCCTTTACGGGCATCATCAGAAAGGTTTACGCTATCTGTCCTCATATAGGTGATATGACCGGCTTCATATAATCTTTGAGCCATGGTCATGGTTTTGCTCACTGAGAAATACAGCTTTCGGGATGCTTCCTGTTGAAGTGTTGATGTGGTAAAAGGCGGTGCCGGGGATTTTTTCGCCGGCTTGGTAGTAAGATCGGCTACTTTAAAATTGGCACCAATATTATTAGACAGGAACTGCTCAGCTTCTGTTCGCGTTTCAAAGTTCTTCGGAATTTTTGCCTTAAAAGATTTTCCTTCTTCCGTAGTAAATTCAGCATCTATCCTGAACGATGCTTCAGGTTTAAAATTCTGGATTTCCCGTTCGCGCTCTACAATGAGACGAACAGAAACAGATTGAACCCTTCCGGCAGAAAGCCCCCCTTTCACCTTACGCCACAGCACCGGTGAAAGTTCATATCCCACTAACCGGTCCAACACCCTTCGCGCCTGCTGGGCATTCACCAGGTTGTAGTTGATATCGCGAGGATTCTCAATTGCCTTTAAAATAGCAGATTTTGTGATCTCGTGAAATACGATTCTTTTGGTCTTCTTTTTATCCAGGTTCAGTTCTTCGGCCAGGTGCCAGGCTATAGCCTCTCCCTCCCGGTCCTCATCACTTGCCAACCACACCATCTCAGCATCTTTCGCCAGACCCTTTAGTTTCCTAACAACGTCCTTCTTATCTTTTGAGACAATATATTTAGGAGTAAAATCCCCCTCTGTATCTACGCCCAGTTCTTTGGTGGGCAAATCGGCAATATGACCAAAACTGGAAGCGACCTTGTAGTCTTTACCCAGGAATTTCTCAATGGTCTTTGCCTTTGCAGGGGACTCTACAATCACTAAATTCTTCGCCATAGTATCTATTTTTGTTCTGCAAAAGTATAGGAAATTTTATTTATGGAGTTAAATATTCCGAAATGGGGGTTTTCCCCGGGTCAATTTCAGGTGGATTTTCTCCTGTCACTTTGTCACATCTCAACTAAAAACGTATCTTTGCACGTTCAATTACCAAAACGGTATTTTTTGATTATGGAGAAGACAATAGACGAAAAACAACAGGGGAATTCACTGGTGATGGAGCCAAAAACAGGGAACGGAAAAAAGCTGATGATCGAGAGCTATGGCTGCCAAATGAACTTCAGCGACAGTGAGATCGTAGCTTCCATCCTGGCCAAGGAAGGTTTTAACACTACTCAGAGCCTTGAAGAAGCTGACCTTGTCCTTATTAATACATGTTCGATCAGGGATAAAGCAGAACAAACGGTACGCAAGAGATTGGAAAAATATAATGCCGTTAAAAAAATTAACCCCGGGATGAAGGTGGGTGTTCTTGGTTGTATGGCCGAGAGGCTCAAAGCGAAATTCCTGGAAGAAGAAAAGATCGTGGACCTGGTAGTGGGACCCGACGCCTATAAAGATCTCCCCAACCTCATTAATGAAGTGGAAGAAGGAAGGAACGCGGTTAACGTGATCCTCTCCAAAGAAGAGACTTATGGAGACATTTCACCGGTACGCCTTCAAAGCAACGGCGTCTCTGCCTTTGTTTCCATCACTCGTGGCTGTGACAATATGTGTACTTTTTGCGTGGTGCCTTTTACCCGCGGAAGGGAAAGAAGTCGTGACCCGCAGAGTATCCTGGAAGAGGTGAATGACCTTGCCGAAAAAGGCTTTAAGGAAGTCACACTTTTAGGGCAGAACGTAGACAGCTACCTTTGGTATGGCGGCGGACTCAAAAAAGATTTTAAAAATGCTTCGGAAATTCAAAAAGCCACAGCCACTAATTTTGCCGGGCTCCTGAAACTTGTTGCTGAAGCACATCCAAAAATGAGGATCAGGTTCTCTACCTCCAATCCGCAGGATATGACCCTGGATGTGATCGAAACAATGGCTAAATACCCGAACATCTGTAAGTATATCCACCTGCCGGTACAAAGCGGAAGTGACAGGATTCTGAAAGAGATGAACCGTCTGCACACTCGCGAGGAATATTTTGAGTTGATCGATAACATTCGAAAACTGATGCCAGATTGTGCCATTTCACAGGATATGATCACTGGTTTCCCTACAGAAACCGAAGAAGATCATCAGGACACACTCTCTTTAATGGAGTATGTAAAATATGATTTTGGGTTCATGTTCGCTTATTCTGAAAGACCGGGTACCATGGCAGCCCGTAAACTCGTAGATGATGTGCCTGAAGAAGTCAAGAAAAGAAGACTTACCGAAATTGTCAATCTTCAGCAAAAGCACAGTCATTACAGAACTAAGCAGTTCCTTGGTCAAACAGTAGAAGTACTTATCGAAAAGGAATCCAAAAAATCTGATCTGCACTGGAGCGGAAGGACAACTCAAAACACCGTGGCGGTTTTCCCGAAGGAGAATTACAATGTGGGAGACTTCGTAAATGTAAAGATCAGCGACTGTACCAGTGCCACTTTAATAGGAGAAGCGGTTGGCCTCTCAGAGAATAATTAGTTGAGAGGTAAGAATTCGGAGAAAAAATTTCGAAAGAGCCTTATTTAAGTCCAGAGTTATAAGTTAGGAGTTCAATACGCGCCAGGTGGAAACCTTGAACTTTAAACCTTAAACATTAAACCTTTAAATGGAAAGCATTCAGGCAATAAAACAGCGTTTCGGCATTCTGGGGAATGACCAAAAATTAAACCGGGCAGTGGAAAAAGCCATCCAGGTGGCACCTACAGATATTTCAGTCCTGGTAACCGGGGAAAGCGGGGTAGGTAAAGAAAGTATTCCCAAGATCATCCATGCCCTTTCCCATCGCAAACACGGAAAATACATTGCCGTTAACTGCGGGGCTATTCCCGAGGGAACAATTGACAGTGAATTGTTCGGGCATGAAAAAGGTGCTTTTACGGGAGCCACCCAAACCCGAAGCGGATACTTTGAAGTTGCCGATGGCGGAACCATCTTCCTGGACGAAGTTGGCGAATTACCGCTTACCACCCAGGTAAGGCTTTTACGGGTACTGGAGAACGGAGAATTTATAAAAGTAGGGTCTTCACAGGTACAAAAAACCAATGTCCGCATCGTGGCTGCCACCAACCTCAATATGTCCGAAGCCATAAAGAAAGAAAAGTTCAGAGAAGATCTTTATTACCGTTTGAGTACGGTAGAGATCAACCTGCCACCGTTACGAGACAGAAAGGACGATATTCACCTGCTTTTTAGGAAATTCGCTTCAGATTTTGCGCTGAAATATAAAATGCCTACCATTCGATTAGAAGACGACGCGGTAGACCTTTTGCAAAAATATCGCTGGAGCGGTAACGTGAGACAGTTGAGGAACATCGCCGAGCAGATATCAGTTCTTGAACAGGAACGAAATATCAACGCGGGTATCTTAAAAGGTTATCTTCCGGGAATTGGCAGCAATTTGCCGGCTGTTATTGAGGAAAAGAAGAAAGAAAGTGATTTCAGCAATGAGCGGGAGATCCTTTACAAAGTGCTTTTTGACATGAAGAGTGACCTTAACGACCTTAAGAAACTCACCATGGAACTAATGAAGCATGACAGCAGTAAAGTAAAGGAAGAACATGAAGGCCTTATCGAAAAGATCTACGGCAATAATGAGGAAGAGGTAGTCCCCGAAGAGATCACTGATGAGCAACTGGAAGTACTTCAAATTCCGCAGAATAATGTACCCGATAAACAGGATAAATATTATTTTGCAGAAGAAATTGAAGAGGAAGAAACGCTCTCCCTGCAGGATAAAGAGCTGGAGCTAATAAAAAAATCCCTGGAGCGCCACAATGGCAAGCGAAAAGCGGCGGCAGAAGAATTGGGCATCAGCGAGCGCACCCTGTATAGAAAAATCAAACAATACGACCTTTAAAAAGGCTTTTTAAGACCTTATTTATATGAAAAAATTACAGGCCCTCCTTTTTGTCTTGCTGATCTTTAGTTTCCAGTCTTGCGGAATCTACTCCTTCTCCGGTGCCGATGTTGGAAACGCCCAAACCTTTCAGGTCAACTACTTTCAGAATGCGGCTCCTATAGTAGAACCCGGTATTGACCGCACCTTCACCCTGGAGCTGCAAGATCTCATTCAAAGCCAGACCAACCTTAACCTGACCGATGAGGGCGGAGATCTGGTCTACGAAGGAGAGATTGTAGATTATTACATTGCGCCCATGAGTGCCACCGCGCAAAGTACTGCTGCTCAAAACCGGCTAACCATCGTGGTCAACCTGAGATTTTATAATACCCTTGACCCCGAAAAGGACATGGAGCGAAAATTCTCTTTTTATTACGATTATCCGGCGAACGCGCAACTTTCGGGTGCACAGCTGGCCACTGCCCTGGAGGAGATCTTCACCAGGATCACGCAGGATATCTTCAATGCAACACTGGCAAACTGGTAATGACAAAGGAGGAAATCACATATTTGCTACAACATCCTGCAGCTATAACTTTCGAGCAAACGGCCGCTTTAAAGGAGATATTGCAGCGGTATCCTTATTTCCAGGCTGCACGTGCCGTGAGGCTAAAAGGTCTTAAAAATGCCAATAGTCTCCATTACAATAAAGAATTAAAAATTACAGCGGCCTACACTACAGATCGCAGTGTACTGTTTGATTTTATCACTTCGGAAGAATTCAACCAGAATCAGATTGCCGAAGAGATTAGAAAACACGAGGAACAGGAAAAAGAAGTTCCTCAAGATACTGCCAGAGAACCAAAAGAAGAGGAAGAAAACCTCACTCTTGACAAGGCTCTTAAAATGAAGATCCGGGAATCTGAACAGGTTTTTGACCCAGATCTTTTCAGAAAACAGGAAAAAGAAGAGAAAAACGAAGATGAGCTTCAAATGGGCCGGCCACTGGATTTCGGCAGGGAAGAAAATCATTCATTTTCTGAATGGCTGAAGTTATCTACAGCCACCCCCGTGGAAAGGGAGCAGGATACTTCCGAAGAAAAAGAGAATGATTTCAAGGCCCGAAAGTTTGATCTTATCAATGAATTCATTGCCAAAAATCCAAGGATCACCCCCTCCAAAACCACCAAGAAAGTGAACCTGGCAGAGGAAAGTTCTGCCACTCCCGAAGCTTTGATGACAGAGACTTTAGCACGGGTCTACCTGGAGCAAAAAAATTACAAAAAAGCCATCCAGGCTTATAAAATTTTAATTTTGAAAAATCCGGAAAAAAGTGGTTTCTTTGCCGACCAGATCCGGGCGATCGAAAAATTACAAGAAAATAATAGTTAAGCATAATGAGCACGTTTACAATCTTTTTAGCACTTATCATTATCGTAGCATTTTTGCTGGTGGTAGTTATCATGGTTCAAAACCCTAAAGGCGGGGGATTGTCCTCATCATTTGGAGGTGGTGCGAATCAAATTGGCGGGGTTCAAAAGACCTCAGATTTCCTTGATAAAAGTACCTGGACACTGGCCACTTTACTTCTGGTACTCATCCTATTGTCAAACGTAACCATTATGGACAATACCGGATTGGGAGAATCAAAAATCATGAACGGAGAAACGGAAGTTGAAACTAATATTCCTGCTCCTGTTCAAACTCCCACAGAAGAGAACTAAAAGAATCTTACCTCATATTAAAATGCCGGCTTATGACAAGCTGGCATTTTTTTTTGTCGATTGTCAGCATTTTTTAACTGGCATAATTTTCGTCAGTATGGGTATTCAAGTAGAAAAATTAATTAACTAAAATACATTTGCAAAATGGCACTAAACATTAAACCTCTTTCAGACAGAGTACTTGTTGAGCCTGCCGCAGCCGAAACTCAGACTGCATCAGGTATTTACATTCCCGAAACCGCAAAAGAAAAACCGCAAAAGGGTACAGTGGTAGCTGTAGGCGGCGGCAAAAAAGATCACGAGATGACCGTTAAGGTTGGTGACAGTGTGTTGTACGGGAAATATTCAGGTACCGAACTTAAACTGGAAGGTAAAGACTACCTTATGATGAGAGAGGATGATATTCTTGCCATAGTATAAACACTGTGGT
>CAZVKA010000030.1:0-24080 GCA_964627595.1 uncultured Flavobacteriaceae bacterium | reverse complement strand
ATCGATCATAACATCTGCTTGTAAAGTGGCAAATTTACGATAATTCCACGGATTTCCTGAATCGATTTTTTCTGCGGAAGAATACTCAAAAAATTGCTGTTGCTGCGGAAATTCTTTAACTTCAGAAGCATGAAAAGCACCCAAAAAATAGGTCTTGGCGGCGGATGCCACTGGTGCACCGAAGCGGTTTTCCAGGCAGTAAAAGGTGTAGGGAAAGTGGAGCAGGGATACATCGCTTCTGAAGGAGAAGCAGCCAGTTTTTCTGAAGCCGCCATAGTGCATTATGATCCAAAAATGGTTAATCTTGAGAGGCTTCTGGAAATTCATCTTCACACTCACAATTCCACTTCCAATCATTCTTTTCGGAAGAAATACAGGAGCGCGGTTTATTTTTTCACTGCTGAAGATGAGGAAGCGGTGAATGAGATTCTCGAAAATTTGCAACAGGATTTTGTAGAGTCATTGGTGACTGCAGCGCTGCCGTTCCGGCAATTTAAGCCTTCCCGTGATTCTATTCAGGATTACTACAAGAAGAACCCTGATGCTCCTTTTTGTAAGAGATATATTGAACCGAAACTGGAAATGATGCGTGAAAGATTTCCTGATTTCAAAATAAAGACTAATAAAAGTTATTTACCTGCGCAATAGTTAAATCCTTTCTCCCACCTCCTCATAAAAGCCACGGGCAATCTTTCGCTTAAAGAGAAATATAAAATGCAGCAAAAAACCTATTGCCAGAACATTAAACCCTCTGTCCAAATAATAGAATTCTGAAAAATCTAAGTAGAATCCAATAAAAAAGGTGAGATCTGACAATACCAATCCTAACAGAGACAGCAGAAAAAAGATGGAGGCCTTATCAAAATACCTGCTAAAAAAGGTAAAAGCTGTGCTCACCGACACAATTAAAGCCGTTCCATAGCCGTAGAAAAGGATACTTTCAAGCCAGCTGCCATTTTCTGTATCAAAAATAGAGTCCTGTATATAATAAAGCAACAGCAAGTTAATTATTAGGATTCCCGTGAAAAGAATTCCTTCAAAACGTTTGACTTTTATTTTCCTGAGATAAGGCAAAACCAATCTTGCCAGTAGCAAAAAGGCGCACAACCTTATTAACAGGATAAGATTTTGATAAACTTCATTCTCGTAAGAAATAAGAAGTAGGTCATTAAGAACAAAAGCAACAAAGATTAGTAATGCCCTACGGGAATAATAACCAGATCGCAAAAATATTAGAAAGAAAACGACCATGCTAAAAAATCGCATATACCTGCTTAAGTACTCGCCATAAAACCCAAAAACCATCAAATTTGCGACAAAAAGGGTCAGGGTTGCAAATGGAAGAAATAATTTAGAGGAATTCATTTTAAGCATTCCAGGTGTTGCAGACTTTTAGCCATTTATACTCTTCCGGGAAAATATAATATGAAGAGTTAAGTCAGTTTGTCTTTTCAATTAATATTCAAACTTTCCATATTCGCTGGTAATGGTCAGCTTCTTCTCGTCTGCAGCTTCTACCCTTCCTATGATCTTTGCTTCGACATTGAATGATTTCGATATAGCGATCAGGTCTTCGGCGATCGCTTCATCCACATAAAGTTCCATTCTATGCCCCATGTTGAATACCTGGTACATTTCTTTCCAGTCTGTCCCGCTTTCCTCCTGGATAAGCCTGAATAAAGGAGGTACCTCGAACATATTATCCTTGACCACATGCACATTATCTACAAAATGCAGCACTTTGGTCTGGGCTCCCCCGCTGCAGTGAACCATTCCAAAAATGTCTTTACTGGAATATTTCTCCAGGATCTTTTTGATCACCGGCGCATAAGTACGTGTGGGAGATAAGACAAGTTTACCGGCATCCAGCGGACTACCCTCCACTTTGTCTGTAAGGTTTTTTGAGCCACCGTAAATTAGCTCATTGGGAATGGAAGGATCAAAGCTTTCAGGGTATTTCATCGCCAGGTAATTACTGAACACATCGTGTCGCGCCGAGGTGAGTCCGTTGCTACCCATCCCGCCGTTATATTCCTTTTCATAAGTGGCCTGCCCAAAGGAAGAAAGACCCACGATCACATTCCCGGGTTTGATGTTGGCGTTGTCGATTACCTCGCTGCGCTTCATTCGCGCGGTTACAGTGGAATCTACAATAATAGTCCGCACCAGGTCGCCAACATCTGCAGTTTCCCCTCCGGTGGAGTGAATGTTCAATCCGAAATCCTTGAGGTCCTGGAGCAATTCTTCGGTTCCATTAATGATGGCAGAGATCACCTCTCCCGGCACAAGATTTTTGTTCCTTCCGATAGTAGAAGAAAGCATGATATTATCTACAGCCCCCACACAGAGCAGGTCATCTATATTCATGATTAGCGCATCCTGGGCTATTCCTTTCCACACAGAAAGGTCTCCGGTCTCCTTCCAATAGAGGTAAGCCAGGGAAGATTTGGTCCCGGCACCATCAGCATGCATAATAAGACAGTGATCTTCATCCCCGGTCAAATGATCGGGCACGATCTTACAAAATGCCTTCGGAAAAAGGCCCTTGTCCACCTTTTTTATGGCATTGTGCACATCTTCTTTTCCTGCAGATACACCTCTTTCTGCATATCTTTTACTGATCTCTTTACTCATGGCTGTATGTTTGTAGCACCAAAGATAAAGAGATTTCAACTTTTAGCCCCTTACCTTCATAATTAAAAAAGCCACATCAAATCGATGTGGCCTTAAAATATTTAATTGGGAAACTTACCTTGTGAATAGCAACTCCCTGTACTTGGTAAGCGGCCAAATCTCATCATCGATCAACAGCTCCAGTTTGTCGCAGTGATACCTGATGGTCTCAAAGTAAGGCTTCACCTCGTCGCAATATGCAAAGGCTTTCTTTTCGGCATCCTCCAGTTTATTGGCTTTTTTACGAGCCTCGATCATGTTGGTAATACCTGAATTGATCTTCTCGATATGAGCCGAAATGTCCTGAATTATTTCAAGCTGTTCTTTGGAGTATTTCTTGAAATCATCACCATAGATATCTTTCAATCCCCGAACATTTTTAATAAGAATGTTCTGGTATCTTATGGAAGTAGGAATTACATGATTCCTGGCGATATCACCAAGAATACGGCTTTCTATCTGGATACGCATAATATACTCCTCAAGTTCGATCTCATGACGAGCCTCGATCTCCACCCGGTTCATGACGTTTAGATCTTCAAACAACTTGATGTTGTTTTCTGTAACCATAGCCTTAAGGGCTTCGGGAGTATTTCGGTTGTTACTTAGGCCTCTTTTTGCAGCTTCCTTTTC
The DNA here is from genome assembly GCA_964627595.1 of uncultured Flavobacteriaceae bacterium. Taxonomy (GTDB): domain Bacteria; phylum Bacteroidota; class Bacteroidia; order Flavobacteriales; family Flavobacteriaceae; genus Salinimicrobium. Next base: position 20,774 of record CAZVKA010000030.1, on the reverse strand, counting down.
CCATTCTTCGGAATAACCATCCCCTTCAAAACGAATTTTTTTGGATTTCTTGATGTATTCCCTCAGAACATTAAAAATAGCATCGTCCTTTTTCATCTTCTTGCCTTTGGTAAGGCCATCTACTTCTTTTTTAAATTCCTTCAGCTGTTTTGCGACGATGGTATTGAGCACGGTCATTGGCTGGGCACAGTTCGCCGTAGAGCCTACAGCTCTGAATTCGAATTTATTTCCGGTGAAAGCGAAAGAAGAAGTCCTGTTCCTGTCTGTATTATCAAGCAGGATCTCAGGGATCTTGCCTACTACATTCAGTTTGAGATCTGTTTTTTCCTGCGGAGAAAGTTTTCCGTCAGTTACTTTTTCAAGTTCATCAAGCACCTCAGTCAACTGCGAACCAATGAATGTAGAAATGATTGCCGGTGGCGCCTCATTGGCACCAAGACGGTGATCGTTGGATGCGCTGGCAATGGTAGCTCTCAAAAGCTCCTCATTATCATACACCGCCTTGATAGTATTGATGAAAAAGGTAAGGAACTGCAGATTTTTCATTGGAGTAGATCCAGGTCCTAATAAATTGACCCCGGTATCTGTACTCAAAGACCAGTTATTGTGTTTCCCACTACCATTTATTCCCGCGAAAGGCTTTTCGTGGAACAGCACCACAAAGTTGTGACGCTCGGCTATACGCTGCATGATATCCATTAAGAGAGAGTTATGGTCCACAGCGAGGTTTGCTTCCTCAAAAATTGGCGCCAGCTCAAATTGATTTGGAGCCACTTCATTGTGTCTGGTCTTTACAGGCACTCCAAGTACCATACACTCCTTTTCTAATTCTCTCATAAAGGAAAGCACTCTTGGCGGAATGGAGCCAAAATAATGATCGTCCAACTGCTGACCTTTTGCCGGGGAGTGCCCTAAAAGGGTACGACCTGAAAGCTGAATATCTGGTCTCGAGGCAGCCAGGGCTGAATCTATTAAAAAGTATTCCTGCTCCCATCCAAGGGTCGCCTGAACTTTATTCACATTCTTATCAAAATATTTCGCAACATCTGTAGCTGCTTCATCTATGGCATGCAAAGCTCTTAACAACGGAGTTTTGAAATCGAGTGCGTCTCCTGTATAGGAAACAAAGACACTGGGAATACAAAGTGTAGTTCCATAGATGAAGGCGGGTGAAGTAGGATCCCAGGCAGTATAACCACGGGCTTCGAAGGTATTTCTAATTCCTCCGTGAGGAAAGCTGGAAGCATCTGGTTCCTGCTGAACAAGTTGCCCTCCTCCAAATTTCTCGATCGCGAGGCCGTCACCAATGGTTTCGAAAAAGGCATCATGTTTTTCGGCGGTAGTCCCCGTAAGCGGCTGAAACCAGTGGGTATAATGAGTAGCTCCTTTAGAGATCGCCCATTCTTTCATTCCCGTTGAAATATGATCGGCAATAGTACGGTCGATCTTCTTCCCGGTAGCATTTGCCTCCAAGACACTCTGGTAGGCTTCCTTGGTGAGGAACTGACGCATTACGCTCTCAGAAAAAACGTTTCTTCCGAACAATTCCGAACGACGTTCTTTCTCCTCTATTTCTACAGGTTTACGGTTAAGGGTTTCTCTTAGGGCCTGAAATCTAAGTGTTGCCATAATAATTTAGTGTTGTTTGAATGTTTGAAGGGACAAATGTATACATTTTTACAACACCCCCCATAAATTTAAGGGTAATTATAGAAAATTTAATATTCTTTCAAAAGATACCCCCTAAAAATTCTCTATTCTAGAAAAGCAAGACTAATGAAAACGACATATCCTGCAAATAGAATGAATCCTTTTAGCCGGCCCATGGTAAATTTCCTTGGCATAAAAGCAAGGGGAATTAGAATAAAAGCAATTCCCATCATCCAAAAGATATCAGAGGTCAAAATAGCTCCAGATTTCACTGCTATAGGCTGAATAATCGCGGTAATTCCAAGAACTGAAGCAATATTAAAAATATTGGATCCTATTAAATTTCCCAGGGAGATTCCTTTTTCCTGCTTCAAGGCAGCTATGACCGAAGCTGCAAGTTCGGGCACACTGGTACCGATGGCTATCATTGTTACCGAAATGACCCGCTCACTTACACCCAGCGCTGTCGCAAGATCAACCGCGCCACTTACCAATAACTCTGAGCCTCCCCATAAAGCAACACCACCAATGGTCAACCACAGGATCATCTTAAAAGCCGAAGTAGTTTGTAAAGCCGGGTCCACCTCATCTGCCTGCAATTCAGGTTTTCTTCGGGCCCGACGAATCAACAGGAAGAGATAAAGAAGGATCCCTCCTAATAACATGAAACCTTCTGGCCTGGAAAGTAATAATTCCGAAGAGAGAAAGAAATAAAGAAGAATTGAGAAGACCATCATTACCGGCCAGTTGAACTTGTAAAAATCCCTGTCAATGAGCAGTGGAGAAATGATAGCGGTAATTCCCAGCACCAGGCCAATATTGGCGATATTGGAACCTATAACATTTCCCAGGGAAATATCTGAAAAACCATTCAGGGCTGCCTGCAGACTTACTAAAAGTTCGGGAGCCGAAGTAGCAAAGGAGACTACGGTGAGTCCAATTACCATCTTGGAAAGATTTAATTTAAAAGAAATGGCCACAGAAGACCTAACGAGGAATTCTCCTCCTACTACAAGTAAAACAAATCCAAGGGAAATAAAGAAAATGCTCATTCAGTAATTTTTTTTTGCGAAGATAGAAGAATCTTAAAGAATGTAAGATCAAGAACATTTTGGGGCCAGGTTAAGAAAAGCTTAAAGTGAAAAAACAACTACAAAAATAGTTATGAAACGAAATTTTTAGTTATGTTTGTTAACAGAAAACAGAAAAATAATACTGTAATATGGAAAAACTCACCAACAAAGAGGAAGAGATCATGAGGATCTTATGGCAACTGAAGGCCGCTTTTGTGAAAGAGGTAATTGCAGAGATCCCCGACTCAGAACTGCACTACAATACCGTCTCCACTATTATTAGAAACCTGGAAGAGAAAGGATACGTAGGTCATAAAGCTTTTGGAAAAACACATCAATACTACCCACTGGTCACCAAAGAAGAGTACAGAAAGCAATTCATGACCATGGCCACCAGAAAGTTTTTTGACAGCTCTTATAAGAATGTGGTATCCTTTTTTGCCCGTGAAGAAAAAATTAGTGCCGAGGAACTCAGAGAGATCCTTGAAATAATAGAAAAGAAAAAGTGATGCAGGAATTGATCATACACCTCGCAAAAAGCGCAGGATTGCTCAGTCTTTTTTACGCAGGATATTTTTTCCTGCTAAGGAAAGATACCGCTTTTAGATCCAACCGTTTCTTTCTACTGGCGGGAATCATGACTTCCCTCCTCTTGCCTTTTCTCGAAATTACGAGAACGGTAGAAGTTGAAGCGACCGCCGTTCCATTGCTCCTCGAAAATTTTTCCCCCGTAAAAAATACTACCGTAGCAGCTCAACCTCAATCGACCGACTGGTGGTTAATCGCAGGGGCTATCTATCTTGCGGGATTCGGGTTTTTCCTTCTGAAATTTTTTTTGGAACTTTTTGTCCTGCTCAGGTTGATCTTCACTCATCAAACCAGCAGGAAGGAAAATTTCCTGATCATCAACAAAAAGGGAATTACCCAACCATTTTCCTTCTTCCACTACATAGTTCTTGACCCTAACCAACATTCAGCTTTAGAACAGGAATTGATCCTGAAGCATGAGATGTCTCATGCACAGCAATGGCATTCCATTGATCAAATCATAAGCAGCCTTAGTGTATACCTGCTTTGGTTCAACCCTTTTTCCTGGTTGTACAGGAAAAGCCTGGTGCAAAACCTGGAATTTCTTGCAGATAAGGAAGTAGTTGCTGGAAAGGTGTCAAAAAAGGAATATCAGAAGACTCTTCTAAAAATATCTGTCGGCGGTTTTCAACCGGCACTGTCTAATCAATTTTACCAATCCCTGATTAAAAAACGTATTATGATGATCAACCAAAATGACACTCAAAAATCCCATTTTTGGAAGGCAAGCCTTCTACTGCCTTTTCTTGCAATATTCATCTTCAGCTTTAACGTAAAGACGGAAGCTAAGGAAATTCCTTTGCAGGAGGAGCCGCAAGTTTCCAAAACTGAAATTTCAGTTTATGTTACAAAAGAATCAGATGAAAAAGCGTTGCGGGCTTATAAGAGGCTTTTTGTGCGAGAGGGAGTTCAGCTGAAATTTGAGGATCTTGAATTTTCTAAAGGTCTCCTCACAAATGTGAAGGTTACGTTCAGAAAAGAGGCCACCGGAACAACTGGAAATCTTTCCCTGAGCCATCCTAAAGGTATCAGTCCGCTTTTGATCTCCACTAATGGAAAGGAATTTACTATGACTCCGGTAACTTCTGTACCGAAACAGCCTGAAGATCATTTTGCGGGGCTGGGTAATTCCCCGCTGTACATCCTGGCCGGAAAGGAATATAAAACCTCTCAGTTGCTCAATAAGTACGTTCAGGTCAAAGGAGAATGGAATGTTCTAAAGCCTGAAGAAGCACGTCAACAATACGGAAGTAAAGCCCGGAACGGTGCAATCATCATTGCTCATGAAAATATTGTTGAAGATTTTAAGGCAGCATTAAAGGATCTTGATCTTTCTCAAATGCCCATGAAACAGACTTTTATTCAAATTAGGAAGGATGAGGCTCCAATATTGATGGGAATTGATTCAAAAGTAATGATGCGCGGTTCTTCCCAACTAACAGATTTTGAAAAACAGGATATCAGTTTTCACAAAAAATCTGAAAATATTATTGCAGTTGAGGATAAAAATGAAAAATCCCAATTTTACATATCTCAGAAAACAAAACCTCTAATTGTGATTGATGGCCAGATCCAGGACGAAGGATTTGATCTAAATTCCATTAAATCGGATAATATTAAAAGTCTCCAAGTTTTAAAAGGAGAAGCAGCACTAAAGAAATACGGGGAGCGTGCCAAAAACGGGGCTTTAGAAATCAAAATACTATCCGATGATGAAATCATGGAGGAAGAAAAGAGAGATAAGGCGGTTGGATCAGAACCGGTTCCTGTAACGATCAAGATCTATGAAGATCCTGCTAAAAAGGATGGAGAAATAGAAAGATTAAGAATTTATAATGAGGAAATTTCAAAATCAAATGCCCTGTATGTCGTGAACGGCAAAGAAATGGATAAGAATTTTGATCCAAAGACTTTAGATCATAGTAATATAAAAAGTATTGATATTTTGAAAGGAGCTATGGCAACAGAGAAATATGGCGAAAAAGGTAAAAATGGAGTAATAGAAATTGATCTTAAGTCTAAAGAAGAGCAAAAATCAACAGCTACTCCTTCAGAAAAAAAGACAAAATTTAAATCGATTAGCGCGAGTAAAATAGAATATAAACAAAAAAGAAACTCTCTTTCTGTAAGGGACGTTGGAAGCGCAGATCCAGATGCCGCAAAACCTATTTATGTGGTAGATGGAAAGGAAATGGACAAAGATTTCGATCCCGATAAGATTTCTCGAGAAGATATAGAGCAAATTGCAGTCCTTAAAGGAGAAAAAGCTACCGCGAAATATGGGGCTAGAGCCTCAAAAGGCGTGATCGAGATCACCACTAAATAATAAATGTAGTTGAATGCCATGTTTGTAGCCTTCCAAAAATATTATTTCTGGAAGGCTATTTATTGGAACAATTTCCTCCAGGCCATCCATATCATCAACTTATTTTATCTTTGAAAAAACCCACCCTTTATGAAAAAACGTTTTTTCAAACTCCTGGCCCGCTTCAACAAAAAGGTATTGCCCAGCTACAGTAAGAAACAACTGGACCTGGCAAAGGCAACCAATATTCAAAAAGCCATTATTGGCTGGAAACTGTGGGTCACTAAAAGAGCGCTGGATTAAATGGTGAGCAGGGACGCTACCACGTAAGGCTTCAATTTTTCCTTTCCGTTCAGGAAACCAAGTTCCATCAGGAAATTGCACTGCACGATCTCTCCACCCATTTTCTCAACGAGTTTACAGGCTGCGGCAGCCGTACCTCCGGTGGCCAGTACATCGTCATGGATCAACACCTTCTCTCCCGGTCTTATGGCGTCGCTGTGAATCTCAAGCACATCCTCCCCATACTCCAGGGAATAACTTTCCTTTAATGTTTCAAAAGGAAGTTTTCCCGGCTTGCGAATGGGGATAAAACCGGCTTTTAGCCTTTCTGCCAGCAACGTAGCGAAGAAGAATCCGCGAGATTCTATTCCAACTACCTTATCGATATGAACATCTCCAATTGCCTCCATCAAGACATTGGTTGCCTCTCGTGAAGCTTTAGGATCCTGAAGCAAAGGAGTAATATCCTTATAAACAATTCCCGGCTTTGGAAAATCCTTAATATCGCGAATATAATCCTGTAATCTGAACATAGTGGAAAATTTACCGGCTAATATAAAGTTTTAAAGGAAACTACCAGCCTCTTAGCCTACACTATTACTGTCATTTTCCTACACTCGTTTAATAAAAGCTCAACAAAGAATTACCACGTATTTAACTACTATCTCTTTGTTCATTAACTAATTTAGAAAGAATCAAAAATTCAAGAAAATGAAAAATTTAAAAGATTTATTCGAACACGAACTAAAGGATCTGTACAGCGCAGAAAACCAGCTATTGCGAGCACTTCCTAAGCTTAAAGATCGCGCAACAGATGAGAAACTGAAAAAGGCTTTTGAAAACCACCTTAAAGAAACCGAAGGGCATATTAGGCGCCTGCAGGAGATCTGTGATGAAATGGGCATCAAACCCACGGGAGAAACCTGTAAAGCCATGCAGGGCTTAGTAAAAGAAGCAGAATCCTTCCTGGAAGAAGACGCGGAAAAAGATGTCATGGATGCCGGGCTAATTGCCGAAGCACAGCGAGTAGAACATTACGAGATCTCAGGCTACGGTACTGCAGTGCGATTTGCAAAGGAACTGGGCTATGATGAATTCGCCGCCAAACTGCAAAAAACCCTTGATGAGGAGTACAAAGCTGACGACCTTTTGACAGATATGGCAGAAGACCGGCTCAACAGAAAAGCCAAAGCATAATTTACGTATTATTAAAATAATAATAGAAAAGCTAAAATCGTCTGAATCTGTGAAATTCAGGCGATTTTTTTGTCGGAAAAAACCCTTTTTTTTCCTATTTTTAACTAACTCTACCAGCATCTACTAATGAATAGTTAACATTCTGTTTTACAGTAATTTAAAGACTCAAAAACCGTATATTATACGTTGAAAAAACGTAAAAACCAGGAGGTTATAAAATGTATGTTCAGGATCCCAAAAGCAAAGAGCTACAGGTATTAATTGACGACAATTTTGATGTGTCCAAACACTGTCGTACCACCATGGAAACTATTTCTGAAGTTTCCCTTAGATATTATTTTAAAAAACTTGCTGCCAGGCGCTCCCAGTTTGCGATGGAATTGGGACAACAATTAAATTCCCTGGGGGGAAAAAATCCGTATATCCCCTCTTCCAGTTTTGCAAAAAAATGGAATGACATCACTGAAGAGAACAAGCTTAAAAATGTAAGGAAGGCTTTAAAGCTCTACAAATTAAGTATGAAAAAATACAAAAAAGCACTTTCAAACATCAACGATGGTAATTGCAGGGAGGTACTCATTAGGCATAAAGCCCATTTGGCAACCGTTATTCCTGAATTGAGAACCCTTAGAAAACTTATAAAGGAAAAACAGGAAGAAGCCTCAGGAACCGGCTCCATGGTTTAAATATCTCTAAAATTTTGAGTACATACTCGCCTTCATGATTTTGAAAAAATTCTGAGGTTTTGAGTATATTGGCGAAAATTCAAATTTTCGTTATCCATGAATAAATTTTTGTTCACCTTTTTTTTAGCCTTCATAAGCCTGCAGTTCACTTTCGCCCAAACTTCAGAGCTTTCCGTAGAAGAGATCATGCAGGATCCAGCCTGGATGGGAACTTTTCCTTCCAATATCTCCTGGGGAGCTCATAGTGAGAACATTTATTTTAAGTATAACCCGGAACAATTTCCTGAAGATTCTCTTTACAGGATCAACATTAATCAACCCCAAAGGATCGTACAGGTTAGCTGGAAAAAGCAGGAAGAGTTACTACCTTCTTCGGGTGATTTTAATGACGCCAGGAATAAAAAAGTTTACACAAGAAACGGTAAACTATTAATGTATGATCTCAAAAAAAGGGAAGAACGTCAATTGCTTGACCTTGGATCACCAATTTCTAACGTGTCATTCATGAATAACGAGGAAATGCTAAGCTTTTCCTTTGACGATAACGCCTTTGAGTACCACCTAAAGGAAGGGACCCTAAAGAAACTCACTAATATTAAAAAAGGAGACAAGGAAGATGCAAAGGAAAAAGAGATCTCTGAGCAGGATGAATGGCTCAAAAAGGAAAACCTGGAACTGCTGCAGGTAGTAAAGCAACGGGAGGATAAAAAGGAGCTCTCGAAGAATTACAGGGAATCCACTAAAGGACCCAAGCCTTATGCTTTTTACACCGGAAAAAAATCACTCTCAAACATTCAGGTTTCCCCCAACGGGAAGTACGTCACCTTTAGTCTCATCACCCGAAGCGAAAACCCCGATACCGCAGTACCAGATTACGTAGATGCCTCGGGGTACACCGTAAATCTTCCTGCTCGCAGCAAAGTAGGGAGTAAACCCTCAAAAGTAGAAATGGCCGTGTATCACATAGAAAAAGATACCGTATACCTGGTGAATACCGAAACCCTACCGGGGATAGAAGACCTGCCTGATTATATCCAAGACTATCCAGACCGGGAATGGAAAAGAGAACCGAGACAGGTCATCGTCACCGGCCCCAAATTTTCAGACAGCGGAGAAAAAGCTGTGGTTAATATACGCTCACATGACAATAAAGACAGATGGATTGCCCTGCTGGATCTGGAAAATGGAAGTTTAAAATCTCTTGACCGGCAACGGGATGAAGCCTGGATAAACGGCCCGGGGATTGGATATTCTTTTAGTACCGGTACTTTAGGATGGTTACCAGATAATGAAACCATTTATTTTCAAAGCGAGGAGACAGGGTATTCTCATCTCTATCTTTTGAATGTAAACTCACAGAATAAAAACCAATTGACGTCTGGGGAATTTGAAGTTTTTGATCCGTTCCTCTCAAACAATGCTAAAAACTGGTATCTCACTACCTCAGCCGTTCACCCTGGGGAAAGACATTTTTACAAAATGCCGCTCAGGGGCGGGAAAATGGAAAAGCTTACCACGCTTACAGGGAATAATGAGGTTCACCTCTCACCCGATGAAAAGTATATGGCCATTAGACATTCCTACAGTAATAAGCCATGGGAGCTTTACCTCAAGAAAACTTCTGCCAAAGCAAAGCCAGTGCAACTCACGAACGGCCAAACAGAGGATTTTGCAGCCTACGAATGGCGTGACCCACAGCTGGTACAGTTTGAAGGAAAAGACGGGGCACAGGTGCCGGCACGTCTTTATACGCCTTCTAAAACTGCAAAAAACGGGGCGGCAGTCATTTTCGTTCATGGCGCGGGTTACCTGCAGAACGTGCACAAGTGGTGGTCCAGCTATTTTAGGGAATACATGTTCCACAATTTGTTGACAGACCTTGGCTATACCGTACTGGACATTGACTACCGTGGCAGCGCAGGTTATGGCCGTGACTGGAGAACAGGAATTTACCGGCACATGGGAGGCAAAGATCTGGCAGACCAGGTAGCGGGAGCAGAATATCTCGCAGAAGAACACGGAGTAGATCCTGAACGAATTGGGATCTACGGCGGAAGCTACGGCGGATTCATCACTTTAATGGCGATGTTCACAGAAGCCGATACCTTTAAAGCAGGAGCTGCTTTAAGATCTGTTACAGACTGGGCTCATTATAATCACGGGTACACCTCAAATATTCTAAATGAACCCGTCAATGATCCTATTGCCTATAGAAGATCCTCCCCCATTTATTTTGCAGAAGGATTGGAGGGCCATCTCCTCATTGCCCATGGAATGACCGATGTGAACGTTCATTTTCAGGATGTGGTAAGACTGGCACAACGTCTTATTGAACTGGGGAAAGAAGACTGGGAAATGGCTGTGTACCCTGTAGAAGATCATGGTTTTGTAGAACCCAGTAGCTGGACCGATGAATACAGAAGGATTCTCAAATTGTTCAACGAAACCCTACTAGAGAAGTAATTTATTATTTTGAAAATAAAAAAGATCCGGTGTTCCCTGCACCGGATCTTTTTGTTTGGATCTAAATCTTTAAAATCCCTCTAATTTTTCTTACATTTAATGGCAAATAACCCAATCATGAAAAATCTTCTTGTAGCCATTAACTTTGAAAAGAATGCAGCCCGTTTGATCGAAAAGGCTGTGCAATTTGCAGAAGCTTTTGACTCAAAGGTGTGGGTACTTCACGTGACCGAACCAGATCCTGATAATTTCCTGGGGCTGGAAGCGGGACCTCAATTTGCCCAGGACAAAAGAGTAGCCAACAGGAAAAAAGAAGGAGTTTTGGTAAAAGAGCTGACAGAATCTTTGAAAGCGAAAAATATAGCTGCAGAAGGACTCCTCATAGAAGGCCCTACAGCAAAAACTATAAAAAAGAAAGTAAGAGAACTTAACATTGACATGGTGATCGCAGGACATCAGAAAAAGAATTTCTTCTATCAACTTTTTGTAGGAAATGTTGAACAGGATCTAATCGATGATCTTAACATCCCGGTAGTGCTGGTACCGCTGAAGTAATTTTTTAACTTTTTTTAGTAAGTTTTTTCTTTTGGGATACTTTCTCTATTATCGACAAAACGTGCAATTTACCAGCTTAAAGTCTGTATCTGAGGGATTTATTTTGAATTTTCCAGTATTATGTTATCTTTACGCTCTGTTTTGTTTTTAACAAAATTTTAAGGAGTAAACCGGGCTTTATTTTTTCAATACCGGCTGATTTTAACGGAAGAGGAAAATGACCATGAATTCATCAAACTGGAGGGAGATCTTTAAAGCCATCCCTTTACCTGTCCTGATCTTACAACCTAAAGGAAATGACGATTTTCTTATCCTGGATGCCAATGAAGCATACCTGGAGTTAACAGGTATCAAATCTGAAGAATTGCTGGGACAAAACAGTTGTGATGCCTTTCCTAAAAATCCCGCTGCTGAAAATGACGATTATGAGCTGCTGGAAGAATCTCTCAACCAGGTTCTCCTAACAGGGAAGCCAAGTGCCTTGGATTTAATTCGATATGACCTTCCTATAAGAGGTACCAATAATTTTCAGGAACGCTACTGGAACACCAAGAATTTACCTATAAAAAATGACAGGGGTGAAGTAGAATTGATCCTGCACACAACGCATGATGTCACTCTTGAAACTGCCCGTAAAAAAAGGGAACAGGAACTTCAAAAGGAGATTGACATTAATCGGCAGCAATACAGAAATTTCATCAGGGAAAATCCGGATGGACTTTACCGCCTGGACCTTGAAGGAAATTTTCTGCATGCCAATAAAGGACTGGCAAAATTGGCAGCCATGTCTGGGGAAGAGATCCTGAAAATGAATTTCAGATCTTTTTGCGCTCCTCATAATGAGGAATATATCATCGAACAATTCCAGCTGGCAGCCACGGGCAAAACCATCTCTCTGGAAGGGGAATTTATTAATGCAAAAGGAGTTCCTGTATTTCTAAAGATCCTGCTTATGCCTATGTATATTGACGGCGAAGTGGCAGAAGTTCATGGTATTGCAAAAGATATTTCGGGCCTTAAGGAAAATGAAAAGGTGATTATGGAAAAAAGCCGTTTCCTGGAGGTAAATGCAGCCTTTATAAGTTCTCTTCTCGAGAACGAACTGGAAGATGAGGCTTTATACGACACCTTCGAGGTTATTGCCAAAACGGTAGAGGCAGATCGCATGTATTATTTTGGGGCCGATAGGGATCCGGAAACGGGAGAGACCCTCATTAGCCAAAAAGTAGAATGGTGCAGTGACAAGGCCAGTGTACAGCTCGACAATCCAGACCTGCAGAACATGCCCATCAAAAAAATCGAGGAGATCACTGCCCCCCTTACTAAAAACCTACCCTTCTGCGCAACACTAAGTGACCTTGAGGATGGGGCTTTAAAAGAGATCTTTCTGGATCAGGACATAAAATCCATGTTGCTGCTTCCCATTTTTGCAGAAGACAGTCTCTTTGGATTTGTGGGTTTTGACGATTGTACCGCCGAACGTACCTGGAAGCAAGAAGAGATCACTTTTTTAAAGAGTCTCACCCATAACCTCACCAATGCTTTTGAAAAAAGGATTGCCCTTGAGAGGGTAAAGAAACGAGAAGAAGAACTAAAAAGAAGTGAGCGCAAATTCAAGGCCCTGGTACAGGAAGGCTCAGATATGATCGCGATCATCGACTTTGAGGGAAAAGCCCAATTTGTGAGCGAAACCTCTGTGGCCATCCTTGGGTTGCCTCCGGAAGTGTTACAGGAACAAAATTTATTTCAACTTGTTCATCCCGATGATCTGCCCCGGTTAAGCGAGGAATTTTCTGAATTACACCATAAGAAACAGAAAAAATCCACCCCATATCGCATACAGAACAAAGATGGAAAATGGAGGTGGATCCAGTCTGTAGGAACAAATTTGATCGATGACCCAGCAGTTAATGGAATCGTGGTCAATTCGCGAGATATCACAACCGTAATTGAGCAGGCCCGCGAAATTGAACATATCAATGAACGTTATCGCCTGGCGGCCACCGCAACCCAGGATCTCATTTATGACTGGGACCTTGAAAAAGACCGGGTGACGCGTTTCCACCAAAGCATGCAGGAACTTTTTGGCTACAGTTCAGAAGAAGTTAACGACAAGAATTTTTGGCAGAAACAGATCCACCCCGAGGATTATGAAGAAGAAAAAAGAAAACTGGAGCAAATCCTTAAAGATCCCGGGCAAAACCACATCAGGACCGAGTATAGATTTAGGCGTGCAGACGGGTCTTATGCCAAGGTAGTCGATAAAGGCTATATCATTAGGGATAATACAGGAAAAGCCATTCGCCTTATTGGAGCTACCAGTGATATTTCTGATATAACCAATAAAAGAGAAGCTCTCAAGATCGCCAACAAGCGGTTCCAAATAGCCATGAAGGCAACTAATGAAATGATTTGGGACTGGGATATCGCTACCGACTCGGTTACCCGAAGCAAGGGGTACAAAAATATCTTTGGTTATGACACCAATGAAGCTACTTCTGTGCATTCATTCTGGCTAAAGAAAGTGGCTCCAAAAGACCAAATAAAAATCAGGGCGTCCCTTAATCGGGCACTGGCCGATCCTAAGCAGGAAAAGTGGAGACTGGAGTACCGTATGATCAAGGCCGATGGAAAAACCGCCTACGTGGCAGACCGTGGATATATCATACGCAATAAAGAAGGTAAAGCTACACGTATGATAGGCGCCGTGCTCGATGTGACCCACTCCAGAAAGCTTATTAGAAAAATAAAGAGACAAAACATAGTCCTCAAGGAAATAGCCTGGGAACAATCTCATGTGGTTAGGGCACCTCTTGCAAGAATTAAAGGATTACTGCACCTGCTGGAGCAGGAGGCCTTTGAAGAAATGACACGGGAGCAGGTCCTTTACCATATCCGGAAATCCGCAGATGAGCTCGACGGGATCATAAGGAATATTGTGGGTAAAACTGAAGAAATGGATGCATCATCTTAAGCAGTCAGAAAACTTTGAAATTCTGGTAGTAGATGATGACAAGATCAGTTCTTTGCTGCATAAAAACTTCCTTAAAAACTCTAGTTTAAGGCATTCCACTGTGCCTTTTCAAAGTGCGAAAAAGGCCTTTGAGCATGTACTTCTTAGGAATTGTTATTCAAATGGATTCCTTGTCATTATCCTTCTCGATCTGCATATACCGTAAAAGCGCTCAATGAACAAAGTATGAGTTGCCACATTCACGTAGTACTCGTAACCTCTTCAGTTTAAAAAAGGGATGAAATGAATTCCCTTAAATTTGAGCATATGATCGGGTTCTGCAGAAAACCATTACAGACCGAACATGCGTTAAAAGTGAAAAACTTGCGTGAAGTCTACCATTTTTTCAGAAAAGAAAGCGTTTTGGGCCAGGCAGTGAAAAGCCTCTAATTTTCAGCTGAAATCATATAAAACAAAGCGCTCCTCTTCGAAATTATTTCCGCGGAAAAATTAGTACCTTCAAAATAAAAATGAAAAAGCTAAGGACTGCTTTGGCAGGTTTTGGATCTGGTGGAAGGATCTACAACGCTCCCATCATATCCAGCCTACCCGGCTATTCCATACAGAAGATCCTCACCTCGAGCCGTGAAAATATCGAGGCTGCACAAAGAGATTTCCCTAACGCCGAAGTGGTACAGGCATATGAGGCTATCCTGCAGGATGACACCATAGACCTGGTCATTATTCTGCTTCCAAATCACCTTCATTTTAAGTATGCTAAAAAGGCCCTTTTAGAAGGTAAACACGTGGTAGTGGAAAAACCATTTACCACCACGGTAAAAGAAGCTGATGAACTCATACATCTGGCCCGGCAAAATGATCTTATCCTGAGCGTAAACCATAACCGTCGCTGGGACAGTGATTTCCTCACTATCCAAAAGCTCATCAAGGAGCAGAAGCTGGGAGAGATCGTGGAGTTCGAGGCCCATTTTGACAGGTTCAGGGATAAGATCAAGCACAGCTGGAAAGAAAACCCGGAGCTGCCAGGCAGCGGAATTCTCTACGACCTGGGCAGTCATCTCATTGACCAGGCCCTGATGTTATTTGGTACTCCTACCGAAGTTTTTGCAGATATAAGAAAGCAAAGGCAAGGAGCAAAAGTACCCGATAATTTTGAACTTCTCCTGTTTTACCCTAACCTGCGGGTTTGCCTGAGAGCCGGAACTTTAGTAAAAGAAAAAGGTCCTGCTTTTAGCATTTTCGGAACCAGGGGAACGTTCCTTAAATATGGTAATGATGTGCAGGAGGAGGCCCTAAAAAATGGAAAAAGACCGGCCAACGACCCACATTGGGGAAAAGAACCCGAAGCGACGTGGGGGAAACTCAATACTCTTGAAGAGAAGAAAATTGTAGAAAGCCTTTCGGGAGATTACCGCAAACTTTACGAGAATATCCGCGATGCCATCACAGAGCAAAAACCATTAGCGGTGACTGCAGAGCAGGCCCGAGATGTGATCAAGGTGATCGAACTGGCGTGTCAAAGCTCTTCGGCCAGGCGAGCCTTATTGTTTAACTGATCGATCAGATCTTTAATTTGGCAAAATATCTTTTCGCCTCCTTCAGCACCCGCGGCGCCATGATCAAAGTTGCTGTCATGGTTGGAATGGCCATCAGTGCAAAAAATCCGTCAATGAGATTGATCATCATGCTTAAAGAAGTAGTAGCCCCCACCAAAATACTCAATACGTAAAAATAGTTGTAATAATGTTTTCTTTCGGCACCTATAAGAAATGACAGGCATTTAGTTCCGTAGTAAGAATAAGAAAAAAGCGAGGAGATACTAAAAATGGCGATACAGAGCAGCAGCAGGTAGTTGCCGTAGACCGGTATCGAAGCATCAAAAGCAGCCGCGGTTAGGCTCACCCCGTTCACATCTGTAGTCTGCCAGACGCCCGTCACCAGAATAGCCATTCCCGTAAGAGAACAGATCAAGAGCGTATCTATAGCCGGCCCCAGCATGGCCACCAGCCCTTCCCGCACTGGTTCTGTGGTCTTTGCAGCTCCATGAGCCATGGGCGCGGTACCAATACCTGCTTCATTGGAAAAGGCTCCCCGTCGTATCCCAAGAATGATGAGTCCGCCTAAAACCCCTCCTAAAAAGGGATCTCCACTGTAGTTTTTCGCCGCAAACGCATCGGTAAAGATCATCGCGAAATAATGCGGTACTACTTCATAATTCACGATAAGGATGATCAAAACCGAAATGAAGTACAAAGCGACCATAGTAGGCACCAGTCGGGACACGGTATTACTTATCCTTTTAAGCCCTCCAAAGATCACTACCGCGGTTATTGCAGCAAGGATACATCCTATGATAAGGTTAGAGGTAAAGTCTACTTCTACCCCATTGGGACTGAGTAAAATGTAATTGATCGCCTGGGTTAGCTGGTTCACATTAAAGACCGGAAGTGCTCCTATTAGGCCGGCAACACTAAAGAAGGCAGCCATAGCCCACCATTTTTTACCGAGTCCTTCCATAATAAAGTACATGGGACCTCCCTGTAATTCCCCTTTTGAATCCCTGCCGCGGTACATCACTGCCAGGGTGTTGGTAAAGAACTTCGTCGCCATCCCTATCACCGCACTTACCCAAAGCCAAAAGATCGCTCCCGGACCACCAATGGCAATAGCCACAGCCACTCCCGCAATATTCCCCATTCCAATGGTAGAAGCCAGGGCTGTTGAAAGAGCCTTAAAATGATTGATATCTCCGGGGTCATCTGGATTATCGTATTTCCCCCTCAATACCTGCAGGGAATGCCTCAGGTACCGGTAAGGAAGAAACTTTGAATAGATCAGCAGAAATAATCCGCCACCGGTAAGTAATATTAAAAGCGGAAGTCCCCACACAAAGGAGGCAAATTCAGCTATGAATTCGTCTAATCTGGTCATGAAACAAATATAGGTGAAGAGTTAAGAAAACCTAAAATTTTTTCTGAAGAACCCGCAATGAGCCAGAAAGTTTACTGTCATCGCGCCTCTTTCCGAAGCACCTGCAGCGGTGGACTTTTGATAATTCCCATGCTGTTACTTACCCCAATCAATAGCACAAGGCAGGTAATAGCCGGAAAGATGATCAAAAATGGAATTATGGATGGCACGAACGGGGAATCGAACAGCAGCCAGGCGAGCAATTGACTACCTATGAGAGATAGTACAATTCCTGAGAGACTCCCCAGCACACCGAGATAAAAATATTCGAGGGCAGTAATTTTAAGGATCTGGCCGCCTTTGGCACCAAGGGTTCTTAAAAGGACACTTTCCCTGATCCTTTGATACTTACTGGTCCTCACCGCGCCTAACAGGACAATGATCCCTGTAAGAATGCTAAAGAAGGCCATAAAATTTATGAGCAGGGCGATCTTATCAAGAATATCCTCGATCACTACAAGCACCTGCCTCAAATCGATTATAGACACATTGGGAAACTGTCCTACCAGCTCTCGCTGCAAGCCGGCAGAAGCTTGCTCGTTGGGTACTTTTGTGGTGAGTACCCTGAATTGTGGCGCATCTTCAAGTACTCCGGGTGGGAACACCAGTGAAAAATTGAGTTGCATTCTGGCCCAGTCCACAGTCCTTATATTTTGAACCACAGCGGGCATTACTACCCCCTGTACGTTAAATTCCAGGCGGTCCCCTACTCCTACTTTTGCATTTTCAGCGAAGCCGTCACTCACAGAAACAGGAATGGCTTCCCCTTTTTTGGCTGCTGCTTTCCAGGTTCCTTCCTTCAGGCTTTCTGAAGCGATAAGGGAGTCCCGGTATGTTACCCTGAATTCATGATTGAGTATCCAGTTATTAATACCCGAAGCAGTATCCTTCCGAAGCTGGTTCACAGGAACTCCTTTTAGACTTTGTACCCGCATAGTGATTATAGGGATGTTATTGATCACCCTGAAACCCTGCTCTTTTATGACAGATGCCACTGCTTCTTCCTGTGCAGTTTGCACATCAAGCAGGATCATATTTGGACTGTCCTCCTTACCTTCTATGGCTGCCTGTTCCAGTAGCATGTCTTTTGTAAAATACAATGTGCTGATAAGAAAAGTTCCTACCCCTATGGTAAGTACCAGGGTGAGGGTCTGATTTTGTGGCCGAAAAAGATTGCGAAGGCTCTGGCGGGGCACAAAACCCCATGAGACAGGAAAAAATCTTTGAATAAGCTTCATAAAAAGCCTGCCTGTTCCTGCAAGTATGGAAAAGGTAACGATGAGTCCCCCAACGAAGGCGAGGCTATATTTTAGGTCTTCCAGCAACCAAAGAGAAAAAAGAAAGATAAAAAGGAATACCGCAAAAGAAACCAAAACCCCGGATCTTCGGGACCTGGAGACTTCCTTTTCCTGCACCCGAAGGGCCTGGAGAGGAGAGACATACAAAGTGCCTATAAGAGGATACAGCGCGAACAGCACAGACATGCAAACTCCCAGCAGCAACCCCATTAAGATAGCCTGCAGAGAATAACTGATCGTTACATCCAACGGTAGGAAATCCCCCAGAACCATAGGAAAAAGGCCCTGTAGCAAAAGTCCGACAAGGGTTCCAACCACCCCTCCCAAAAATCCCATTATGGCGATCTGGATCAGGTAGATCAAGAAAGTTTGTCTGCGGGTAGCACCAAGGCACTTCAAAACAGCGACTGACCTCAATTTCCCCTTGATGTAAATGTGAATGGCACTTGCAATACCCACACAGCCTAAAAGCAGGGCAATAAAAGCGACCAGGTTAAGAAACCTTGCAAAATTCTCATACCTGCGCCCCAGGCGTTCACTGGTGGAGGTATGCGTATCGAGATCGGCATCATTTTCATCCAGGACAGCGTCAAGTCTTTTTTCAAGCTCTTCCATGGAAGTTTCCGCTTGAGCCACAAAATAGAACTCATAATTAATACGGCTACCCCTTTGCACGAGTCCCGATTCAGCAATAAATTGATACGGAATGATCACCGGCGGTGCCACCGAGCTAAAAACAGCCGAACTGCCGGGCACCGAATTAAGGGCACCCGCCACCGGCAGCGTCACTTTTCCCAGCTTTATACTATCACCGGGTTGTATTCCCAATTGGGCCATAACCGTTGCATCCACAAGAGCAGCGTCCCTGCTTTGGAAAGAATCGGCAGCAGATTGCGGAGTAGTTTCGAGTTCTCCGTAAAACGGAAAATTCCCCTCTATCCCCCTCACCTGCACCAGTTTTGTGGCACCCCCTTCGGGAAACGCGGCCATAGAGGCAAAACTGATCTCCCTTGCATCAGCGCCTCCCAGGGAGTCGATTATTTTTTGTACCCTTTCGTTAGGCTGGCTGTCACTGTCAATAATAAAATCAGCTCCCATTAGGGATTTCGATTGCAGGTCTATATTTTCTTTGAGATTATCGCCAAACGACTGAATGGAAACCACGGCAGCGATGCCCAGGACGATTGAAGCCATGAAAAGCACCAGTTTGCGACTGCTCGCTTTTCCATCTCTCAATGCCATTTTAAAAAGCCAGGAAAAAGAAGTTTTGGATGATGTGAGGATTTTGTCTTGTCTCATGATGCAGCGATATCCTTTGCGACAATTTTCCCACCTTTGAGCCTGAGGATCTTTTGTGTCTTCTGTGCCAGCTCCAGGTCATGGGTTACGATCACAAGAGTAGTTCCCAGTTCCCTGTTCAACTCAAACAACAGACTCTCAATTTTCTCTCCGGTGGCTGCATCAAGATTTCCGGTGGGTTCATCGGCAAAAAGGATTGAAGGACGATTGGAAAAGGCCCTGGCCACCGCAACCCGTTGCTGTTCCCCTCCCGAAAGCTGAGAGGGATAATGATGCAGACGGTCTCCCAACCCAACTTTATCGAGCAGTTCCCGGGCACTTTCTGAAGCTTTCTTGACACCCTGCAACTCTAATGGCACACTTACGTTCTCCAAAGCGGTAAGTGTTGGCAGCAACTGAAAATCCTGAAACACAAAACCTACTTTCTGGTTTCGCAAAACAGCACGTTCATCTTCGTTTAAAGAATTGAGCCGGGTACCGCAAAGCGAAATTTCTCCGGAATCTGGTCGGTCAAGTCCGGCACAGAGTCCCAATAAAGTGGTCTTCCCACTACCCGATGGTCCAACTATAGCAAAGGTTTCTCGTTCTTCTACATTAAAGCTTATCTCCTGCAACACCTGGAGCTGTTTGGTTCCACTTGAATAGGTTTTCCCCAGGTTTTCTACGTTTAATATCTTTGCCATCTTTCTTTGCTATATTAGGGGAAGAAAAATAAGGATTTGATTTTGATTATGAAGCCTGAAACCATGAGAAACTTAAACCCATACTTCCTGCTGCTTGTATTGACCATTTTCCTGTCTTGCGGGGAGCAAAAAAAAGAACAGGACAAACCGACTAAGGAAGAGCAAATTGGCCAGCAGGAAGAGAAAAAGACGACCGCCAAAACAATTTTATTCTTTGGAGACAGTCTCACCGCCGGAATGGGATTGGATCCCAATGAGGCTTTTCCGGCAGTTCTCCAGGAGAAGTTAGATTCACTTGGATTTAACTATAATGTGATCAATGCGGGACTGAGCGGGGAAACTACGGCCAGCGGAAAAAACCGTATCGAATGGGTCCTGAACCAGGACGTGGACATCTTTGTCCTGGAGCTTGGTGCCAATGATGGGTTGCGGGGTATTCCGCCGGAAGAGACCCGAAGAAACCTGCAGCAGATCATTGATATTGTAAAAGAAAAAGATGCCGATATGAAAATCATCCTGGCCGGCATGCAGATCCCCCCGAACATGGGACCGGAATACACCAGAGAATTCAGGAAAATTTTTCCCGAGCTTGCTGAAGAAAATAATGTGGAACTCATTCCCTTTTTATTGGAAGACGTAGCCGGAGTGCCTGATCTCAACCAGGAAGACGGGATCCATCCCACAGCGGAAGGCCATACGGTCCTGGCTGAAAATGTGTGGAGAGTATTAAAGCCGATGCTGGAGGAAAAAT
>CAZVKA010000029.1:23803-24467 GCA_964627595.1 uncultured Flavobacteriaceae bacterium | reverse complement strand
AAATCCACTCCTGCCGAAAACAAGAAGGAGGATGTAAAATACCATGTCAATCAATCTACTGAGGAAAAGAGCGGCGGAAATATCGGTATAATAGCCATAATTATCATTCTTGCCATCATTGTTCTCGGGCTGCTGTTCTTTGGTCCCTGGGCGGCCTGAATTTTCTAATCCCAGTAAAACCGTATATTCGGGATCAAAAAGCAAGCATGTCAAAAACGTATTATGATCCCGCAGATCTCCGAAAATTTGGAGACATTACAGAATGGAATGAAGAACTGGGTAAGAAGTTCTTTGATTATTATTCAAAGGTATTTGAAGAAGGTTCTCTTTCTGCACGCGAAAAATCTCTTATAGCACTAGCCGTTTCCCATGTAGTACAGTGCCCGTATTGCATTGACGCCTACACCAAAGACGGTCTGGAAAGAGGAATTGAAAAAGAAGAAATGATGGAAGCTGTACATGTGGGCGCCGCCATCACAAGTGGAGCCACCCTTGTACACGGGGTACAAATGATGAACAAGTACAAGAAGTTGTCAATGTGAGCAGATCCAAGGAAGAACGAAGTTCTGACGTAGGAGTCGCTCATCCCGAATTGAAAATGAGGGATCTCAGATCCAAGGAAGAACGAAGTTCTGACGTAGGAGTCGCTCATCCCGAATTGAAA
>CAZVKA010000029.1:0-23703 GCA_964627595.1 uncultured Flavobacteriaceae bacterium | reverse complement strand
ATGAGGGATCTCAAATCCAGGGAAGAACGAAGTTCTGACGTAGGATTCGCTCATCCTAAATTGAAATGAGGAATCTAAGGTAAAGCCGTTCTGTAGAACGGCTCCACATTCTCCCCAGCACAGTCTCTTCTCTCCACAATCCAAACAAGAAGTAATCATGCCAACAAAATCCCTACAATCCCGAAAAAATCCTCTCTCTAATCCACAGGAGCAGCTAAAGTTTCTTAGCAATGGGATCTTTGGAGACGGGGAACTTCCGCTTTTTAAGGAAAAGATCAGGGAAAGCGGAAATTTCCCCCTGAAACCAAAAAAACTGGAGATCCTGCAGTTAAACCTGGGCTACATGTGTAATCAGGTGTGTTCCCATTGTCATGTAGATGCGGGACCAGACCGCAAGGAGATCATGAGCCGGGAAACTATGCAACAGTGCCTGGAGGTGATACGTGCTTCAGGGGCAAAAACCCTTGACCTTACGGGTGGCGCCCCAGAGATGAATCCCAATTTTCGCTGGTTCGTGGAACAGGCCTCAAAAGCCGGAATAGAAGATTTCATTGTTCGATCAAACCTGACAATAATACTGGCAAACAAAAAATATCACGATCTTCCGGAGTTTTTTAAAAAGCACCATATTCACGTGGTTTCCTCCCTTCCTTTTTACAAAAGGGAAAAAACCGACAGACAACGGGGAAAAGGGGTTTTCAACAAATCCATTGAAGCCTTACAAATGCTGAATGCTGTAGGTTACGGAAAGGAAGGCTCCAATTTGAAACTTGATCTCGTCTACAATCCTTCGGGAGCATTCTTACCCACCAACCAGGAGGCACTGGAAAAGGATTTCAAAAAAGCTCTTTTTGAAGATTTCAGAATTTCTTTTAATCAGCTCTTCAGCATCACCAATTTACCAATTAGTCGTTTCCTGGAGTACCTAATTGCTTCAGAAAATTATGAAGATTATATGTACGAGTTAGTGGGTGCCTACAATCCCTCCGCAGTGAAAAATGTGATGTGCACCAACACGCTTTCTATAAGCTGGGATGGCTGGCTCTATGACTGTGATTTTAACCAGATGCTTAATCTGAAAGTAGCCTCGAAAGTGAAGCATCTCAGAGACTTTAATGAAGAGCAGCTAAGGGACCGCGATATCTGCATTTCACAGCATTGCTACGGCTGTACTGCCGGGGCAGGCAGCAGTTGCCAGGGAAGTGTGGTATAACTGAAGGCAAAAGAATGAACAAGAAAAAAGACCTCCTCATAATTTTTACCAGGAATCCTGTTCTGGGGAAAGTAAAAAAAAGACTGGCAGCTAAAATTGGAGATTCCGCAGCTCTCAGGCTATATGAATTTCTTCTAAAGCACACTTTTGAGGTAACCAGGGAGCTTACCTGTGACAAAGTGGTGTATTACTCTGAAGCTGTTCAAAAAGAGGACATCTGGAATAACAAAATCTTTCAGAAGAAAGAACAAAAAGGAAAAGATCTTGGAGAGCGTATGGAAAATGCTTTTTCTGAAGGTTTTGCAGAAGGGTATTCGAATGTGGTGATCATTGGCAGTGACCTTTTTGACCTTCAAAAAAAGGATCTAAAAAAGGCATTTTCAGGACTTAACAAATTCGATTACGTAGTGGGTCCTGCACAGGATGGCGGGTACTACTTGTTAGGAATGAAATCCTTAAATTCGAAGTTATTCAGGAACAAATCCTGGGGCAGCGATTCTGTCTTGCAGCAAACCTTGCAAGACCTTACAAATGAACAACTAACCATGTTGAACGAAAGGAACGATATTGATACCTATGAAGATATTAAGGCTCACCCCGAACTTCAGCAAATAATAAAATTAAAATGATCAAGGCATTAGAGGAAACAACAGAATTTTTACAGGCGAGAGGATTTGAGGAGCCCGAAATAGGGATCATTCTGGGTACCGGCCTGGGCAAACTGGTTGATGAACTGGAAATAATCTCAGAAGTCAGTTACAACCACATTCCCGGCTTTCCCACCGCAACGGTAGAATTTCATAAAGGCAAACTCATTTATGGAAAACTGGATGATAAAAAAGTTGTCGTGATGCAGGGAAGATTTCATATTTACGAAGGGTATACCTTGTGGGATGTAACTTTTCCGGTGCGGGTCATGAAGAGACTGGGAATAAAAAAACTGTTGATCTCCAACGCTGCCGGTGCCATCAATCCCGAATTTAAAAAAGGAGAGATCATGCTCATAGACGACCACATCAATTTACAGGGAGGTTCTCCTTTGGCTTTCAGGGGCGTGGAACGCCTGGGAACAAGATTTACAGATATGAGTGAGCCCTACGACCAGGAAAGCGGAAGGATCATGCAGGAGATCGCTAAAGAAAACAATATCACGCTGCGCAAAGGTGTCTATGCCTCTGTTGTTGGACCACAACTTGAAACACGGGCAGAATACCGTTATTTAAAGATCATTGGTGCCGATGCTGTAGGGATGAGTACGGTTCCCGAAGTGATCGTTGCCAATCATTTGAACATTCCGGTTGCCGCAGTTTCAGTTTTGACCGATGAGGGAAATCCGGATGACTTGCAGCCGGTGGATATCCAGGACATTATTGAGGCTGCCGGCAAAGCCGAACCCCATATGATCACTCTTTTCAGAAAATTGATCAAACGAATTGAATTAAAACCGGTTTCTTAATGCAGGAGCACGTGGTCATCATAGGGAACGGAATTGCCGGTATTACTGCCGCAAGGCACATTCGCCGTATTTCTGATAAAAAAATCACGGTAATCTCTTCGGAAAATAAATATTTCTTTTCGCGTACTGCCCTCATGTATGTTTACATGGGACACATGAAGTGGGAACACCTGGAACCTTATGAAGATTGGTTCTGGGAAAAGAACAGGATAAAACTGAAGGAGGCCCGGGTAGAAAAAATAATTGTCCCTTCGAAAACTCTGATCCTGACAGGCGGAGAAAAAATTTCTTTTGACAAGTTAATTCTCGCCACCGGCTCTGTTCCGCGGAAGCTGGACTGGGAAGGTCAAAACCTCCAAGGAGTGCAGGGACTGGTCTCTAAACAGGACCTGGAGCTCCTGGAGGTGAACACGAAAAACTGCCGACATGCCACAATTGTGGGCGGCGGACTTATAGGAATTGAACTCGCCGAAATGCTGCACACCCGAAAAATTCCCGTGACCATGTTGATCAGAGAGGAAGCCTTTTGGCGCAATGTCCTGCCAAAACAAGATGCCGAATTGATCTCAAGGCATATTGAAAGTCACGGAATAAAATTGCTCTTTGATACAGAACTGGATTCCATTTTAGGAGAGCAAAAAGCTGAGGCGGTACGAACAAAAAGCGGGGATGAGATTAAGACCGATCTGGTGGGCCTAACCATAGGAGTGCAGCCAAATATCACTTTTTTGAAAGATTCAGAAATAGAAACTGACACAGGGATATTGGTCGATCCTTTCTTTCAAACCAATATGGAAAATATTTATGCCATTGGAGATTGTGCACAGCACCGGGAACCTGCAGCGGGGAGAAAACCCATTGAAGCTGTTTGGTACACCGCCAGGATGATGGGCGAAACCGTCGCACAAACCATTTGCGGAAATCCTTATAAGTACAATCCGGGTAATTGGTTCAACAGCGCCAAATTCTTTGAGATCGAATACCAGACCTATGGCCAGGTTTCGGCAGATCCGCCATCGAACGAGCAGCATTTACATTGGCAGCATTGTGACGGTAAAAAAGCAGTTACTTTGGCATTCGATATAGGTTCCAGTCAATTTCTGGGCATCAACTGCTTCGGCATTCGAATGAGACATGAGGTTTTTGACAGGTGGCTCTCCGAAGACCGACCAATTGAACATGTTTTGAAACATTTTGGGGAAGCAAATTTCGACCCGGAGTTTTACGAGAGGCATCAAGACGAAATAGTTCAGAGTTTCAAAAACAACCTCTCCAAATCAAAAGTATAAACATCCATGGCAAGAGTAGAACACAACATGTCACTAACCGGAGAACCACCCGTACAACTCAGCACGATCCAAAAGATCGCCACCGGCCTTGGCTGGACAGGAGTCTTCTTTTTATTCCTGAGTATTCTTAATGTGCCCCTACCCTCCTATTTTCTCTGGCTTTCCCTGGGATTGATCGCTGTAGGGGTGGTGATCTTTGCCAATGATCAGTACCGCGGAAAACCGGAAGGCATAAAAAATGACGGCGTCTGGTTCAAATCCATGACCTCCCGGGGCATACTTGCCTGGGGTGCCGGAATCCTGCTAACCCTTTTTTACATCATTCTTTACTGGTATCCGCAATACCTGGGTTATAACCCCGATGGGGAAAGCACCGGAATTGTCGCTCTTTTTGACCCATTAAGTCAAATGATCAGCGGGAATCCGGCGAGTCAGTGGTTCGTTTACGGGACTTTATATACCCTCGCGATACTGGCTTTTGGTTATAAATTCCTGCTGAAATACCGCCACAACAAGTACGAAAAACTCCGTACCTTTTCAGTTATGTTCTTCCAGCTGGGATTTGCTTTTTTGATCCCTGAAATCCTGGTACGCCTCAATCAGCCTTATTACAACCCCAATGTGATCTGGCCTTTGAACTATGACTTATTCGCTGGTTACAAGCTGAATGAATTCTTTTCTGCTGGTAACGTAGGAATGATCATGTTGGGATTCGGCCTTGCCTCTATATTCCTTTTCACCCCTGTTCTTACTTATTTCTACGGTAAAAGATGGTACTGTTCCTGGGTTTGTGGCTGTGGCGGACTCGCAGAAACTGCCGGTGATCCTTATCGGCACTTGTCAGATAAATCTCAAAAAAGCTGGATGTTGGAAAGATGGTTGATCCACACCATCCTTGTGCTGGTAGTGATCATGACCATCGCGGTAGTTTACAGTTTCCTAAATGAAAATCCCGGCCAGTACTGGCTGAGCAAAGACACATTTTTATTGGGATCGGCAGGATTTCTAAGCATACTTTTTGCGGCAATAATGATCTTTAGAAAGGAACAGTTAGCCAAGGATGCTAAATATGGTGCAGTAGGTTTCTTCGTGATCGTGCTGGCCATAATCGGGTTGTATTACTCTTCCGGTTACACCTATGGAAGCACTCTTAGAGAGTGGTACGGTTTCTTTATTGGCGCGGCTTTTTCGGGAGTAATAGGGGTTGGTTTTTATCCCATTTTCGGGAACCGGGTGTGGTGCCGCTTTGGTTGTCCCATGGCCGCTATTTTGGGGATGCAGCAGCGGCTGTTCTCCCGTTTCAGGATCACTACTAATGGCGGTCAGTGCATCTCCTGCGGAAATTGCTCTACCTATTGTGAGATGGGGATTGACGTAAGGGCATATGCTCAAAAAGGCGAAAATATTGTGCGTTCCAGCTGTGTGGGCTGTGGAATCTGTTCGGCGGTATGCCCACGGGGCGTACTAAAATTGGAAAACGGACCTCTTGACGGAAGGATCAACGGCGATGCGGTGCTTCTCGGAAATGATGTAGACCTGCTCGACCTGATTCAGCAGCAAAAGCAGGAAGCCCGAAGAAATGCGGATTAAGCACCAAATTCCAAAGAAGTTTGCATTTACATGAACATTCGTGAATTCGTGGCCTTAATTAAATCCTGAACCTTTAATCTTATCCCGCTGATCACATAGATTTCTGCAGGAATTTTGAATCTTGAATTTTGGACCCGAAATTCTCAAGGATTGATTTTCTTTGCATCATGCCAATTATAAAAGTTATCATTCCCGCCTATAACGAAGCCGAGTCCATCGGCCATGTGATCAAGAACATTCCGCCGCTGGTTGATGAGGTGATCGTAGTGAGCAACAACTCCACAGATGAGACTGAAGCCAATGCGCGTAAAGCCGGCGCCACGGTACTGCGTGAACCTAAGAAAGGTTACGGATATGCCTGTCTTAAGGGAATGGATTATATCGCTGCACAAAAGGAGAAACCTGAAATTATCGTATTTTTAGATGGAGATTACAGTGATTATCCTGAAGAACTCACAAAGATCGTAGAACCTATCCTCGAGCGGGATGTGGACCTGGTGATAGGTGCCCGCGTAAAAATGTGGCGGGAGAAAGGTGCGATGACTTTTCCGCAGATATTCGGGAATTGGCTGGCAACTCGCCTGATGAAACTTTTTTTCAATGCCCGTTTTACAGACCTGGGCCCATTCAGGGCGATCAAGTATGATAAACTGCTGGCTTTGGAAATGGAAGACAAAACCTACGGCTGGACGGTGGAAATGCAATTAAAGACCTTGAAGAAAAATTATAGCTATGAAGAAGTTCCCGTTCACTACCGAAACAGGATCGGGGTTTCAAAAGTTTCGGGAACCGTGAAGGGTGCTTTCATGGCCGGGGTAAAGATCCTGGGATGGATTTTTAAATACAGTTTTAAATAATGGACACTGCTATCCTTGTACTTTTCACCTTGCTGCTGTTCGTTATATTTCTGTACAGCCTGGTACAGCTGCAATTACTTTTTAACTATTGGAAAACCCGAAAGATACAGAGAACTTCGAAAGTAGATTTTACAGACACTTCTCAAATTCCCTTTGTCACTATTCAATTACCTCTTTATAATGAAAGACCGGTGGTGGAGCGACTGCTGAAAAATATTGCTGAAATAGATTATCCTCCCGAAAAACTGGAAATTCAGGTGCTGGATGATTCCACAGATGATTCGATCACACTTACCGCTTCCCTTATTGCCGAAATCAGGAACAGGGGAATCGACATCAGTCATCTCCGCAGATCCAACCGGGTGGGTTTTAAAGCCGGCGCCTTAAAAGAGGGACTGAAGTCTGCAAAAGGAGAATTTATAGCCATATTTGATTCCGATTTCCTTCCGAATAAAGACTGGTTACAACAGACAGTTCCCTGGTTTAAAGACAAAAATATTGGCGTGGTGCAAACTCGCTGGGGACACCTCAACAGAAATTATTCCCTGCTCACGAAACTGCAGGCTTTCTTACTGGACTTCCATTTCATCCTGGAACAAACGGGCAGAAACTCAGGTCAGCATTTCATCAATTTCAATGGCACTGCCGGTATTTGGCGCAAGGCATGTATTTTGGATGCCGGAAATTGGGAAGGAGACACTCTCACTGAAGATCTCGACTTGAGTTACCGTGCACAGCTAAAAGGCTGGAAATTCAAATACCTGGAGGAGGTGGAAACCCCTGCTGAACTTCCCATAACCATTTCTGCGGCCCGTTCACAGCAGTTCAGGTGGAACAAAGGCGCTGCCGAAAACTTTCAGAAGAACTACCGCAAATTATGGAGAAGCAAGAGTGTATCGATCGGCACCAGGATCCACAGTTTTTTTCACCTGTTGAACAGCAGCCTGTTTTTCCTGGTGCTGCTGCTCGCGCTGTTGAGTGTGCCGGTACTTTTTATCACTACGGGGAGTGAGTTTGGATTCTACACGGGCGTCATGCTGTTCTTTAGCATTAGCACCATGATCTTTTTTACTTCTTACTGGGTGACTTTCGCAAGGATCAAAGGACGAAGCTTCCGGTCTCTTTTGGAGTTTTCAATGTTGTTTTTCACTTTTTTCTCTATCGCCATGGGATTTTCCGTCCATAATTCCCGGGCAGTATTAGAAGGGCACTTTGGGAAAAGGAGTGAGTTCATTAGAACCCCAAAGTTCAATCTGGACGGGAAAGATAGGCTCCTAAAGAAAACCCCTTTAAAGATCACCTTTCAGCTGTTGCTGGAAATTTCTTTGATGCTGCTATTCGCCTTCGCGATCTTTTCAGCTTTTAATCTAGAAAATTACCGCCTGCTCCTGTTTCACTTGATGTTGTTCTTCGGATTTTCATACGTAGTTTTCAATTCTTTAAATATTTCGTTCTGGAGACCTACAAGGTTTTCAAAACCTTTTAGGTCTGGAGAGAAATGAAACCATTTTTATCCTTTCATAAGATCCCGCTCCTTCTTTTCCTGTTGTCCTGCCTCTTTTATTCGGTTTTTGCCTGCGATCTGAACCGCGAAGACTTCATTAGACTCCTCAGCCTCTATGGCGCACTTTTCTTTTTGAGCTGGAAGATCTTTCAGCTGGAAAAAGGCAATTTTAAGGTCTTATTGGGTGCAGCGATAATTTTCAGGTTGATCTTTTTATTTTCTATCCCCAACCTGTCGCAGGATTTCTACCGGTTTATATGGGATGGGAAACTCCTGCTGCAGGGTATCAGTCCTTACATTTTTACGCCTAACGAGTTAATCGCCAATCCTCCTATAGAAGGTGCTGAAAACTTATTAAATGGCATGGGAGAACTCAGTGCAGGTAATCCCACGAATTACCCGCCGTTGAATCAGCTGTTTTTTGCCCTGGCAGCGCTTTTGGGCGGAAAAAGTATATTGGGAGCTGTAGTGAGTCTTCGCCTGTTTATTATTGCGGCAGATGTGGGAATTTTTTACTTCGGAAGGAAACTGCTTCGAAAATTAAATCTGCCCGAAAACCGTATTTTTTGGTATCTTCTTAATCCCTTCATAGTAATTGAACTTACCGGGAATCTGCATTTTGAAGGGGTGATGGTGTTTTTCCTGTTGGTTTCCCTGTATTACCTGTACCAGAAAAGATGGCTGGTCAGTGCCTTCTGGTTTGCCTGTTCAGTTTCTGTCAAACTCATCCCCCTACTCTTTCTTCCGCTCCTGTTCAGGTATTTGAAACCAAAAAAGGCGCTCGCTTATTACACAACCAGTGTATTTTTAGTACTACTCTCCTTTCTCCCCTTTCTTTCCGATGAATTTTTAAATAATTATTCAGCCAGTGTGGGACTTTGGTTTCAAAAATTTGAATTCAACGCCAGTATTTATTACCTCATCAGGTGGATTGGATACCAAGTTCAGGGGTATAATATTATCCAGAGCGCCGGACCATTATTAGGTTTGATAGTGTTCCTTTTTGTCATTTTAAAATCTTGGGATCGTCGAAATAAAACCCACTATGGACTTCTCACCTCCATGTTATTCAGCATTAGCATTTATCTTTTCCTGGCCACCACGGTGCATCCATGGTACCTGGTCACCCCCCTGTTCATTTCCATCTTTACCGGGTACAGGTTTGTCGTGGTATGGAGCCTGTTCGTCGTACTGAGTTATTCCGCTTATGCAGGTGCCGGCTTTGAGGAGAACCTGTGGCTGGTCGCCCTGGAATATTTGGTAGTCTTTGGCGTAATGGGATATGAAATTTTCCGAAGAAAAAAAGCCGCGTCCCTGCGAACAGCAGAAGTCAACACTTTATGAAAATTTTTTAGTTGTTATACGGAACATAATTCTTCCATTCCCAGGGAGTATAGACATCTCTCAATGCTACCTCCAGCAACTCCTTAAAAATGCTCTCACCGTTCTCGCTGTTGGTCATGATGAGAATTCCTTTACCTACTTCGGGAAATAATACTGAGTAATGTTCAAAGCCGCTGCCGTTACCTCCTTTAGAAGCTGCCCAACCATATGGGGTTTTGAACAAGCCTAAACCGAGTCCATAAGACATTTCAATTTCATCATTCAGGTCACCTTCCTCCTGTGCCAGAGGCCCGAATTGCCTTAGTGACCGGATCCTTACCTGCGGACTTAAAATTTCATTCCAGGAGTCATGATTTAGAAGTTCCCGGTTTAACACTGCAGTCAAAAATCTATTATAGTCTTCAAAAGTCGTTTCCATTGTACTGGGCGCACGGGGCTCATTGTCCTTGTCTTTTTTATAGGCCTGACCTTTTTGATTGTGACCGTGCGCGTAATCTTGCTCAAATTCTGGTTGCCACTCAAAACTGGAGTTTACCATGCCTAAAGGTCTGAAAACGATCTCCTGTGCTAGTTCTTCAAAAGGCTTGCCCGTGATCTTTTCGAGCACGACCTGCAGGTAGACCATTCCTTCCCCGGAATATATATACCCGCTTCCCGGCTCCTGCTTTACCCGCAATTTCTTATCGGGTTCAAAAAACCTCCAGTTTGGAAAACCGGTAGTATGCGCCAAAGCCATCCTGGCTGTGATCTTATGGTACAGAGAATCAGTCTTGAGGTCAGAATAATCATCATGCCAATCAGCTTTAGGCTCATACTCAAATATTCTCTTCGGCAGATAAGACTCTAAAGGCGTGTCAAGATCTATCACGCCATCTTCAACCAGTTTCATCACGATCACTGTGAACACGGCCTTACTCAAAGAAGCACCATATATGTTGGTCGTTCTATAAAGCTCATCCTTATCATTGTTATTTGCATAACCAAACACTTTTGAATAGACCGGCTGATCTTCATTAAAAACCGAGATAGCCAGTCCCGGTACTTTGGCCTCTCCCATCAGATATTCCACATGCCGACTAAGCGAATCTGATGAAATTTCAGAACCATCCAGTCTTTCAATTTCCTGTGCAAATCCGGAACCTGAAAAACAAAAGAAAATAATTACAGTAACGGCTGCTTTATTAGATGCTCTGTTTTTACTTTTCTCCCTGATAAAAGGAATAGAGAGCGGATAATAGCTTTTTTGGCTGTTGAGGGCAGTAAAGATATTTACCAGCATTACGACTACTGCATAAGGAATAATGAGAATTATGAGCGTAAGTATAGGCCCACCACCTACTATTACCCTACCTATGATCATCATAAGCAAAAGAGCCACCACAAAAATGCTGACCATGGTGAGCTGAAAATTTACCACTTTTCTCCCGTGATCATCATAGATCTTGCTATCCTCCCGTTTATGGATCCATAAAAACAAAGGGATGAAAATGTTTGCCAATGGCACCACAAATCCTATAAAAGGAGTGGAGTGCATTAACAACAACCACTTCTTCTGAATATCTTCCTCCTTTGGATCTTCAAGAACTAAAAGTTCATCCACTTCCACCTCCAGGGCAGCAGCCAGCAGCCGTACAGTTTGAAGGTGTGGATCTGTCTCTCCTTTTTCAATTCTTTGGATAGTACGTACCGTTACATTGGTTCGATCTGATAGCTCCTTTTGGGTAAGCCCTTTTAGTTTTCTCTGGTATACGAGATTTTCGGCAAGTTTATTTTTTTCGTCCATATCGGGTATTGTTTGAAACAAAACTACCTCAAAAAGGCTGTTTTTTGGGTGACATTCACATGTCACCTGGATGTCATTTCCGCATAAATAGTGACTTTACAAGCCCCTCGAATATTTATAGGGCAATTTAAGAATAAATAAGAATTCCAAGGCAGGAGTTACAGCAGTGAATAAAAACGAAAAGATCCCGAAGGAAAAACCTTCGGGATCTTTATTTAGCTCTTCAGTTTTTCAACTTACATTCCAAGAATATGTGCAAAGATTAGTGGTGCCACAATAGTGGCATCACTTTCAATTACGAATTTTGGTGTGTCCTTATCCAGTTTTCCCCAGGTGATCTTTTCGTTAGGAACAGCTCCCGAATAAGATCCATAACTGGTAGTGGAATCTGAGATCTGGCAGAAATAGCTCCAAAAAGGAATATCGTGCATCTCCATGTCCTGGTATAGCATTGGCACAACACAAATTGGGAAGTCTCCGGCAATTCCTCCCCCAATCTGAAAGAAACCTACTCCTTTGTCTGTATTTTTCGTGTACCAGTCGGCCAGGTACCCCATGTATTCAATTCCCGATTTCATGGTACTCGCCTTCAGCTCACCTTTCATCACATAAGAAGCGAAAATGTTCCCCATCGTACTGTCTTCCCATCCAGGAACCACGATGGGTAGGTTCTTTTCGGCCGCCGCATACATCCAGGAATCCTTCAAATCGATCTCGTAGTATTCTTCCATTACCCCACTCAACAGTAGCTTGTACATGAATTCATGCGGGAAATATCTTTCTCCGGCAGCTTCGGCATCTTTCCAGATCTTTACGATGTGTTTCTGAATCCTGCGGAAAGCCTCTTCTTCTGGGATACAAGTATCGGTTACTCGATTGAGACCTCGCTCTAACAAATCCCACTCGTCCTGAGGCGTTAAATCCCGGTAGTGAGGCACCCGTTCATAATGAGTATGAGCAACCAGATTCATGATATCCTCCTCAAGATTGGCACCGGTACAGGAAATGAACTGCACCTTTTCCTGGCGGATCATTTCGGCAAAGATCTTCCCGATCTCTGCGGTACTCATTGCCCCGGCCAGGGTCACCATCATCTTATTGCCTTTATCGAGCTGATCCCGGTAGGCCTGGGCTGCATCCACAAGGGCTGCAGCGTTGAAATGTTTGTAATATTTTTCTATAAATTCAGTAATCGCTCCTTTATTCATCTTCTTCGTCTTCTTCGTTGTAATTAAGATATTTAAATTTATAGCTTAGCATTTTGTAATACAGCTTGGCAGCTAAAAAGTCTGAGGATTTCTCATTTTCATTTGGGTTAAGCTCTACAATATCAAAGCCCACCACATTCTTTTTCTTGAACATCACTTTCAGAAATTCCAGAGTTTCATACCAGAACATACCTCCCGGCTCGGGTGTTCCTGTTGAAGGTAAGATAGAAGGATCAAAAGCATCAAGATCGATTGTAATGAAAACATTCGGCGTCATTTGACCAATGGCGTCGTCCATCCAATCCTCATAAAGATCATGAGCCCAGTACACCTGATTTTCATCCATATGATCCAGTTCAGAAATATCCATTGAGCGGATACCTACCTGGATAAGGTTGGTTTTCTTGCTGGCTTCATGCACTGCACAGGCGTGGTTGCAAGTAGTACCTTCATACTCCGGACGCAGATCTGCATGTGCATCGATCTGCACTACTGTAAGATCCTCAAATGTCTCATTGAAAGCTCTTATAGAACCAATAGAGATGGAATGCTCTCCTCCAAAAAGAGTGACGAATTTCTCCTGTTTAAGGTAATTCTTGGTGGTCTTGTAGACCGCTTCCACCATTTTTTCGGGAGAAGAGTCTTCCGTGACGGGGGGAGCGAGATAGACTCCTTTTTTATACACTTCGGTACGGGTTTCAATGTCAAAAAGCTCCATGTTCTCAGAAGCTTCGAGGAAGGCATCAGGACCTTTGTCGGCCCCTTTACCCCAGGTACTGGTTCCATCATACGGCACCGGGATTAAGACTACTTTGGCGTCATCTAAGCGTGCATACTTGTCCGGAATGCCGGCGTAATTTTTTTTACTCATGGTTGGCAGTAATTATTCTTTAAAATTGATTGCTTCACGTATTAAAAATAACAAAAAAATTTACCTGACTATTTATAGCCCAGTATTTTAAGAAAATCTTGCGGTTCCTGTTGTGGACTGTACAAACTAATCTCCAGCTCTCCATTTTCATCCCTATTGATAAGAAGTTGCTTAGGCTGTGGGATCAGACAATGCTGCAACCCGCCAAAGCCACCAATGGTATCCTGATAAGCGCCAGTATTGAAAAATCCTATGTACAGGGGTTTATCCTTTTTGTACTTGGGGAGGTAAATCGCATTTGTATGTTGTTCACTGTTATAATAATCATCACTGTCACAGGTAAGCCCGCCCAGCAATACTCTTTCATATTCATCATTCCAGCGGTTCACGGCAAGCATAACGAATTTTTTGCTTATCGCCCAGGTATCAGGAAGGGTAGTGATAAAAGAAGAATTGATCATATTCCACTTCTCACGATCGTTCTGTTGCTTTTGGTAAAGAATCTCATAGATCGCACCTCCGCTTTCACCAACCGTGAAAGATCCAAATTCAGTAAATATATGAGGCACTTCAACTTCAGCTTCATCACAGGCGATCTTGATCTGGTTGACGATCTCCTCAACCATGTACTTGTAATCATATTCAAAGTGCAGGGAGTTTTTCACCGGAAATCCGCCTCCAATATTTAGACTGTCCAGCTCAGGACAAATACGTTTTAAATTGATATAAACCTTAAGACATTTCAGTAATTCGTTCCAGTAATAAGCAGTGTCCCGAATTCCGGTATTGATGAAAAAGTGGAGCATTTTCAATTCCACCTGGTCATTATCTTTTATTTGCTTATTGTAGAACGGCACAATGTTCTTGTAGCCAATTCCTAACCTGGAGGTATAGAATTCAAATTTAGGCTCTTCTTCTGAAGCGATCCTTATCCCAATTTTAAACTTGTCATCTATGGCCTCTGTTAGCAGGTCTATTTCCTCGTAATTATCAATAATGGGAATACAATTGTTATGTCCGTTATTTATGAGGTTAGCGATATTAGAAACATATTGATCTCTTTTAAACCCATTACAGATCACGTAGGTATCATCTGTGATCTTCCCTTTTTCTTTCAGCGCTTCGACAATATCAATATCTACTGCCGATGAGGTCTCAATATGGATATCATTTTTTAGAGCTTCGTTCAGCACATGCTCAAAATGCGAGCTTTTGGTACAGTAACAGTAATTGTAACTGCCTTTATAGTCACTTTTTTCCAAGGCATCTGCAAACCATTTTTTGGCTCTGTTGATATTTTGAGAGATCTTTGGGAGATAGGTGAATTTTAGAGGAGCGCCATATTCTTTTACCAATTCCATTAAGTCGATGCCGTGGAACTGCAGCTCACTCCCTTCAACTTGAAATTCTTCCTGGGGGAAATAATATGTCTGGTCTATTAAATCGCGGTACTTAGTATTCAATTTTTAAGTAGTATAGATTAAAGTAAAAAAGTAGAAATTCTCAGGCAATGCTAAAAGAATAAGGTGATAAAAGTTTGTTAAGGCTGCCGAAAGACCCGAAGCCGGTAAAGAAGAGACACAAGGACCGGGTGAAATTCCCCGGCATTAGATACATCATTGTTTTAGCTTAGCTAAAGCAAATGTATTAAAAAGCCGGAAAGTTGCAGTTTTTTTTTGTGGTATGCTGCAATTTTCCGGCAGATATGAAATTAACCTTACATGAGCCTGCTTACCCTTTGCATTACAAGGAGTAAGCAATTCCCACCCAGATTAAATATTTGCGAGATTAATAACTTCTTGTTTTGACAACACTCGCCAGTGGCCACGGGGAAGATCTTTTTTGGTCAAGCCCCCAAACACAACCCGGTCAAGCTTTACGATCTCATAGTCAAGACTCTTGAAAATGCGTTGTACGATATGATTTTTGGTACTCTTTATTTCAAGGCCCACTTCGCGTTTGGGTTTATTCTCCACGTAACTGATGTCTGTAACTTTTACGGCACCATCTTCAAGATTAATACCCTCTTTAATTTTTTGAAGATCATCATAAGCAAGATCCTTATCAAGCTCCAGGTGATATATTTGACGAATTCCGTTTTTGGGGTTGGCCAGATTCTTTGCCATAGTGCCGTCATTGGTAAATAACAGCAGTCCTGTCGCCTGGGTATCAAGCCTGCCCACAGGATCAAGTTTGGACTTAGATGCATTGGCAATAAGATCCATTACCGTACGATTCTTTTTCTCCAGGCTTCCGGTAACATAAAATCCTTTTGGTTTATTTAGAAGTACGTATTCCGGTTTCTCCGGATTGACGCGGCGCCCATCGAACTTAACTTCATCTTTAAGCTGCACTTTATAGCCCATTTCGGTCACTACCTTCCCGTTCACCGTCACACTTCCGGCAGCTATATAGATATCTGCATCCCGCCGGGAACAAATACCTGAGTTAGCTATATATTTATTCAACCGCATGGTATCGGCTTTGTTCCCCTGTTGTTTTTTCACCGGAGCATTGCCCTGGGACATGGATTTCTTTGGATCCTTTTCATTTCGGTTCACCGGAGCATTTCCGCGGGCATGTGATTTAGTACGGTCTTTGCCGCCCTGGCGACCGCTTTTTGCCTTTCCGCCGGACCTATCTCCTCTGCTTCCGGATGACCTGTCATTTCTACTCATAAAAAATAATTTTGTACAAAGATACAGCTTTGTGATTCAAATGCTCAAAAAAGGAAATTTAGCAGCTTTCTTCCGAAGAAAATTTAGAAAACCCGTTCCAGCAGGGCATCAATATCGATCAATAATATACTAAAAACCCCTGCTACAATGATAAATTTCAGCAAATTATGCAGCAGCAGATACTGCCATTTAGCCTTACTTAAGTACAGAACTAGCAGGAAAATTACCAGCAGCAGTAGGACCCCGTAAAAGAACAGGTCCATTTTTCCAATTTCAAAATAATTGATCAACAGGAAGACCGGTAAAAATGAAAACAACGCAAGACCAGTAAGCAATGCTTTGCTCAACCTTTCCCCGTACACTATGGGAATGGTTCTATATCCCTGTACCATATCGCCCTTCATATTTTCCAGGTCTTTTACCAGCTCCCTCATTACGATCATGAGGTACAGGAAGGTGGCATGTACAAAGATCACCGTCTCAAAATTTTTATAGTAGACAAAGACCGCGAAGAATGGAGTTATGGTAAGCACCGAAGCCACCAGGTTATTCACGAAAAGTATCTTCTTAAGTCGATGGGAGTAGAACCAAATAACGAATATGTAGACGGAGAAGAACACAACTGCCCTAAAGGAGACATAACTGGCAAAGAAAATACCAGCAAGATTAAGAATAAAATATACCGAAAGCTTGGTACGCTGGCTCACAAAACGATCCAACATGGTCTTTTGTGGACGATTAATAAGATCTTTTTCGCTGTCGTAAAAATTATTAATGATATACCCGGCTGCCACCACCGAAGCTGTGGAAAGAACCAAAAAAAACAAATTGGGATCGAACAATACCTGGCCCAAAGGATTTTCGGGGGCAAGAATGAACATAGAGGTCAAATACTGGGCAATCACCAGCACCAGGATGTTATAACCCCGTACTACCGATATAAAACTTAAGATCTTGAGTAAAAGTCGCTTTTTTGAAAGGGTAGCCATCGGCTCTTAGAAGTTGTATACCACTTCCAGACGATAATCCTTCAACGCTTTTCTTGCCTTTTCAATGTCTTCTGTGAACCCTAAAATGTAACCGCCACCGCCAGAACCACATAGCTTAAGGTAGTACTCATTGGTTTCGATACCCTTTTGCCAAAGCTTGTGAAATTGAGCAGGGATCATAGGCTTGAAATTATCCAGCACTACGTGAGAAAGTTTCTTGATGTTCCCAAAAAGTGATTTCACATCCCCTTTGAGGAAATCGTCCACACATGCATCAGTATGTTTAACGAACTGATCTTTCAGCATTTTTCTAAAAGGTTCCTGCTTCATATTTTCCATGAAGATGTTCACCATAGGCGCTGTTTCCCCAACAGAACCGCTGTCCAGGAGGAATACAGCTCCCTTTCCGTTCTGGGTTTGAGAGGGAATTCCCGCAGGTTCTATGTTGTCTTTGGAATTGATTAGGATCGGAATGCTCAAATAAGAGTTTAATGGATCAAGTCCTGAAGATTTGCCATGAAAGAAAGATTCCATTTCCCCAAAGATCTCCTTTAATTTCAGCAGTTTCTCACGGGTGAGGTTTTCGAGAACAGTTATTTTGTTCACCGCATACTCATCGTATATAGCCGCAACAAGGGCACCACTACTCCCGACTCCATATCCTTGCGGAATACTGGAGTCAAAATACATCCCTTTTTCTATATCCTCATACAGATCTTCCAGGTCGAATTTCACCAAAGACGGCCTTTCTTCCTGCAGGTTTTTCAAATAATCTGCGAACCTCTTCAGACTTCTGTTGGATTTCTTAGCCTCTTCAGAAGGATCTTCATCCACCTTTAAAGCCCCGTTATAAAAATTATAAGGAATGGACAATCCTTTGGAATCTTTGATGATCCCGTACTCTCCAAAGAGTAAGATCTTAGAATAAAATAAAGGTCCTTTCATAGCGATCTGCATTAGGCAGAGTAAAGATAATAAATTTTCCTCACCTTAAGTTCTGCATGGAATTGCAAATATACAACTTCCTAATTATCAGAAACTACTTAATCAAATTTTAAGCCAATTGCATGGCTCCCTTGCCCACTTCATCGGTGATATATTGGCTGTTTTGGCAATATCGGAGAAGTTCGGATTTTATAAATTCCAGGGTTTCTTTTTTCTCTTTTTCCGGGTACAGCAAATGCACGTTTGCACCGGCATCGAGAGTAAAACAAAGATGTAATCCCGTTCGCTCCCTGAAATCGAAAACTTTGTTGATAATTTCGAGCGTTTTAGGTTTCATCAGGAGGAAGTACGGCTGGCTTGTCATCATCATGGCGTGCAACGTGAGGGCTTCGCTCTCCACCGTTTTAATAAATGCGGAAAGATCTCCTTCTTCAAAGATCTCTTTCAGCAACTCAAGATTTTCATGCGCCTGTTGAAAACGTCCTTCAGCAAAAGGATGCCCTTTCATGAGATCATGCCCCAGCGTACTGCTCACCTGCTTCTCTCCTTTATCCACCAATAAAATGGTGTCCTGATAGTTTCTAAAATCTTCATGTACCTGGTGCGGATATTTTACCCCATAAAGGTCACTGCTCCCGGGTATTCCCTTGTGCTCCCCCCAGGCTATCAGACCGCCTTCAATGCTACGGCAAGCACTTCCCGATCCCAGCCTTGCCAAAAATGAAGCTTTTTGAGTGAAATATTCTTCAGACATTTTAGGGTCGAGTTGTTTCTCGAGGCTCATAAGGCACAGGGCCAAAGCACTCATTCCACTGGCCGAAGATGCGATCCCGCTGCTGTGCGGAAAAGAGTTCGAAGTTTCGATCTTAAAGCTGTAGTCCTTCAAAAACGGCAGATATTCCCCTACTCTTTCGAGAAACTTCTGGATCTTGGGTCTGAAAGATTCCTTTTTTTCTCCCTCAAAGAACAACTCGAAATCAAAACCATCCGCTTTTTTTCTTTTTTGAAAGGAAAGGGCTGTTGTGGTCCTGCAGGAATTCAAGGTAAAACTAATGGAAGGATTTGCTGGGATCTGGTTTTCCTTTTTTCCCCAGTATTTTACCAGCGCAATATTACTGGGACTTTGCCAGGTCACTTTTCCTTCTTCAACTGCTGCGGAATACTCTTTCGGAATAAAATCTTTTTCGGTCATCCTTAAAGTTTCGGCAAAGATAGATTTTCCTAATGAAGCCTTCTCCTGCCTACGTGAAATTTTCTATCTTAAAAGCAAATCAAAAGCCTGAAATTTTGAAAAAAACCATCCTCATTACCGGAGCCTCCAGCGGAATTGGCAGGGCAACAGCCAAACTTTTTGCCGAAAAAGGCTGGAATGTAGCCGCCACCATGCGTTCTCCCGAAGAAGAAACAGAATTGAAAAATCTTACCAATCTTAGACTTTATAGGCTGGATGTGACAAAAAAGGAGCATCTGAGAAATATCATCTCTCAGGTGGAAAACGATTTCACCTCCATAGATGTGTTGTTCAATAATGCCGGTTATGGCGCAGTGGGCACTTTTGAGAAATCTACCGAAGAAGAGGTATTGCAACAGTTTAGGGTGAACGTGTTTGGAGTAATGGAACTCACCCGGGAATTCATTCCTTATTTCAGAAAGAAAGGAGAAGGAATGATCATTAACACCTCCTCTGTAGTCGGACGGTTCACAATTCCGCTGTACAGCCTGTATTGCTCCAGCAAATGGGCGCTTGAAGGTTTTACTGAAGCAATTCAATATGAACTCCAACAATTCAACATCAAGGTTAAACTTATTGAACCCGCAGCCATAAAAACCGATTTCCACGGCAGATCTTTAAAAGTTTTTAAAAATGATTCCGTCAAAGGTTATGAGAAAATGGAGAGAAATATCCTTAACGGAATGAAGAAACGAAATCAAAAGGCTCCCGGTCCCGAAGTAGTTGCTAAAACGGTCTTCCAGGCAGCAAAAGATGGCAGCCTGAAATTACGATATCCCACCGGTAAAGGGGCAGGCGCTGTTCTTTTTGCGAGGAAGATCCTGCCTACCTCATGGTTCAATAAAATGGTATTTAAACAGCAGCAGAAGTCATAGCTCTGGCAGCAAGAAATCCGCCGGTCCAGGCATTTTGAAAATTAAAACCGCCCGTAATGGCGTCAACATTCAAAACTTCCCCGGCCAGGAAAAGGTTCTGATGGATCTTACTTTCAAATCTTTTAAAATTCACCTCCTTAAGTTCCACTCCCCCGGCAGTCACAAACTCTTCCTTAAAAGTGCTTTTCCCATGCACCTGGAAAACGCCTTTGTAAAGCTGAGCCGCTAAATTTTCCAGCTGCTGCTTGTTAAGATCGGCCCAGTTTTCGTTTCCTGAAATCCCTGAAGCCTCCACCAGGCTCTGCCACAAGCGCTTCGGAAGCTCAAATTGGGTATATTTAGCCGGATGTTGTCGGGAATGCTCTTTCTTCAGCTCGATTAATTTTTCCATCACCTCTTCCGAGGTAAAAATCGGCACCCAATTCACCTCGATCTCAAAATTCTTCCTGTCGCTCAACTCCCTCGCACCCCAGGCCGACAATTTAAGAATTGCCGGTCCGCTCATGCCCCAATGGGTGAT
The DNA here is from genome assembly GCA_964627595.1 of uncultured Flavobacteriaceae bacterium. Lineage (GTDB taxonomy): Bacteria > Bacteroidota > Bacteroidia > Flavobacteriales > Flavobacteriaceae > Salinimicrobium. Next base: position 3,350 of record CAZVKA010000029.1, on the reverse strand, counting down.
CAACAGCGGACCTTCTGTTTCCAGTTTTCCCTTCCTGATCTTTACCCGGGCCGGGGTTGCGACTCCGGGTAAATCTTTTATTCTCTTGTCGGTGATGTTGAAAGTGAACAGGGAAGGAACCCCTGGAACAATTGTGTGACCCAGGTTTTCAAGGATCTTCCACATTTTAGGATTGCTTCCTGTAGCGATCAGGATTTTTTCTGCAGTAAACTTTTCCTGGGAAGTCTCGATTTCCCAACGGCCCCCGTTTTTCACGATATCCTGTACCGCCCTTTTGGTAAGCACTTTTATGCCCAGTCTATTCGTTTCCTTCAGAAAAAGATCGATGATGGTTTGAGAAGAATTGGACTTAGGGAACATCCTCCCATCCTCCTCGATCTTCAGCGGGACTCCTCTTTTTTCAAACCATTCTATGGTATCACCGGTCATAAAGGAGTGAAAGGGACCCCTGAGTTCTTTCTCGCCCCGGGGATAATTGCGGGTTAGTTCCTTCGGAAGGAATTCTGCATGGGTTACGTTGCACCTTCCACCGCCAGAAATTCTCACCTTGTTGAGTACATCCTTTCCTCTTTCAAGGATAGTGATTCTCGCTGAAGGATCATTTTCCGCAGCATTAATGGCGGTAAAAAATCCGGCGGCCCCGCCACCAACTATTACGATATCCTGCTCTATGGTTTTCTGACCCTCCAAAAATGATGTTTTTAACTTCGGCTTCAAAGGTATTCAAAAATAGGAAAGCCAGCGGCCTCCTTAATCTTTGTAAATGCGAAGCTAAAATCTTCTTAAACAGCCATTTCAGAAAAAATCACTTCAATAACTTTAAAACATAAAACAGACTATTATGAGTAAACCGAAGGACCTTCCGAAGCAAAAGCAAGCGAAACAACCTGGAGAGGAACAAAAAATGCATCCCGAACCTGAAATCATCCGAAAAGGCTATAAAGGCAGTGAAAAACTGAAGGGAAAAGTTGCTCTCATCACCGGCGGGGACAGCGGAATTGGCCGCAGCGTCGCTGTCCATTTCGCTAAAGAAGGTGCCAGGGTGGCGATCGCTTATCTCGACGAAGACAAGGATGCACTGGAAACTAAAAAGATGGTGGAAAAAGCCGGTTCTGAATGCCTTATCCTGGAAGGGGATCTAAAGGAGGAAAAATTCTGCAAAAAGATCGTGCAGGATACGATAAAAAAATTCGGCCAGCTGAACATCCTGGTGAACAATGCCGCCATGCAATTTCCAAAAGAGGAACCGGAGGAAGTGACTTCAGAACAGGTACGCACCACCTTTGAAACCAACATCTTTCCCTACTTCTTTACGGCGACCCAGGCCCTGAAAAATATGAAGGAAGGGGACACGATCATTAATACGACTTCCGTTACCGCGTATCGCGGCAGCAGTCATTTGCTCGACTATTCCAGCACGAAGGGGGCGATCACTTCTTTTACCCGGTCGCTTTCGAAAATGCTGGCCGAACGAAAGATCAGAGTGAACGGCGTAGCACCTGGTCCTATCTGGACACCTCTGATCCCCGCAAGTTTTGATGCTGACCATGTTTCAGAATTCGGAAAGAAAGTACCTCTTGGCCGGGCGGGACAACCCAGTGAAGTAGGACCGGCCTATGTCTTCCTGGCCAGTGAAGACAGCAGCTACATCACTGGGCAGATCATCCATGTTAACGGTGGCGAAATTGTAGGAGCCTAAATGATAGGCTGGACAGAAATTCTCGGACTGGTAGCGGGTGCCTGCACCACTGCAGCAGTTACCCCACAAATATGGAAAGCATGGAAGACCAAAGAAGTTGATGATGTTTCTGTGGGTATGTACCTGGTGCTCATTACAGGTCTCGCTTTATGGTTGGTCTACGGGATCATCACGGGAGATATTCCCATTATTGTCACTAACGGCACCGCCCTGCTCCTAAACCTATTTATGCTGTACCTCATCTTTAGGTACCGGCAATGAGCTGTTAATCTTACATAAAATTCAACTAACAGACTCTTAAACCAATTGTCCCATGGCTGTACAGCGGTTATATTTAGAAAAAATGAAAAATGGCTCACCCAATCACAAATAAAAAAATTGCCGGATCTTCAAAAAAGGAATATGACGATTTCATTCTTGGAAAAGATCATCCCTGTTTAATGGCGCAGACGGTTTTTAGCATGGACCAGGTAGATTTTCACGAGTATGAAAATTTTGGTTCGAGAGAAACCGCCAAGGCTATTCTGAAGGATTTGCAGAAGTATATTAAAAAGTACGATTTTGAATCTAATGATTTTCTCACCTTTCTGGCGGTCTTTAAAGGTGGAAAAGATTATTCGGAAGAAGAATTTGAAAAACTCTTATGGGAACAGTTGCAGTACCTGCATGAAGAAGACGTTTCTCACTGGGATGAATCAGTAAAGCCAGATCCCGAAGATCCTGATTTTAGCTTTAGTCTTGGAGGAAAAGCTTTTTACATCGTGGGCATGCACCCCAACAGCTCCCGAAAAGCCCGGCAGACTCCTTTTCCAACTATTGCTTTTAACCTGCACTGGCAATTTGAAAAGTTGAGGGAAATGAATACTTACCAGACTGTAAGAGACAAAATTCGGGAACGAGATATTGCACTGCAGGGGGATATTAACCCGATGCTAGAAGATTTTGGAGAGCGTTCGGAAGCCAGGCAGTACAGCGGCCGGAAAGTTGGAGATGATTGGAAATGTCCTTTTCTTCACAAAAAGAAATAACGCATGTTCCAACCTGATAAGTACAAGAAAAACGACCGACAATATATTTATAATTTTATCAAGTCACATCCATTCGCCACTTTTGTTATAAAGGGTAAAGAGTTGCTGGCTACTCATATCCCCATACTCATCAATGGTGATGTGGAGAAATTTACACTTTACGGACATATAGCCGAGGCCAACGAACAATACAGCTACCTAAAAGATGGGCTGGAAGGTTTACTGATTTTCCACGGAGCTCAAGGTTACGTTTCTTCTTCCTGGTATAAGGAGATCAATATTAGTACCTGGGATTATTCCGCCGTACATGTGAACGTGAAAATAAAGATCCAGACCAAAAAGGAGCTTGTGCAGTCCCTCAAAAACCTGGTGGGGCATTTTGAAAAAGAGCAGAAGGATCCTATCTATTACGAAGACCTTCCGCAGGAAATGGTCGAAGATCACCTTCTGTTGATCACAGGATTCTGGTGCGAACCTACTAAGATCCAGGCCATCGCAAAATTGCACCAGGGATTTGACAAAGATGACATCCATGCAGTCACCAATCACCTGGATCGCCGGCAAGATCCTTTGTCTTCAGAATTAAGCAAAAACATTAAAAAAGAACATGGAACAGGTAATTA
>CAZVKA010000028.1:0-24857 GCA_964627595.1 uncultured Flavobacteriaceae bacterium | reverse complement strand
TGCTCATAATGAAGCTACTAAGATCTTTTCTGCGTACCATTAGTGTTTGCAATACATTTACGCTTTTTAATTGAAAATATTTATTTAAAATTAATCTAAATAAGCTTTGCGAAAAGAAGAAGGCAGTATACATTTGCAAAGTTATTTTAAACAAGTCTAAATAAACAACAATGAAAAGAATTTTATTCGCAGCGCTACTTGGAGGATTGACGTTGACTTCCTGTTCTGTAGATGATGATTCAACATCGTCAATTGACATTCCTGAAACCTATACCTTTACCCGTAACGGGGAATCAACCGTTAGTTATGACGGGCAAACGACCCGACTGAAGATGAGTCAGGAATTACTCACAGCTTTTAAGGATCCTTCCAATTCAAATGAAAGTTTATCCAATATGTTTTCCAACATTAATGATCCTTTTTCTGAAACAGCGCTTAATGAGAGTACTAAAACTATAAAAAGCAAAGTTGCGGCTTCAAATGAATATTTCTCAACCAATACAGCGGAAAAGCAGGCTATACAGAACCTTTTTGAATCCTGGATCACGGGGCAGGTAAATGAAGTGTTTCCTAACTGGAACCAGCAGGCATCTGCAGGTGTAGCCGGACAAATTTTGGATGGGACCACTACAAGATATGTAAATGCTCAAGGTCTGGAGTTCGATCAGGCGTTTGGAAAAAGCCTGATTGGGGCTTTAGTGGTAGACCAGGCATTGAATAATTATCTTTCTGTAGCCGTTCTTGATGCAGGTGATAATGTTTCAAACAATAATAATGATGTTACCGAAGAAGGGAAGCCTTATACTACTATGGAACACAAGTGGGATGAAGCTTATGGGTATGTTTATGGTGATCCAACTGTTCCTCAGGAAAACCCTAATAGTGTCCTGGGAGAGAATGGGGATAGCTTTCTTTTAAAATATATGGCTAAAGTAGATAGTGATAGCGATTTTGCCGGAATAGCAGAAGAGACCTTTAAAGCCTTTAAAACTGGTCGTGCTGCCATCGTTGCTGAAAACTATGAGCTTAGGGATGATATGATCTCTATTATTAGAGAAAACATCTCTTTAATCCTTGCGGTGCGTTCTGTTTATTATCTGCAAGCTGGTAAAGATGCCATTAACAATGGTAATATGGGAGCTGCCTTCCATGATCTTTCTGAAGGGTTTGGTTTCATTCACAGCCTTAGATTTTCTCACAACCCAGCCACCGGAGCGCCTCATGTTACCAAAGAACAAATAGCAGGTTATCTCCAGCAGCTGATGGCTGGAAACGGATTCTGGGATGTGACTCCTGAAACTTTGGATGAAATATCCCAAGAGATAGCTGCCGCATACGGTATTACTGTAGCTATGGCTGCAGAATAAATAAAATCAATCTTGGAAAAGGGCCTTCCCGGCCCTTTTTTATAATACCCGGAAAAATGATGAAAAAAATAACTTTAACAATTTTAGCCGCTATACTATTGGTGTCGTGTGGTTCTGATGATGGAAAAAATGTTGCTTCAGATAATTTTGACAGAGGTGCTATGCTGGAAAACTGGGCAGATAATATCATTATTCCGTCCTTTGAACATTTTGCCGGGGAAACCCAGAGCTTGAAAGAGGCTACTGAAGCTTTTGTTGGTGATCCTACCCAGGCTAATCTTGAGGTGCTTAGATCTGCCTATAAACAAGCCTATTTGCAATATCAAACGATAGCCATTTATGAAATAGGAGAGGCTGAAACTATTAATTACCACACCTATCTTAATATTTATCCTACAGATGCTGCTGCTATTCAAGCCCACATTCAAAATAATGATTACAACCTGGAATTAGCCTCGGCTATCGATGAGCAGGGTTTTCCTGCACTGGATTTTTTACTGAACGGTTTAGCCGGAACCGATGCTGAGATTTTATCTTTCTACAATGGAGATGCAAATGCTGAAACTTACAAGCAGTACCTTTTAGATGTTTCTTCCAGAATTGATACCCTTACAGATACTGTCCTGGCCCATTGGAAGAATTCATTTCGAGATACGTTTGTTGCAAATACCAGTTCCTCCAGTACAGGATCAGTAGACAGATTTACCAATGATTTCGTGATGTACTTTGAAATGGACCTGAGATCAGGGAAGATAGGAATTCCGGCCGGAGGATTCTCTGGTAATCCTGCTCCCGAAACTGCTGAAGCCTATTATACCGAAGATTTTTCGAAGCAGCTTTATCTAAAGGCAATTGAATCTTTTCAAAATTTCTTTAACGGAAAACATTTCAACAGTGCTCAAAACGGACCTAGTTACAAGCAATATTTAGAATACCTAAACTCTATAAGAGAAGGAGAAGACCTAGCCGCTATGATCAATGACCAGATAGAAAATGTAGAACAACAGGCAAATGATCTCGACCCAGATCTTTCAGAGCAGGTGAGAACGAACAACACAGTTATGCTCACAGCCTTTGATGAATTGCAAAAAACTGTGGTGCTGCTGAAAACCGATATGTTGCAGGCGCTGAATATTAGTGTAGACTACGTGGATTCTGACGGGGACTAATCTGTGGCACAAATTATAGAGAAATGAAACTCTCAAGTTATTTAAAAAAAGATACGGAAGCCGCTCCCTTAGCGGTCTTTCGTATCTTTTTTGGATTGATGATGTTTGGCAGTATCATCAGGTTTTGGCTCCATGGCTGGATCGAAACACTCTACCTCTTACCTGAATTTTCATTCTCATATTATGGCTTTGAGTGGATAAAACCCCTGGGAGATTTTACCTATGTGATCTTTGCCGTATGTGGACTGGCGGCATTGGCAGTAGCTGCAGGGCTTAAATACAGGCTTTCTATCATTATTTTTTTCCTAAGCTTTACGTACATCGAGCTGATGGACAAAACCACTTATCTCAACCATTATTACTTTATCAGTATCCTGAGTTTTCTGCTGATCTTTTTGCCGGCCGGTAGGTACTTCTCAGTCGATGCGTACCTGAACCCAAAAATAGCGGTTCAAAGGATCCCGGCCTGGTGCATTGACAGTATTAAACTTTTAATGGGTATCGTATATTTTTATGCGGGGCTGGCCAAGGTCAATTCAGACTGGCTTTTTGAGGCAATGCCACTCAAGATCTGGTTGCCTTCTAAATATGACCTTCCCTTGCTGGGAGATCTTCTTCAGCAGCAGTGGGCACATTACGTATTTAGCTGGAGCGGTATGATCTACGATCTTGCCATTCCCTTCCTGCTCCTGTATAAGCCTACGCGGAAGTTCGCCTTTTTCCTGGTAGTGGTTTTCCACGTGCTTACCAGGGTCTTGTTTCCAATAGGTATGTTTCCTTTCATTATGATCGTTAGTGCCCTGATCTTTTTTGATGCCGGCCTGCACCATAAGATCCTGGAAAAGATCTCTTCTCTCTTCAGGATCGGGAAAGCCCGTTTTGATAATATGAAAAGCCTGCAGCTCCTTCCTAAAAAAAGGAATTTTAGCGTTGGTCTTCTGGCAATCTTCTTTGCTGTTCAATTACTTTTTCCCTGGAGATACCTTTTATATCCAGGGGAGCTTTTCTGGACCGAAGAGGGCTTCAGGTTTTCCTGGCGGGTAATGCTGATGGAAAAAGCCGGCTATGCACAATTCAAGGTCGTAGACAAGGACTCGGGAAAAAGCTTCTATGTCAATAACGGAAATTTCCTGACCCCTTTCCAGGAAAAACAAATGTCTTTTCAGCCAGATTTCATACTGGAGTTTGCCCATTTCCTGGGAGATCATTACAGGCAGCAAGGCTATGAAAATATCGAAGTTTATGTGGATAGCCATGTGGCCCTGAACGGCAGGAGAAGTACCCCTTTTATTAACCCCCGTGTCAATTTGCTCGATCATCAAGATAGCTTTGAGCGAAAGACCTTCATTTTACCCTTCAATGATACCATCAAAGGCCTGTAGTTTTATTTTCTTTCTCCTGTGTTGCAATTATGCCGTATTTGCTCAATATTCTTTAAGCGGAACTGTTGTTTCTGCTGAAACAGGAGATCCGGTAGAAAAGGCCGAGATCTATAACCGTACTACCGGAAACCTTGTTGTGGCTGATGAAAAGGGCTATTTCATGATTAAATCCCTTCCGGCGGGAAGTTACGATCTGGCTGTCTTTAGTTATGATCATGAGGTAAAGGAGTTGCAGGTAGAACTTTCTGAAGACAGGGAAATACAAGTAGAGCTTTTCGCTTTGGCCGAAAGCCTTTCTGAAGTAGTTCTGGTACAGAGAAGGAAAGAGATCTTTGCGCTTCGAAACCTGCAAAAAGTAGAAGGCACTGCCATTTACGCCGGGAAGAAAAGTGAAGTTGTTCTTATGGAGGAGATCACGGGGAATCTTGCCGCCAATAATGCCCGTCAAATATACAACCAGGTGGTGGGACTTAATATTTATGACAACGGTGATGCAGGCTTGCAATTGAATATTGGGGGGCGCGGCCTGGATCCTAACCGCACCCAGAATTTCAATACCCGGCAAAATGGCTATGATATTTCTGCAGATGTGCTGGGATACCCCGAAAGTTATTACACCCCGCCAGCCGAAGCACTAAGTGAGATCCAGGTGATTCGCGGGGCAGCCTCCCTGCAATACGGTACGCAGTTTGGTGGCCTCATCAATTTTAAATTCCGAAAGCCGAACCCGGTGAAAAAGATCGAGTTGATCTCCCGGCAATCTGTAGGATCCTATGATCTTTTTACCAGTTATAACAGCCTTAGTGGTACAGTAGGGAAATTCAGTTACTATACTTTTTATAATTATAAGACGGGAAACGGGTTTAGACCTAATTCAGGGTATGACTCCCACAATGTTTTCGCTCACCTGGGGTACGAATTTAATGAGAACACAAAATTGATTTTTGAATATACCTTTCTGGATTATCTCGCGCAGCAGCCCGGCGGACTTACCGATAAACAATTTTATGAAGATCCCACTTTCAGCAACCGATCCAGAAACTGGTTTGGGGTAAACTGGAACCTGTTTGCACTGAAACTGGAACAAAAAATTTCTCAGAAAACAGATTTCACTTTTAACCTTTTTGGGCTTGATGCCTCCCGCGAAGCAGTGGGTTTCAGGGAGAACAGAGTTTCTCAACCCGATGATCCCAGTGCTCCAAGAGAACTGTTGGCAGATCATTTCACCAACTGGGGAGCCGAGGTAAGAATTCTCTCGCGGTACAATCTCTGGAATGAGGAATCTGTGATCCTGCTGGGAAGTAAGTACTATACTGCCGAGAATGAACAAAGACAGGGACCGGGAACAGCGGCAGCCGATGCTGATTTTTCTTTTGCCGGGGAGCAGTTCCCAAATTATCCAAGACAGTCTCAATTCACCTTTCCTAACCAAAATCTGGCTTTCTTTGGTGAAAACATCTTTAATCTCACAGGAAAATTTTCCGTTACGCCCGGATTTCGCTTTGAGTATATCGATACCGAATCTGAAGGAACCTATAAAAACATCTTTTTGGATAGGGCAGGAAATGTACTCAAAAGTGAAACGCTTTCAGATAACAGGAGGTTTGAACGGAGTTTTGTGCTGCTGGGAATAGGAAGCAGCTATGAAATTGGCAGAAATTTCGAGGCCTACGGGAATTTTTCCCAGAACTACCGTTCGGTTACCTTTAATGACATTAGGGTAGTAAACCCTGTTTTTCAGGTAGACCCCAATATTACAGATGAGGAGGGATTCACTGCCGACCTGGGAATACGAGGTAGATGGAAGGACTTCATTTCTTTGGATGTCAGTGCTTTTGCCTTGCAGTACAACAACCGTATTGGGGAAGTTTTAAAAGCAGAAGAAAGGGAAAATGCTGCCGGAGAAATGGAGCGGACAGGAAGGATCATTCGTTTTCGCGGAAATATTGGGGATGCCTTTATTTATGGTCTGGAAACCTTTGCAGACTGGAACCTTAAGAACACTTTCTGGAAAAACGCCGATAATGTCATTGCAGGGATTTTTGTCAATGCAGCCTTTACCGATTCGGAATATCTTCGTTCAGAACAAAATAATGTTGAAGGAAACCAGGTGGAATTCATTCCTGCAGTAAATATTAAAACAGGAATTAATTTTGGTTATAAAGATTTGTTGGGAAGTCTGCAGTATACCTATCTTTCTACACAATACACAGACGCCACTAATGCACCGCAGGATGTAAATGATTCACAAAGGGGTATAGAAGGGGCCATTCCCGCTTATGGAATTATGGATCTTTCTCTTTCCTATTCCCTTGGAAGGTTCAAGCTGGAAGGAGGGATCAACAATCTTCTTGATAATTCCTATTTTACGAGAAGGGCTACGGGATATCCTGGGCCAGGGATCATTCCTGCGCAGCCGTTGACCTGGTATTCTACTTTGCAGTTCAGGTTGTAAGCGTAGTTTGGATATATTATCATGTCTGAAAAGGCGGCTGTAAACACAGTTTCTTTGCTTTTTTATTTTAAACTCAACAAAAGCAAATAATTAGTAGGCCTTATTACCTTTTTGTGGCATAAAGAATGTATATTTGCACGCAATTAAATCTTAATTGCCATGATCGCACACAACTCCAAAATTGTTGGCGAAGGACTAACTTACGACGACGTACTTTTAGTTCCCGCTTTTTCGGAAATTCTTCCCCGCGAAGTCAACATTCAGTCAAAATTCACCAGAAACATTACCATCAATGTGCCCATAGTTTCCGCAGCGATGGATACAGTGACCGAATCCCGTATGGCGATCGCCATGGCCCGGGAAGGAGGGATTGGAGTATTGCATAAGAACATGACCATTGAGCAGCAGGCCCTTAAAGTGCGAAAGGTTAAGCGTGCTGAGAGCGGCATGATCATAGATCCGGTTACTCTCCCAATTACCGCGAAAGTTCGTGATGCCAAAGAGAACATGAGGGAGCATAGTATTGGCGGAATTCCTATTGTAGATGAAGAAGGGAAATTGCTGGGGATCGTAACTAACCGCGACCTGCGTTTCGAAAAGAACAATGACCGCCCTATATCTGAGGTGATGACCTCAGAAAATCTTGTTACTGTGGCCGAAGGTACTTCCCTGGAGGAAGCTGAAGGTATCCTGCAGGAAAATAAGATCGAGAAGTTGCCAGTCGTTAATTCCGAAGACAAACTGGTAGGATTAATCACCTTTAGAGATATTACCAAGCTCACCCAAAAGCCAATAGCCAATAAAGATTCCTACGGAAGGTTACGTGTTGCCGCTGCCATCGGGGTGACCGGAGACGCGGTAGAACGTGCCGGAGCGCTGGTAAAAGCCGGGGTCGATGCAATCGTTATAGATACCGCCCATGGGCATACCAGAGGAGTGGTGACCATTTTGAAAGAAGTAAAGAAGAATTACCCTGAGCTGGAAGTAGTGGTGGGAAATATCGCCACTGCCGAAGCAGCAATTTACCTGGTAAAGGCCGGTGCCGATGCCATAAAAGTGGGAATTGGGCCCGGATCTATTTGTACCACCCGTGTAGTTGCAGGAGTTGGTTTCCCGCAGTTCTCGGCCGTACTCGAAGTGGCCGCCGCTGTAAAAGGAACTGGAGTGCCGGTAATCGCCGATGGTGGGATCAGGTACACTGGAGATATTCCGAAGGCTATCGCAGCGGGAGCAGATTGTGTGATGCTGGGGTCTTTACTGGCCGGAACCAAGGAATCTCCAGGAGAAACCATTATCTATGAAGGTAGGAAATTCAAATCTTATCGCGGAATGGGCTCTGTAGAAGCAATGAAACAAGGTTCAAAAGACCGTTATTTCCAGGATGTCGAAGATGATATTAAGAAACTCGTACCCGAAGGTATTGTGGGAAGAGTGCCTTATAAAGGTGACCTGTTTGAAAGCATCCACCAGTTTGTTGGCGGTTTAAGAGCAGGAATGGGATATTGTGGCGCCAAGGATGTGGAAACTTTAAAGGATAAAGCACGTTTTGTGAAGATCACATCTTCAGGTATTCACGAAAGCCATCCTCACAATGTAACCATTACCAAAGAATCCCCTAACTACAGCAGGTAGTTTGTATTTTAAATCAAACACAAAAAAGGCTTTATTCCATCAAATAAAGCCTTTTTTTATTGGTTGCCAGAAGATTACTCCTTAGGAGAAACTACCAATTTCCCCAATACTTTTGCCGTGATATCGTGTGACTCTGCTGCAAAAGCGAGAGCGTTTCCACCTGCGTGAAGAATGTGTGTGTAACTTTCTTCCTTGATAACTTGCAACATGGCCTCGTTAATCCTTTCATATAAAGGCTGTGTAAGCTCATTTCTCTTCACTTGCATCATTACTGATGCCTTTTGCCTGAAACCCTTAATTTCATTTTCAAGTGAGAGGATCTCATTCTCCTTTTGTTTTCTTTCCTCTTCAGTAAAAGTGGTGTTGTTTTCCTGATAATCTTTTACAAGAGCCTCGTAATTGCCGATATTGCTTTGCAGGTCCTTTTGTAAATCTTCATTATAGACCTTAAGGTTTTCGTTCACCTGGGTCATTTCAGGAAGCTGGTTGAGAATATATTCTGCATCAATGCTGCCTACCTTTGTTTGTGCCAATGTAGAAATGGAAAGCAGGATAAAACTTAGAAGTACTGTTATTTTTTTCATGAAAAAGTTTTTGTTTATCCGCAAATATAGCGGAGTAGCCTAATTAATGACAAGTAAGGTGTGAAATTTTTAGTTTTTGCCCGTATAAAGTTGACCCCGGTGTGGCTTTAAACTGTCCCTCACCGTCGGCATTTCACCTTCATAGACCGCTAAAAAGGCTATAGAATGTTGAGGAGCCACAACCTCAAAACCTGAAATTTCGGGAGAAATTTTGTTGTTCCTAATGTATTCTCTAAGGTGTAGAGCGTGATGCTCTGCGGTGCGTTCAGCATCGGGGCCCTTAAAATCCCAGATGAGCTTTAGCAGGCGTTCCTTCTTTTCCATGTGGTGGATGTTAATGAATCATCAGATCCATAAAATGTCTTCAAAGGTACTTTTTTTTCTGAAGTAGCGTTAGTGTAAGAAAGTTGGTAAACATGCCAGAATTCTTATTTTTGCATATTCACTAATTCAGAAGCAGCAGTTGACACAACTTAGAAGATTTACCGTTGCAGCCATTCTTGGGATCCTCATAACAGGCTGTGGACTTTTTGATTCATCAGAAGAAAAGGAGGTTATAGCCCGGGTGAATGATTCCTATTTGTACCAAGAAGATGTGGCTTCGCTTGTTTCTGAAAACACTTCTCCCGAAGACAGCGCCCTGATCGTTTCAAGCTATATTAACAGGTGGGCTACACAAAGACTACTTATTGACAGGGCCCGGGTGAATTTAAGTGAGCAACAACAAAGAGAATTTGATAAGCTGGTACAGAATTACCAGAATGAACTGTATGCCAAAGCCTATACAGATGTGATCATTGGCAGGGAACTTGACACCGCCGTGAGCAGGGAAGAGGCACGAGAATATTATGAGGTGAACGGGGAGAATTTTCTGCTTAATGAAGACCTACTGAAAATTCGGTATATCAACCTTTCAAAGGACAATAAGGATTTTGAACAAATAAAGACCAGATTCAGGCGGTTCAATGAAGTAGATAAGGAAGAGCTTTTGAGTAGGGCAATTCAGTTTAATTCTTATTCATTAAATGATTCGGTTTGGGTAAAAAGTAAGCAGGTTTATGACAGGATTAGGCCTCTTAGTCCACAAAATGATCAGGATTTACTAAAAAAACAGAATTTTTTACAACTCGAAGATTCATTAGGAGTATATTTGATCTCTGTAGAAGATGTAAAATTACGAAATGAACAGGCGCCTCTGGAATACTCTTTGCCGGGGGTGAAACAGATCCTGCTTAACAAGAGAAAGCTGGAACTTATAAAGAAATTAGAAAAAGACATTACGCAAGATGCACTTAAAAACAACAAATTTGAAATCTATAATTAAACAGGCAACGGTATTTTTATTCGCCGTGGCCTTTGGTACTGCACATGCCCAGGAAGTGGTGGTGACAGATAGTACGGCCATCAATGACGTGGCAGAGGTAACCACAGATACGGTAAAATCCTCACAAAAAAGGTTTAAGGTAGACGGGGTGGCTGCTGTGGTTGGTGATTTCGTGGTATTGGAAAGCGATATTGATAAAATGTTTATCGAATTGCAAAGCCAGGGAGTTTCTATTAAAGACGTGACCAATTGCAATCTTGCAGGCAGACTCATGGAGAATAAATTGTATGCCCATCATGCTATCCAGGATAGTTTAGTGGTTTCTGATGCCGAGGTGAATGCCGAAGTGGACCAGCAAATTGCTTATATGACCCAGCAGGTAGGTACTATGGAAAAGGTGCTGGAATTCTACAAAAAAGATAATGAAGCCGATTTCAGAGCTGAGCTGTTCGAGATTAACAGGCAGAATAAACTGGCTTCGACCATGCAGCGTAAGATCGTGGATGCGGTAGAGATTACTCCCGAAGAAGTTCGTGAATTCTTCAGTAATATCCCTGAAGAAGATCGTCCTGTTTTTGGGGATGAGGTAGAACTGGCTCAGATCGTAATTAAGCCAGAAATTCCGGAGAGTGAGAAACAAAAGATCATCAACCGCCTCAAAGAAATGAGGGAAGATGTGTTGGAGAACGATGCGAGTTTTAATACCAAGGCGGTGCTGTATTCCCAGGATCCCGGGTCAAAATCATCTGGAGGAAAGATCTCTCTTTCCAGGAAGGATCCTTTCGTGAAGGAATTTAAGGATATGGCTTTTAGTTTACAGGAGGGAGAAATAAGTGAGCCTTTTGAGACTATTTTTGGTTATCACATCTTGACCGTAGATAAGATCCGCGGGCAACAGGTAGATGTAAGGCACATTTTGTTAATTCCTGATGTTACTTCAGAAACCAAGGAAGCTGCCAGGAAGAAGATAATGGAGGTGCGGGAAAAGATAATGGCTAATGAAGTTAGTTTTGCCGCGGCCGCGAGAGAAGTTTCCGATGAAAAGGAAACTAAAGAGAGTGGAGGGCAGCTGTTAAACCCTACCACGGGAGACACCCGATTTGAACTGACTAAGATCGATCCATTATTATACGAGCAGGTCGCTAATCTTAAAGAAGGAGAGGTTTCTCCTGTACTTACAGACCAGGATCAAACGGGAAGACCTTTTTACAAGATCATCACCGTTACAGATCGTTATGAAGAGCATCAGGCAGATTATGCCAAGGATTATAACAAGATCAAGGAACTGGCTCTTCGAGATAAGCAGCTCAAAGCCATCGAAAAATGGCAAAAAGAAAAGATCACAGATACCTACATTAAAGTAAACGGGGAATACCGGGATTGTAATTATAACAGCAACTGGTTGAAAAAATAATATTAGCAGGCATGTCAGACGTTGAAGCGGTAAAAAATCTGGTTACCCGGCACAAGGAGCTTAGGCAGGAGATTGCCAAAAAGATCATTGGGCAGCAGGAGGTAGTAGATCAGATTCTTTTATCTGTCTTTTCGGGGGGGCATTCCCTGCTTATTGGAGTGCCTGGTTTGGCTAAGACCTTGATGGTAAATACCATTGCACAGGCCCTGGGGCTTAACTTTAAAAGAATCCAATTCACCCCCGATCTTATGCCGAGTGACATTTTGGGATCTGAGATCCTTGATGAGAACCGGAAGTTCAAATTCATTAAAGGACCGGTCTTCGGAAACATCATTCTCGCTGATGAAATAAACCGTACTCCTCCCAAAACCCAGGCTGCCTTGCTGGAAGCCATGCAGGAAAGAGCCGTGACCGTGGCCGGGCAACATTACAAGCTCAACCTGCCGTATTTTGTGCTGGCCACCCAGAACCCAATAGAGCAGGAGGGAACGTACCCTCTTCCTGAAGCCCAGCTGGATAGGTTCATGTTTGCCATAAAACTCGATTACCCCACGTTTCAGGAAGAGATCGAGGTGGTGAAGAATACTACTTCAGATGAAGAAATGGTTATACAGCCACTTTTTTCAGCCAGGGAAATAGTGGATTTTCAGCATCTCATTAGAAGAATTCCCGTAGCCGATAATGTGGTGGAATATGCGGTAAACCTGGTGAGCAAAACGCGGCCTGCAGGAGATAAGGCCACAGAGTTGGTGAAGGAATTCGTGGATTGGGGCGCAGGTCCCAGGGCTTCCCAGAACCTGATACTGGCTGCCAAGGCTAATGCCGCGGTAAACGGAAAATTCTCTCCAGATATAGAAGATGTACAGGCTGTCGCCCCCGGGATTCTGCGGCACCGCGTCATCAAGAACTACAAGGCAGAGGCAGAAGGAATTTCTGAAGAAAAGATCATAAAAAGCTTACTTTAAATGCTTTTTATATATTTACTCTATGACGGGTTTTCTTATTAAATATCGAATTCCGGTACTTATCCTGTTCTACCTATTTCAATTTACCTGGATGCACACCAATAGCAGTCTGCTGGCGCTGGAGGAAATTGGCCTGCTGGCATGGGTAAGCCTGCTGTTCCTGGTAAGCTTTTGGATGACCTTATTGATTGATATGATTAGGACAAAGATCTATAACAAAACTTTCTGGCTCTTCTCGATGCTTATTTTTCCGTGGCTGGCTCCCGCGTTTTACCTCTTTCAGCGAAACACAGTGAATCACCTGCAAACTTCTGTCTTCAACAGAAAACGAAAACAGGGATAGAATTATTAAATTCTCATTCTGAACCTCTTTTTATGTATTGTAGTTAGTTTTCGATTACATTTATTTAGAATTATTAAATTTTATGCATTCAAAGTTCAATTTTGGTTATAATTTTTAATATCCCCCGATAATTAGTAATTTTGCAGGACTTTCAGATTAAAAAAATTCTAGACTATGGCTTACGATATTGATATGATCAAGAAGGTTTACAGCCAAATGGCGGAACGTGTAAATGCTGCACGGGAAGCAACGGGAAAACCTTTGACTCTTTCAGAAAAAATTCTTTATTCCCATTTATGGGACGGGAAACCAACCAAGGGTTTCACCAGAGGGAAAGACTATGTTGAATTTTCACCAGACAGGATTGCTTGCCAGGACGCTACTGCGCAAATGGCTTTGTTGCAGTTCATGCAGGCAGGGAAGAAGCAGGTTGCTGTTCCTACCACTGTGCACTGTGATCACTTGATCCAGGCAAAACTGGGAGCGCAATTTGACCTTCCCAGTGCAAAAAAATCAAGTGACGAAGTTTTTGACTTTTTAGAGTCTGTTTCAAACAAATATGGAATTGGATTCTGGAAGCCGGGTGCGGGAATTATTCACCAGGTAGTGCTGGAGAATTACGCCTTCCCTGGAGGAATGATGATTGGTACCGATTCTCACACGGTTAATGCCGGGGGACTTGGTATGGTAGCTATTGGAGTAGGTGGTGCAGATGCCGTTGATGTGATGGCAGGAATGCCATGGGAACTTAAATTCCCAAAGCTCATTGGAGTGAAGCTGACCGGAAAACTTTCTGGATGGACGGCTCCTAAAGATGTAATCTTAAAAGTTGCAGGTATCCTTACCGTGAAAGGTGGAACCGGGGCAATTATAGAATATTTCGGTGAAGGTGCAGAGTCCATGTCGGCTACCGGAAAAGGAACCATTTGTAATATGGGTGCCGAAGTTGGGGCGACAACTTCTACTTTTGGGTATGACGAGTCAATGGCCCGTTACCTGCGTGCGACAAACCGTGCAGATGTTGCTGAAGCTGCCAATGCGGTGAAAGAACACCTTACTGGAGACGCCGAGGTGTATGCTAACCCAGAGCAGTATTTTGATCAGGTGATCGAGATCAACCTTTCTGAGTTGAAACCACACCTTAACGGACCTTTTACGCCAGATTTAGCGACGCCTATTTCTGAAATGGGTGAAAAAGCAAGGGCAAATGATTGGCCTATTAATGTAGACTGGGGATTGATTGGATCCTGTACCAACTCCTCTTATGAAGACCTTACCCGTGCGGCCTCTATTGCCAAGCAGGCAGTTGACAAGAAAGTGAAGGCGAAATCAGATTTCGGGATCAACCCCGGGTCAGAAACCATTCGTTATACTGCGGAAAGAGATGGTTTACTACAGATCTTTGAAGATCTTGATGCCACTATCTTTACCAACGCCTGTGGACCATGTATTGGCCAGTGGGACCGAAGTGACCGTAAAGGTGAAGAGAAGAACACTATTGTACATTCCTTTAACCGAAATTTCTCAAAAAGGGCAGACGGGAATCCAAATACTCATGCTTTTGTAGGTTCTCCTGAAATGGTTGCGGCAATCGCGATCTCTGGAAGGCTTGATTTTGATCCTACTACAGATGAATTGCTAAACGAAGACGGGCAATACGTGAAGCTGGATGAGCCAACAGGACTGGAGCTTCCTCCAAAAGGATTTGACGTGGAAGATCCCGGTTACCTGGCACCAACAGAGGACGGAGCTTCTGTAGAGGTAAAAGTTAATCCCAATTCTGAACGACTGCAGTTACTTGAGCCTTTTGAGCCATGGGACGGTAAGAACCTGATGGGAGCAAAGCTGTTGATCAAAGCCTTTGGGAAGTGTACTACAGACCATATTTCTATGGCGGGACCTTGGTTGCGCTTTAGAGGACACCTTGATAATATCTCAAACAACTGTTTAATTGGAGCGGTGAATGCCTTTAACAAGAAAACGAATTTTGTAAAGAGCCAGATCACCGGAGAATATGACGGGGTTCCAAATACCCAGCGTAAATACAAAGCTGCGGGAATTCCAACGGTAGTTGTGGGAGATCACAATTATGGGGAAGGTTCTTCCCGGGAGCATGCTGCCATGGAGCCAAGGCATCTGGGAGTAAAAGTAGTACTGGTGAAATCTTTTGCAAGGATCCATGAGACGAACCTTAAGAAACAAGGGATGCTTGGAATTACTTTTGCCAATGAAAACGATTACGACCTTATCCAGGAAGATGATACTTTCAACTTCATTGATCTTGAAGAGTTCGCACCAGATAAGCCATTGACTATCGAGGTTGTCCACGCTGACGGCTCTAAAGATACTATAATGGCACACCATACCTATAACCAGCCTCAAATTGAATGGTTTAAGGAGGGTTCTGCTCTTAATCTTATCAAGAAGCAAAATGCCGCTTAAGCTAACCGGTGTTTAAAAATAGATTTTAACTCCCGCCAATGGCGGGAGTTTTTTTGTCTTGATGCCTATGGTTTGAAAGTTATAGAAATAAAAAAGGCAATTCCTAATGGAATTGCCTTTTCAAAAGTAGATGAGAATACCCCGGAGTTTACCTCCGGAGTGTTCTATCATGTAATTTTTGCCCCCCAGTAAAAATTACACTGTTTCTCTCATCTATTAGGGTAGGGATTCCAGCTTCCTTTTTTGTTTAAGCAGTACATCTACTGTGGAAGAGGGAATGTTTTGTTTATAGAGGGTCTCGTAATAGAGCTTAATATTTTGCTTTTCTTTTTTATAACAGGATTGCCAGTCAGCCGTGTTGAAAGTATTACGTGCCAGGTACTCCAGCTTTAAGAAGACCGGAAGAAAACCAAGAATAGTACTGCTGATCTTTGAATCCTGAATGGCATTTTTAATATTGAACAAATGTCGTCTTAATTCCAGCTTGATCTTTTCTCTTATCGCAATGAGCCGGTCTATTTTATCGATCATATCCGAATCGTCTGGTTTTAGATCATAATACAGTGCGTAGTACATTTGGAGTAAATGATCATTGGCCAGATCAAGACGAAGAAGCTGAGAGTAAAGCTGAAACTGCATAGTGTGTAGATTGAAATGAAACTTTGATTTGGAACCCGAAATAAAAATAAACATTAAATCAGCTTCTTGAGCATCTAATGGATTGATTAACAGAAATTTATCTTTGAGGGTGTGATGCTTGTAGGAAAGGTGAAAATTTTAACAGGAGACTTTTAGTTTTATGTCAGAGAAATCTCTGAAGCTTTAAAATTTTCTCAAAATAGAACCTTTTTTAGGGGAAGAGTTAAGAAACTTTTTAAAAATAATTTTGATAGAAAAACTGAACGAATTACCTGAGCAAAAATTTATAGCTATTGAGGATCATCAGTGGTACTAACTGAAAAATGAAAATGGGTGCAGAAGACAGGCCTGGTTCAGATTGTTGAAAAGAGCTAATAAGCTCAAGCGGCATTAATCCTGCAACCAAAAGCTTTTAAAAAGTGAAAATACTCTCTGCTATATTACTGCTACTGCTGCTTTTGCATTAGTTTTCACCTTACTCTATAATTTTAAAAGCTTCTTCAATATAATTTTAATCTTATTAAAGATGGACAGTATTTTTTTGTTCCATTAATGAGAAAAATTTTGGAACTTAGGAAGATCCAAGAATAGAATATCATGACGGAACTTAGAAAATATGACCAGATCTCTAAATTCTGGTTAGAATATAAGGATGCCCTGCATCACTATATTTTGAAGATCGTTAAAGACAGAGACACTGCAAATGAGTTGTCCCATGAAGTGCTGATGAAGGTATATGCTTCTTGTTGTTCGGGAAGACCTGTTAGAAACATTCGTTCCTGGTTATTCCAAATTGCTTATAATACCTGTATGGATCATTTTCGGAAAGCTAATCGGTTAACAGAATTGAAGAACGACTTTCCTGACGAGGAAGAAAATTCCATTTATAAGCAGGCTGGGGAATTCATTGTTCCCCTCCTGAAGTTATTGCCTCCCAAGTATGCCATTCCTCTGGAACTTTTTGATGTTAAAGGAAAGAGACAACAACAAATAGCCGATGAGTTGGGCCTGTCACTAACTGCTACTAAAAGCCGTGTACAACGGGGAAGAAAGCTGCTAAAGGAAGAGATCATGACCTGCTTTCATATTGAAAGGGATCAAAACGGAGAACTCAGTGCCTTTAATCTCAAGGGCTCGTGTAAAGCACTAAAGGTTGATGCAAACCAGAAAGTAACTAGAAGTTAGACAGATAATTGCATTTGTTTGTTCAAAAATTTCTCATGTTAAAAGAATGATAACATCCCTTACTACCTAAGCACTATCCTATATATTTACGCCCGCAAAATAAAGGGCTTAGGTTGCTCTTGCTATGTTGGTTCATTTAAAATAAGATCGTTAAATCAAATTTTAAAGGCTGGTTAACACTCAGAGATGAAATCGCCCAGCATCTCCTTTCCAGGAAAGTATTGTCAAAAATGGGTTTTCTTAACCTGAGTTTAAACCACCTACTTGAGAGGTCAAATCGCTTACCTAAAATTGTTATGAAAAAGATATTTATTGTAGAAGATGATGACGGAATACGGGAACTGCTGGAAATTTTATTGCAAACTCACCAGTACGAGGTGGAGACCTTTGGGACGGTAAAATCTTTTAAAACAGGCATGCCTGGAAAAGATCCCGACCTGTTTCTTCTCGATATCATGCTACCTGACGGGAATGGCCTGCAGCTTTGCAAAGAGCTTAAAAGCGATGGGGGAACCTGTGATATTCCGGTTGTACTTATGTCTGCCCATGCTGATGTTACCCGGCTGGAAGGAGCTAATGATTTTATTCCAAAACCTTTTGATGTGGAGGAGCTCCTGGAAAGGATCCACAGGCAGCTCGGGTAAATTTCGAAATCACCAGATCATTAGTTGTTGGGGTTTCAGATAATAAAAAAACTGTCGGAAAATATCAATTTTAGGATATTTTCCGACAGCTTGTTTTTAGTTACTTTGAGGCCAATAACTAAATATGATTCAGGACCTTTTTAGTGAACAGAGTCCATGTTTAATTTTTGTTTGATGGTATCTTCATTTTTGCGGTAATACTTATATCCTAAGTATCCGGCTCCTGCCACAGCACCCCATTTTAGCAGACTTCCGGTCCATTGAAGTCCTTTTTTAGCCATCCACAATTTTGCAACCTTCTCTCCGGCTTCTTTAGCATTTCTCTTCAAGTTCATTTTTGTTTAGTTTTTTAGATTCTTTAGCAAATTCCGAAAGATACTGGCCTTTTTGCGTTAAAGGCTTTCCAAATAACACGAGTTTAACTCATTTTCAGAATTATTTAGAAATCAGGCCTTCCCGGTTGGTTTTATCAATAATTCATTGACGTTTACGTTATCAGGTTGGGAGATGGCGTACATTACGGCATCAGCAATATTATCAGGAGACAGTTTGGGTTCATTCTTGTCATAATCCTTATCATCCAGCAGTTCCTTATCGGTAATATCATCCCGCAAGTTGGTCGCCACAGTACCCGGCTCGATGGCGGTGACGCGAATATTGAATTCGGGTGACAATTCCATTCTCATAGCATGAGAAAGTGCGATCACTGCTGCCTTTGATGCTCCATAAACCGCGCCGCCTTCAAAGACCTCTTTCCCGTCAACTGAGGCGATATTCACAATATGACCGTTTTTCTGGGTCTTCATGGCCGGCAATACCTCACTGATACATCTAAGAGTACCTTTCACATTAACTTCAATAGTATCCAGCCATTCATCCAGGTGCCGATTTTTAAGATAGGTGAGGGGCATGACCCCGGCCGAATTCACCAGGATGTCCACCTGGCCAAAGCGTTCCCAAATATCCTTAAAACACCCTATCACGCTTTCGGTACTGCTCACATCCATGTCGGCCACCATCGATTCGTTTTCTAATTCCTCCTGCAGTTCCATTAGTTTTTCCACGCTGCGGCTGGCCAATACTACCTTACAGCCTTCTGCGGAAAGTCTTTTGGCAATTGCCTTTCCAATTCCGCTGCTGGCACCGGTGACCACCGCTACTTTATCTTTGAGATACATTAATATATGATTTTTGGTTCTCTATCAATATCGGGGTTTCCTCAGTAAAATAGTAATATCAGTAGTGAAATAACAACAATTTAACGACCCTATTTTAAATATGTAGGTTATTGACCCCTTAAAACGCGTAGTTTGTCTAAAATCTATCGCAGTAAAATTTTAATTCACTGTTTATTAGTAAATTAGATAGTTAACCATAAATGATCAGCTTATGAAAATGTATAGATTATTACCCTTTTTAGTGCTACTGTTAATCTTTGGAGCCTGCCAGGACAGGGAAAGGGAAGTGGCCGATGATGAAGAAATGATGGCTGAAGAAGCCGATACCTGGGATGAAGACCAGGCTATGGCTAATTGGCGCGATGCCTGGAATCAAAATGATGCACAAAGCCTGGAAGCGGCCACTGCAGATGATGCAGTGCTGTTGCTTAACGGTAAAGCTCATAAGCAGGACAGTGTCTCGCTCTGGATCCAGAACAGTTCCTCATGGATGAAAGATCTGCGTACCACTTCAGTGATGAAGAACAAAGACGATAATATTGCCTATGAAGCAGGTACGTATACCCATGCTACAACAGAAAATGATACCATGCAAATGGGCGGTACCTATACTGTGATCTGGGAACGCAATGGGAATCAAAATGAATGGTCAATTAAATTAATGGACATTTCTCCCCAAACGCAAATGGATACCATGCCGATGCCTGACCAACAGAGACGAAACCCATAACAGCTAATCCTTACGCTGACTTAACAAGAAAGACCCTTTATTTGACTGATGGGTCTTTTTTGTTTCCGATTGAGATTTTCGGGGTGGGTATCGGGTTTTTTATTATCTAAAGACTTTGGGTAGACACAGGAAAATGGGATTGTAGCCTGATGTCTGCAGCTGGTTGTGATTGAACCTTTATAGAAGGACAAGTATTTAGTATCCCGAGATATTTTTTCCCAGGATGAAATTTCTTTTCACGCTGTAGATGCCGTTTTCTTTACGCAGAACCACTTTTCCTGATGTTCCTCCCCGTGGATCTTTTTCCAGGTGCTCTTTCTCCAGGAGAGGATCTCCTTCAAAAAAGTAGCTCTCCAGCCAGTAATATTTTCCGTTAGATTCCAGGATATAAGGATGTATGTGTGCAGGGGTATCTCGACTTGGATAAGAACCTGGCACCTGGGTATAAAAAGTGAATTTTCCGTCTTTTCCGGTTTGTACCCAGCCTCTCAGATATCCGTGTCTTTTTGCCCAACCTTCCTCATCGCCTTTGGTAGGATAGACCCCTTCGGCATTGGTGTGATGAATGTAAAGAATTATTCCTTCCGCAGGTGTTTGGCCATCTGCTTCAAAAATGGTCCCGCTGATTTTCAATTTTTTGGCGCCCTCTTCAAATTCCGGAAGGGTATCCACTGCATTTAATTGTGCCCCGTCGTACTCTAATACAGCTTCACAACCCTCACAAGGTCCCCCCACCAGGCGGGGTTCGGTCTCCTGCGAGTGGGCACATGAAACCGATAATACTGCAGCAAAAAGGAGAATAAGAAATTTCATGACATTTTTAATTTACTGTAAGTTAGTTAATTATGTGTTTCTAAGGAAGCTCCTAACCCGATTTTTAATCCAAATTCCAGAGAGCCTGAGTTATTAGTTATTGCCCCCTGGTTGTTGATTCCAGGGTATCCTGAGGAGCTCTACTGGTCCTGTTGCGAAATAATTATTTAACTCGTGCTGATTCCTGCGTTCTTTGTGGAAGCTTTGCACCATTTACGAGAAAATTTATTAGCGAATCTTAGACACAGTATTCTATTCTTTCCTCCTTCTATTTCACCTTTGCATTTTTTAATTTTTACTATTGGATATTTTCCATATTATAGGATTATTTCCTAATTTTACAGAATGAATTATGACAGGATAAAGGAGAAGCTTAGTATTCTGGCTGATGCTGCCAAATATGACGTTTCCTGTTCTTCCAGCGGAAGCAAACGAAAGAACACCACGAAGGGTCTTGGGGATTCCTCGGGTATGGGCATCTGTCATTCCTATACTGAGGATGGTCGCTGCGTTTCCCTTCTCAAGATCCTGCTGACCAATCATTGCATCTTTGACTGCGCCTACTGCGTTACCCGTAAAAGTAATGACATAATACGAGCGGCTTTTAAAGTGCAGGAAGTGGTGGATCTTACTATTCATTTCTACCGACGTAATTACATAGAAGGTCTCTTCCTGAGCTCAGGTATCTTTAAAGACGCCGACTATACCATGGAGCGACTTATACAGGTAGCAAAAAAGCTAAGACTGGAGGAGAATTTCAACGGTTACATTCATTTAAAATCCATTCCCGGGGCAAGCGATGAACTCATGCGGGAGGCCGGGCTATATGCCGATCGTTTAAGTGTGAACATCGAGATCCCTACCAAAAGCGGATTGAAGTTACTCGCGCCCGATAAGAAACATGAGGATTTTATGAAACCTATGGAAAAGGTGAAGAACGAGATCATTCAGTATAAACAGGAAAGCAGGTTGATAAAATCTACCCCTAGATATGCCCCGGCAGGTCAAAGCACCCAGATGATCATTGGAGCTTCTGGCGAGAGTGACCGCGACATCATGTACTCCGCTGCTTTTTTCTACAAGAAGTACAGTATGAAGCGGGTCTATTATTCAGGATATGTTCCCGTGGCCGAGGATCCGCGGTTACCGGCACTGGGAAGCCAGGTGCCATTGTTACGGGAGAACCGGCTATACCAGGCAGACTGGTTGTTGCGGTTCTATGGTTTCGATGTGAGAGAGCTGCTCCATGAGCAGCACCTGAACCTCGACCTGGAGGTGGATCCGAAACTGAGCTGGGCACTGCGCAACCGCCATCTTTTTCCTGTAGACGTAAATCGCGAAGAGAAACAGTTACTGTTGCGGGTTCCGGGAATCGGTTTAAGGTCGGTCAACAAGATCTTACAGGCGAGAAAATTCCGCAAACTCAACTGGGAGCACCTAAAGAATATAGGAATAGCGATAAACAGGGCTAAATATTTCATCACCTGTGACTCAAGAGAATTTGAAGTAAAAGAACCATCCAGCGAGTATCTCAAGAATATCATTTTAAAGACCTCCTCGGGAAAATTCAGGAATGAGATTGGCAGCCAATTAAGTCTCTTTTAAATGGAACGGGAAGCGGTACTGACATATGACGGGAGTATGGAAGGTTTTCTAAGCTGTGTCTTTACTGCGTATGAAGAGAAGTTAAAGGTAATTGCGGTAAAGCCGCCCGAAGAGCAGCCGGTGCAACAACTTTTCCAGGAGCCACTTGAGGTAATTACAGAACCGGAAAAAGCAAAGCGGGTATGGGCTTCCCTTAAGGAAAAAACTTCCGCAGGCGGACTTAGGGATCTGAAATGGAGTTTCCTGAGTGAACTGCCGGGAATGGAGATGCACCTGTACAGCATGATACGCTATATTCTTGCCGAAAATGTTCCGGTAGATCGGGATTTTTCTCACCCTGCCGTTCTTAAAGTAGCGCAGGCAGCCAAAAAAGTGGGAAGGGAAAAGCACCGGATGGAGGCTTTTGTACGCTTCCGGCTTACAAAAGATGAAGTATTTTTTGCCGCCATAGAGCCAGACTTCAACGTGCTCCCGCTAATAAAAGAACATTTTAAAAACCGTTATGCCGATCAAAAATGGATCATTTATGATCTCAAAAGAAATTTCGGTGTTGCCTGGGATCTTTCGGCTGTACAGTATATCACGCTGGACCTCTCGCCCGATATAGGAATTTCGGGTGCGGCTGAAGGCTACTTTCACTCTTCAGAAATAGCTTTTCAGAACTTATGGAAGGAATACTTTACCAGTACGAATATAAAAAGCAGGGCCAATCAAAAACTGCATGTACAACATCTTCCGAAGCGATACTGGAAATACCTTACCGAAAAGAACCTTTAGAATAGTTGCCCGTTAAACGTTGCGAGCTGCGGGGTACGTGATGGTTTATTGGTTAGATACCTGTCGAGATGAGATTTCTCAGTCGCTTGAAGCTTCTGCGAAATGACAGGTTTAGGCATTTAGCAAATCCCCGATCCCTATTTTCCCATTCTTGCGATCTCAAAACAACTTTCCCTATATTAGTAGCTCTATTTTAAAATTTTCAGAAAATGATTAAGAATTTATTGCTTCCGTTGTGTCTCATCTTTTTCCTGGTTGGCTGTAAAACCGAAAACACGACGGCTCTTTCCGAAGAATCAGAACGGGTGAATACAGAGTTTGACTCCCTGCTTGGTAACTACTACGAAGAGGGCCTGCGCCTGAATCCCATCTCTGCGACAACTGCGGGAGACATGCGCTACAATGACCGCTTTCCAAACTTTCTTTCCCCGGCTTTTGAAGACAGCCTGAGAAATTACTACAGCACCTATAAGGAAAGGGCGATGGCGTTTGATGACGCACAACTTAGCGAGAGCGAGCAGATGAGCAGGGACATCCTGTTATGGGAGTGCAATATGAACCTGGAAACGCTGAATTTCAGCAAGGAAAAATACCTGCCTATAGACCAGATGTGGTCGGTAAACCTCTTCATGGGGCAGCTGGCCAGTGGTGCCGGGGCGCAACCTTTTAATACTGTCAAGGATTATGAAGACTGGTTAAAACGAGTAGATGGATACTTGACCTGGTTTAATACCGCCAGGGAAAATATGCAGGAGGGAATGCGACAGGGATACGTTTTGCCCGCTTCACTTATAAGAAAAGTCATCCCTCAAATGGCAGCCATGACCGGCGGAGAAATTGAAAATCACCTGTTCTTTAGCCCCGTGCTGAATTTTCCCGAAGATTTTTCTGAAGCCCAAAAAGAAGAGTTGATCGACAAATACCGCAATATGGTAACCGAAAAAGTGATTCCAGCTTATGAGCAGATGCATGATTTCATGCAGAACGAATATCTGCCGGCAGGAAGGGAAACCAGCGGGATCACCGGAATTCCTGAAGGGGATGAGTATTACAAACACCAGATCAAACTGTATACTACCACAAATATGACCGCCGAGGAGATCCATGAGCTGGGATTGGCTGAGGTGGCGCGTATTTCTTCGGAAATGGAGAAGGTGAAGCAGCAGGTAGGTTATGAAGGCGACCTCCAATCGTTCTTTGATTTTGTACGAACCAATAAGGAGTTAATGCCTTTTGATACCGCCGAAGAAGTTGTGGCTAATTTCAATGCCATCCATGAGCGTATGAAGCCGAATATCCCTAAGTTGTTCGATATGACCCCTAAAACGGCTTTTGAAGTGCGCCGTACCGAAGCCTTCCGTGAAAAATCGGCCAGTGCCGAATATAATCCCGGTTCGCTGGATGGTACGCGTCCGGGGATCTTTTACGTGCCGGTGCCCGATGCCACTGCGTATAATGTCTATAGCGATGAATCCCTCTTTTTACACGAGGCCATTCCAGGACATCACTACCAGATCTCCCTTACCCAGGAAAATGAAGACCTGCCGCAGTTCAGGAAAACGCTTTGGTACAGCGGCTATGGCGAAGGCTGGGCATTGTATTCCGAATCCCTGGGCGAGGAGCTGGGACTATACGAAGATCCTTACCAGTACTTCGGAATGCTGAGCGCAGAGATGCACCGGGCAATCAGGCTGGTGGTAGATACTGGGCTGCACAGCAAAGGCTGGACCCGCGAACAGGCCATCCAATATTCTCTGGAGAACGAAGCCGAATCTGAAGCCAGTGTGATCTCTGAGATCGAGCGTTATATGGCCAATCCGGGGCAGGCTCTGTCTTATAAGATCGGCCAGCTCAAGATCATCGAGTTGCGGAAGAGGGCAGAAGCAGAACTAGGAGAAGATTTTGACATTCGTCAATTTCACAATGAGGTGCTGGAGACGGGTTGTGTGCCACTGCAGTTGCTGGAGAACAAGATCGATGGCTGGATTGCCGAGGTAAAGGGTGCGTAAACCCACCTTCAGAAATAAATATGAAAAGCCCTTTCCTCGGAAGGGGCCTTTTTTATTGCCTTGGCCGGGTCGTACCTTTGCTAACCTACCGCAGTAGGGCTAAAAAAAAATAGAAGTGAGGGGATCCTTTTTTTCTCCAGAAGATGCCCCCTTTGTAAGGACTATTTTAACATGTTCTCCTACATCAGTAAAATTCTTTT
>CAZVKA010000027.1:10506-25985 GCA_964627595.1 uncultured Flavobacteriaceae bacterium | reverse complement strand
CTTAAAGCTAAAATTTAAGATCATGCAAAAGAAACAACTGGGAACTACAGATCTTTATATCCCGCCCATCATGTTTGGCGGAAACGTATTTGGCTGGACCCTGGGTGAACAGGAATCGTTCAGGATGCTTGATGAGGTATTGGACAAAGGATTTACAGCCATTGATACCGCAGATTCCTATTCCCATTGGGCACCGGGTAATAAAGGCGGGGAATCTGAAACTATTATTGGAAAATGGCTTAAAGAACGCGGCAACCGCGATAAAATTGTCCTTGCCACTAAAGTAGGATCCAACCCCGGGAAGGAAGGCAGAGATGTCTCCAAAAATTACATTTTAAAAGCTGCTGAAGATTCCCTGCGTCGTTTGCAAACAGATCATATTGACCTATACCTCACGCACTGGGACAATGAAAACATTCCGGTGGAAGAAACCATGGAAGCCTACCATCAGCTCGTCAAAGACGGTAAAGTAAGGTACATTGGTGCATCCAACCTCTCGCCCAATCGAATTCGCGAATCAATAGCTGCTTCCGAGGAAAGTGGCTTTCCAAAATACAAAGTTCTTCAACCGGAATACAGCCTTATGGAGCGCAGCAAATTTGAAGACAAATACTGGGAGGTTGCCAGAGAGTACGGTATGGGCGTAATTTCCTATTTCTCCCTGGCAAGTGGATTCCTCACAGGAAAATATCGCAAGAAAGAGGACGTACAGGGAGACCGAAAAGATATCGTGAAAAAATACTTTAGCGACAAAGGCCTGAAAATCCTGAACGCGCTTGACCGGATTTCCAACAATCATGAAGTCAGTAATTCTGCGGTTGCTTTACGATGGATCATGCAACGTCCAGGAATAACGGCTCCCATAGTAAGCGCTACTAAAACCAGCCACCTGGATGCTTTTGAAGAAGCGGTAAACCTGAAGCTTTCAGGCGAGGAAATGGAGCGTTTAAACGAGGTGAGCCGCTAATTTTATTACACATCAATGTCTCCCAGAGCCCTTCATTACGCTCAGTACAGTTAGTTGAGAGATCTGTTACCGGGAAGTTCTTTTCCATCAGAAGATCTCGACTCAATGGCTGCGGCTGACAGGCGCTCGACCTAACATTTAGGGACACCCCCCAACACGGAACCCGAAATTTATTACTTCAACTTTTCAACCAACTCCTGTTGTGAAAGGGTAAATTGTTCGCCAGATCTCATGTTTTTAAGCGTAAATTTTCGCTGTTCAATTTCTTCTTTTCCGGCGAGTATGACGAACGGAATTTCCCGGCGATTGGCATGAGTCATCTGCTTTTTCATTTTAGCCTCATCAGGATATAATTCAGCAGCAACTCCGGCATTTCTCAACTCTTTGATCGCCCTCATTGCATACAGGCTCTCCCTTTCTCCAAAATTAATGAACAGCGCCTCTATGTTTTTGGAGACCGTTTCAGGAAAAAGATCCAGCTCTTCCAGCACCAGGTAGATCCTGTCCAAACCAAAAGAAATTCCCACTCCACTTACGTCTTTCAGTCCGAAGATTCCGGTAAGGTCATCGTAGCGACCTCCTCCGCCAATGGATCCCATTTGCACTTCTTTGGGAGCCGCGACTTCATAAATCGCGCCGGTGTAATAGTTGAGTCCGCGAGCAAGCGTTACATCGAGATCAAGAGTGGCTGTTTCCAATCCCAAAGCTTCAATGGACGTGTTGATAAACTCAAGTTCTTCTATCCCTTTTTTCCCGACTTCAGAAGTAGAGAGAATGGTTTTGAGGACCTTTATTTTTTCAGCAAAATTTCCTTTAAGATCAAAAACCCGCTGGATTTTTTGAATAGCTTCTAAAGAAATACCCTTTTCCTGCATTTCATTTTTCACACCGTCCTCCCCTATTTTGTCCAACTTATCAAGGGCTACAGTAAAATCAATTAATTTATCTGATTCCCCGATGACTTCAGCAAAACCCGACAACACCTTTCGGTTATTGATCTTGATCGTTACACCATTCAAATCTAACGAGGAAAAAACAGCGTCGTACAGCTGTACGAACTCCACCTCCTGCCAAAGGCTATTGCTTCCCACCACATCTGCATCACATTGGAAGAATTCTCTAAACCGTCCTTTTTGAGGTCTGTCTGCACGCCAAACCGGCTGGATCTGATATCTCTTGAATGGAAATTCAATTTCATTTCTGTGTTGCACCACGTATCGGGCGAATGGCACTGTAAGGTCATACCTCAGGGCTTTTTCGCTGATTGATGAAGTGATCTTAAGACTATCCTTTTCCTCATACGCTTTCTGATCTACCTTCTTTAGGAAATCTCCCGAATTAAGGATCTTGAAGATCAACCTATCCCCTTCTTCCCCATATTTCCCCATCAGGGTTTCACTGTTTTCAAAGCTAGGTGTTTCAATAGGCTGAAATCCGAATTTTTGAAACTGCTCCCTAATATTTTGTATGATATAATTCCTTTTCGCCACTTCGGCCGGGGAAAAATCCCGGGTTCCTTTGGGAATAGAGGGTTTCTGTGCCATTTTAATTGTTTTTCCTGAACGGCAAATATCTGAAAAAATAAAAGAACAGCAGGTCAACTTTCTCAAGCTATTCCGAAGAAATAAACATTCTGCACAACACCTGTAACAACTCGTCCTTCCCTGCGTCTAATCTTAAAATATTTATCTGCGAATGTTTCCACTTTTCAAAGAGAACATCCGGATCGCCTTTTTCGCGATCAAGAGTCAGCTTTTACGAACTATCCTTACGGTGATGATCATTGCCATTGGGATCACAGCCCTTGTAGGCATCTTAAGTGCCGTGGCAGCGCTGGAAAATACGATTTCAAGTGACTTTGCATCAATGGGCGCCAATACATTTAACCTGCAACGCTATGAATCACAGATACGTGTTGGTGGAGGTGGTAGAAACGATCGTGAAAAGATCAATCCTATTCTCGGATACCGGGAAGTGAAAGAGTTCAAAGATAAATTCGAATTTCCTCAAACCCAGACTTCCATTTCTTTTACCGGCACTTCTTCTGCGGAAGTGAAATACGAAAATGAAAAAACAGATCCTGAAGTAAGCGTGGTAGGTATCAATGAGAACTACATTTCCAACTCCGGACTGAAAGTTGAAAAAGGAAGAGACCTGAACATCTTCGACGTGGAAAACAATAACAATGTGGCTATTTTGGGATCTGATTTCAAAAACGGACTTTTTAAAGGTGTGAACCCAATTGGCAAGGTCATTTCCATAAGAGGCGCAAGATTTCGAGTGGTGGGTATCCTCGAATCCAAGGGCTCCACCTTTGGAAACAGACAGGATCTAAGGGTGCTCATTCCTATTCAGATCGCCCGTTCATTATTCACAGCACCAAACATCAATTACAGCATTAGTGTAAAGGTAGATGACAAGCAAATGCTGGAAGGAGCCCAGGATGAAGCCATACTCACCTTTAGAAATATTCGAGGACTAAGTCCTGTGGAGGAAAATAATTTTGGGATCACCCGCAGCGATGACCTTATCAACCGCATCTTTTCTATTACCCAATACCTTAACATAGCTGCCTGGGTGATTTCCATCATTACCATTTTTGGTTCTTCCATCGCTTTAATGAATATCATGCTAGTATCTGTAAGTGAACGTACCCGCGAAATTGGGGTGAGAAAGGCTTTGGGGGCAAAGAAAAATACTATTGCCACTCAATTCTTCATGGAGACTCTTATCATTGGACAAATTGGAGGCTTACTAGGGATCCTGTTGGGAATTTTAATTGGTTTTGCTGTATCCTCAACGGCCGGATTTGATTTCACCACCCCCTGGATGGCTATTATTTGGGCCACAGCGATTACTATCCTTGTAGCCATCCTGGCGGGAAGTTATCCCGCAGTGAAAGCTGCTAAGCAAGATCCTATTGAGTCCTTAAGGTATGAGTAGAAGTTTGGTCTTAAGACTGTAGACTTCAATCAATAGTCGAGAATTCGAAGTTTGGAATTGATGTTCGATTAGAGGAAAGATGCTGAATTAAATTCAGTATGACCTTATGCTAGACTATCAACTTTAGCCGTTGAACTTTGAACTACAACTCGAGGTGTTTCTCAAAAAATTCGTAAAGATCTCCCTTGGTGATCACTGCTCCCTGTTGAACCAGTGCGAAAAGATCTTTATTGCGATCTTCGCTTATAGCTTTTGAGGAGGTGTAGAGAGAAACCCTCTCATCCATCAGGTTTTGCTGCAGCCAATTGTACCCCTGCCGGGTAGTTATGTCAACCTGATCATTCTCCACTTTTACGGCTATTAAGTTCAGCGTCATCTCGGTGATCTTGAAAAGGTAAATCTGGTTTGGAGAGAAATGCTCCAGATATTGTGCCTGAGTAAGCACTCCTTCCCATACGAGATCGCTGAAAATATCCAATTCCTCTTCGGCTACTTCAGGTTTATTGATCTTTATATCTTCCCACTCATCTGCGGTAATGGACTGGGTTGCTAAAAAGGTGATGAATTCCTGATGTAATTCCTCAAACTGTTCTTTAGTTAATCGGGCGTATTTCATGCTCTCTTGTTTTTGCCACTCACTTCCAGACTAAAAGAAAATAAGCGGATATTCTGAAGTGTGGATCTTAAAAAAGGAAGATTTATTCTCCCTGGCCGGCAGATCCCTTCCGAAGAAAAATAAAAAAGCCTACTCCAAAAGAAGCAGGCTTATTTTATTTAAGAAGTGTGATTATGCTTCTGCAACAACATCAAAATTGAAGTTAGATACCACTTCACGGTGAAAACGAAGGGTGGCTTCGTACTGCCCCAAACGTTTGATATTTCCACCGGCGATAGAGATATACTTCTTCTCGATCTCCACACCTTCTTTAGCCAAAGCATCGGCTAAATCCTGGCTTGTTACAGATCCATAGATCTTATCACCTGCACCTGCCTTGGCAGTCAACTTAATATCAAGTCCATTAAGTTTATCGGCCTGCTTTTGTGCATCTTCAATTTGTTTTTTCTCTTTATAAGACCGCTGCTTCAAAGTTTCTTCCAAAACTTTTCTTGCAGAAGGGGTCGCCAGTACAGCAGCACCTTGAGGTATTAAAAAGTTTCTTCCGTAACCGGGTTTTACGGTCACAACGTCATCTTTAAAACCTAAATTTTCTACGTCTTTTCTTAATATCAATTCCATAATAGCCCCTTTTTATTTTAATAAATCGCCAACATAAGGCATTAATGCTAAGTGACGCGCGCGTTTCACGGCAACGGCCACTTTTCTCTGATACTTCAAAGAAGTACCTGTTAAACGACGAGGCAATAGTTTTCCCTGCTCATTCACAAAGCTCATTAAGAAATCTGGATCTTTGTAATCGATGTATTTGATCCCTGATCTCTTAAAGCGACAATACTTCTTTTGCTTGC
Source organism: uncultured Flavobacteriaceae bacterium (assembly GCA_964627595.1). GTDB lineage: Bacteria > Bacteroidota > Bacteroidia > Flavobacteriales > Flavobacteriaceae > Salinimicrobium. The sequence goes on along the minus strand of CAZVKA010000027.1, from coordinate 20,608 downwards.
TGGTCTCGATATTCAACGGAGTAAGATACCTGATCTCCCCGTCTTTCTTTCCTTTCGCTTGTTGTTCTATAGATGACATACTTACGCTTTTTCTTTGTTTCTGTTTCTTCTCTTCTCAGCCCAGGCAACTGCATGCTTGTCTAACTTTACAGTTAGGTAACGCATCATGCGCTCATCTCTTCTGAATTCAACCTCAAGAGGGTTGATCGCTTCACCGGGTGCGGTGAATTCAAATAAGTGATAAAAACCACTTTTCTTGTGTTGAATAGGATAAGCTAACTTTTTTAGCCCCCAGTTCTCTTTTGATATCATCTTGGCACCGTTAGAAACAAGAAAATCTTCGTATTTCTTAACTGTTTCCTTTATCTGGTCATCAGATAAAACGGGATTCAAGATGAAAACAGTTTCATAATGATTCATAAAAAATTTACTTTAAATTAAATTGGCTGCAAAAATAGAACTAATTATTGATTTATCAAAGCCTAATTCCAGGCGTTAAACTGCTTTTTTCATCGCCGAAATTCCATTTTTCTTTCACTTGTAAGATTTTTTCATTATTATTGCTAGTGCTAACCTTTTTATTCAGTGGAAGAAATAATATTAAAATGCGCCGTGGTCGATGATTCGAGCCTGCAACGTCTGTCAATTGTCAAGCTCATAAAAGATCATCCTAACCTGAAGCTCGTAGCCGAGTACAATAATGCCATTGAGACAAAGAACGGGCTTCTGGATACTGAAGTAGATCTTATTTTTCTGGATATCGAAATGCCAATCCTTTCAGGTTTTGACCTGTTGGACGATCTGCCCAACAAGCCTCAAATCATTTTCGTTACCGGAAAAACTAAATATGCTTTCAAGGCTTTTGACTACGATGCTATCGATTACCTTCACAAACCAATTTCAAAGGAACGCTTTCTCAATGCCGTTTCAAAGGCTATCAACCTTTATAAGCTAAAGCATGACAATACTCCTGTTGAAGATGACAATTATATCTTTGTAAAGAGTAATCTTAAGAACAGAAAGGTTTTCCTAAATAAACTTAAGTATATTGAGGCTTTAGGGGATTACGTAAAGTTTGTGACCGAAAAGGACAATTTCGTCGTACTGGCAACCATGAAGTCTTTTGAAAGCCAACTCCCTGCTGATAAATTCCTGAGGATCCACAAGTCCTACATCGTAAACCTGGACAAAATAGAAAGGTACAACAGCAGGAATATAGAGATCGACAAGCAGCAAATTCCGCTTAGCCGCCATAAAAAGGCCAACCTTATCGAAGCCCTGGCTGCCAATCAATAAGGATCAACGTTCATTACCACCCGAATACTGCGAAAAGCCCCTACAGCTTTGAAGCTCTGCAGTATTTTTTCCACCAGTCCCTTGGTCTTCCCTAAAGACTGTTTTTGTGGGATCTTAATTAAAATATTCTTGTAATACTCATTCCGGATCCTTGCCACCGGCGGAAACTCTGGGCCTAAAACATTCTCGTAAAATGAATTTTTAAGAGAAGTGGCCAGCCAATCTGCCCCCTCATTTACCCTTGAATAATCACGACCCTTTAAGGTGATCTTTATAAGCCTGAAAAAAGGCGGATATTTATATTGTCGTCGTTCTTCAAGCTGCTCTTTATACATTTCGGCATAACTGTTTGTAGATACCTGCTGCACGATCTGGTGATGCGGATTATAAGTTTGGATAAGCACCTTCCCCCTTTTCTCTGTTCTACCCGCCCTGCCGGCAACCTGAAGCATTAACTGGAAGCTGCGTTCATGGGCACGAAAGTCAGGAAAATTCAGTAAAGAGTCGGCATTCATGATTCCTACCAGCCTTACATTCCTGAAGTCCAGTCCCTTGGTAAGCATTTGGGTTCCTACAAGGATGTCGATCTCCCCCGTTTCAAATGCCGAAATAATTTTTTCATACCCGTGTTTCCCACGGGTGGTATCGAGATCCATCCTCCCAATTTTGTGATCTGGGAAGAGTGCTTTTAATTCGGTTTCTACTTTCTCAGTACCAAATCCTTTGGTCGAGAGTTCAGGACTCCCGCAGGCTATACATTTTTGCTGCAGTGCCATGTGATAACCGCAATAATGACATCTCAACTGGTTATTATGGCTGTGAAAGGTCAAACTCACATCGCAATTGGGGCACTGCGGGGAATGACCGCAGGTATTACATTCAAGAATAGGACTAAAGCCCCGTCGGTTTTGAAACAGGATCACCTGCTCCTTCTCAATTAAAGTTTCCCGTACCTCCTCGAGAAGCCGATCGGAAAAATGACCGGTCATCTTCCTCTTGCGATGCTTCTCCTTGATATCCACGATCTCAATCTCAGGCAGCAGCACATTTCCGTAGCGACGGTTAAGATTTACTAAAGAATATTTTCCATGTGCAGCATTAAAATAGGATTCCAGCGAAGGAGTAGCCGATCCTAACAAAACCCGCGCATTGTGCATGTGCCCCAACACTACTGCCGCATCGCGTGCGTGGTACCGCGGCGCAGGGTCGTATTGTTTAAAGGTAGACTCGTGTTCTTCATCAACTATTATAAGGCCTAGTTCATGAAACGGAAGGAAGATACTTGATCTTACTCCCACAATCAACCTTGCTTTAGGATTGTTTTGCCGCACATTTTGATACACTTCCACCCTCTCGTTCACCGAGTACTTGCTGTGATAGACAATCACTTTCTCGCCGAAATATTTTTGAAGCCTGGAAATTAGTTGGGTTGTAAGAGCAATTTCAGGCAACAAATACAGTACCTGTTTCCCTTCAGCTATCACCTTTTCAATTAGCTTTACATAGATCTCTGTTTTCCCGGAAGAAGTTATGCCGTGTAGCAAACAAACATTATCCGTTTCAAAAGAACCTTTTATCTCCTGCAATGCCTGTTCCTGGTATTCATTGAGATCCAGGGCATCCTTTATCTCCCCTTCTTCATACTCCAGTCGTTCAGTTTGCAGGTGATACTCCTCAAGCACATTCTTATCGATAAGGGATTTGATGGTCGCTGCGGACGCCTTACCCTCCTTTTTTAGAGCGGAAAACTTTACCGGACTGTCATCCTGAGCTTTGAGAGTAAACAAGGTAAAAACCACCTCTCGCTGTTTAGGAGCCCTGCTTAGATCATCCAACAGTTGGTGCATGGCTGCTTCGGAAGAATATTTTTCATGAAGCTTTACATACCTTTCCATCTTCGGTTTATATTGCTCGTAGATCTCCTGGTTAACTACCACTACTTTTTTCTCTACCAAAGAATTAATGATGGGCAGGACGGACCTTTTATCCAGCACCTGGATGATCTCATGGATCTTCATAGCAGACTGGCGCTGCAGGGCCTCAAAAAGCAGGTATTCCTCGTCACTGAGATCTTCCTCCTTTACCTGATATTCCTTGAGAAGTTGTACAACCGTCTCACTTTCAAGAAGAAAAGCACTGGGAACAGCTGCCCGCAACACCTCTCCTTCCGCACACATGTAATAAGACGAAATCCACTGCCAAAATTTCAATTGACGTGAAGTAACCAAAGGAGTTTTATCAAGTATTTGCTCAATAGGTTTAGCCTCATAGATCCTTGGATCTTCCCGATGCACAAGTGCCACAAAACCGGTGTAAATCTTGGATTTTCCGAAAGGTACCGCCACACGCATTCCCGGCTGCAGAAAATCAGCTTCCTCTGGAGAAACGCTGTAAGTGAAATGCTTTTCTAAAGGCAATGGCAGGATCACATTAACAAAATGAGACATTCGGTGTGCTGGTTTTTGACAAAAATAAAAGTGTTTGCTCTACAAAAAAAAATAAACCACTCTAAAAAGAATGGTTTATTTATTACCTGTTAAGGGAATACTTTCGTTATCTGGCTAACATTTTAGCCTTGAGGTTATCATCTGCCGGATTATTGGACAACCAGATGCCAAAAAGGGCTTTTTTGAATTCTTTCCCTGGAACCACTCCTTTTTCCTCTCCGTTCTTGTAAGCTATGATCCCTTTAGAAGGAAGGTAAACCAGGTCAAAAACATCGTTTTTCTTAATGTCTTCTTTAAAGAAACTAATAAGAGTATCGATTTCCTTTTGGATTGGAGCAGTATTGCCATTTGTAGATTTTTCAAAACCTTCAGTCACAGCGTCTATCATTTTATCACTTGAGATAAGCTTTGAGACAATGTGCAACTTAATAGCCATGGGCTTTTCAGCATTAAGAACCTTACCTGCTTCAGTAGTCTTTTCATTTAGATAAAGACCGGCAGCGTAAAGATCGATCCATAATTTTTCACGCACACCAGCTCCATTAAGTTTCACCGTTTCCCCATGAAATGTCTCTGTAGCGGGTAAAACTGCCCCTCCAACTTTCATTTGGGCAGTTGCTGCGGTCGAGGATATTACTATCGCGGTCAATAATAAAATTAGTTTTTTCATAATTTGATAATAAGGTTTTATTTCTTCTTTTTAAGTTTCAGGAGAGAGGCGTTCAGCTCAAATCCCAGCAACAATATATTAGAATTTATCCATATATACACCATCAAAATGAGCAGGGCGCCTATAGAGCCGTAAAGTTCGTTATAGGCTGAAAAATTTTCAATGTATAAACCAAATAAAAAGGTCGTTACCATTATCAAAATGGTGCTAAAAAAGGCACCTACCGAAAAAAACCTGCTCAATCTACCTTCCTTTGTTCCAAAATAATACAGAGTTGCGATTGCAATATACACCATAGTTACAAATATGATATACCGGCCAATATCCACCCATATAATCTCGTTACTCACTACCCCCACACTCTTTAGATCTTCTGTGAGATAGGCAAGATATATTGTCACTACTACCGTAATAAGCAATAATAGAGCCAAAATAATAGACACTCCAACAGCAATCACATATTGGCGTATGATCGAACGATTCACTTTAGTGTGATAAGAAAACTCAAAACCTGTAAACACCGCATTTACCCCATTTGCCATAAGGAATACGGACAACAGGAAAACTACAGAAAGAAGGCCACCCCGCTTCCGCGCCGCAATATCAAAAAAAATGTCGTTAAAGAAATCTTTTGTATCAGGAGGTAAAAGTTCATCTATAAAAGCTAAAAATTGTATTTGAAAATCATCAATGAAGTTAACAAATGGAATGAGGTTCAGTATAAACAGCAGAAAAGGAAAAAGTGCCATAAAAAAACTGAAGGAAATAGCACTTGCCCTTGCCGAAAAAGTGCCTTTGACGATACCAGCATAAAAAATGATCAGGAAATCATACAGGGAGAGACCTTCCAGGCCTGGAAGAACAATTTCTTTAGCATGGCCGGTCCACCAGCGCACCCAGCGGCTTTTCTTTTTACGTTTTACCCTTTCCGAGCCCATAGCTACACAGCCTTAAGGCTAAGATCCAAATTATAAACCGAATGTGTCAATGCCCCGCTAGAAATATAATCCACCCCGCATTCTGCATAAGATCGAGCGGTTTCGAGGGTAATCCCTCCGCTAGATTCTGTTTGGCACTTTCCATTGATCATCTCTACGGCTTTGCGGGTCTGCTCATATGAGAAATTATCTAAAAGTATGCGATGAATACCTTCCATTTCAAGGATCTGCCTTATCTCGTCAAGATCTCTGGCTTCTACGATTATTTTCAGGTCGAGCTTTTTCTCATTTAAATACGTTTGTGTCTTTTGAATGGCAGTTTTTATACCTCCGGCAAAATCAATATGGTTGTCCTTCAGCATGATCATATCGTAAAGAGCAAAACGATGATTCTCACCTCCGCCAATTTTTACAGCCCACTTTTCAATAGCCCGTATTCCCGGAGTGGTCTTACGGGTATCCAGTATATTCGTTTTAGTACCTTCCAGCCGGTCAACAAATGTGCGGGTTTTGGTCGCAATGGCACTCATGCGCTGCATGGCATTCAGTACAAGACGTTCGGCTTTGAGAATAGATTGTGAAGACCCTTGCACATAAAAAGCAATGTCCTTCTTCTTTATGCGACTCCCGTCTTCCATAAGCACTTCCATCTTAAGAGCGGGATCCACTTTTTCAAAAACCCGACGGGCAAATTCTACCCCCGCCAAGATCCCTTCATCCTTGACCAGAAGTCGGGCCTTTCCATAAGCTTCTTTTGGAATACAGGCGAGGGAACTATGGTCTCCATCCCCGATGTCTTCCCGCAGGGCATTGTCAATAATAATTTCTATTTCCTTTTCAAATTGTTCCTTTGAAATCATCGCAGTCCTTATTTTTGCTAAAGTTACAAAGTAAACACTAATTTAACATCATGACCATAAAATTGCTCACCATAGGAAAAACAGATGACAGGAGCCTTAAGACCCTCATTGACACCTATGTGAAAAGACTGGAGCACTATACCAGGTTTGAACTCGAGATCATTCCCGATCTCAAAAGAACGAAAAACCTGAATTTTGAACAGCAAAAGGTCATGGAAGGAAAGCTGATTCTGGATAAAATCAACAATTCTGATTTTCTGGTCCTCCTGGATGAAAACGGGAAGCAATTTTCTTCGGAAGGATTTTCGGAATACCTGCAGAAGCGGCTGAACAGTGGCATGAAACAACTGATCTTTGTAGTAGGCGGCCCCTTTGGATTCTCTGAAGAAGTTTACACAAGAGCAGACGGAAAGCTCTCCCTCTCAAAAATGACTTTTTCGCACCAGATGGTTCGGCTTTTCTTTACAGAACAACTCTATCGCGCCTTCACCATTCTAAAAAACGAACCCTATCACCACAAATAACCTTTTATGACTGAAAAACTAAAGCTGGTTTTTGCCACGAATAATATTAACAAGGTCAGGGAGATCGAAAAGCTACTGCCCTCACAGGTCGAACTGCTTTCCCTGAAGGACATTGGCTGCGAAGAAGACATTCCCGAAACAGCCGATACTATTGAAGGGAATGCGCTACAAAAAGCGCAGTATGTAAAACAAAATTATGGTTACGATTGTTTTGCTGATGACACGGGGCTCGAGGTGGAAGCTCTAAATGGAGAACCGGGGATTTATTCTGCCCGGTATGCCGGGGAAGCAAAAGACAGTGAGGCGAATATGCAAAAGCTTCTTCAGGAACTTGAAGGAAAAACTAATCGCAGGGCCAGGTTTAAGACCGTAATCGCTTTGATCCTGGACAACAGGGAATATTCCTTCCCGGGAATTTGTGAGGGTGAGATCATTTCAGAAAAAAGGGGAATCCAGGGATTTGGTTATGATCCTGTCTTTAAACCTGAAGGATTTCAGCACACATTTGCTGAAATGAACCTGGATGAAAAATCCAAAATCAGTCACCGGGCTCGTGCAACCCGCAAATTGACTGACTTCTTCCGAGAAAATTATGATAACCGAAATTCTTAAATAAAAGCGTATCTTTGCCGCTCGAAAATTCCTCAGGGTGAGGATGTGTTGCTGGAAGTTTAGGTTTAAGTATGTCGATTCGCTTCTTATGTAACACTCACATATCATAATCGAATACTTACATCTAAGAATGAAATCATTCCAACAACTTGGGCTTGATGCGCAATTGCTACAAGCCATTACTGACATGGGTTTTGAAACACCCAGTGAAGTCCAGGAAAAAGCAATCCCAATTTTATTAGAGGAAGAGACAGACATTGTCGCTCTTGCCCAAACCGGTACCGGAAAAACTGCAGCTTTTGGTTTTCCGCTTATCCAGAAAATTGACGTTAACAGCAAAAAGACTCAGGGGTTAATTCTTTCCCCCACCCGTGAACTATGCTTGCAGATCACCAACGAGCTAAAGAATTATTCAAAATACTTCAAAGGCTTAAATACAGTCGCTATTTACGGAGGTGCCAGCATCACCGAACAGGCAAGCCAGATCAAAAAGGGAGCACAGATCATTGTGGCTACTCCGGGGCGTATGCAGGATATGGTAAACAGGAAACTTGTTGATATTTCGAATATTGACTATTGTATCCTTGATGAGGCCGATGAGATGCTAAACATGGGCTTCTTCGAAGATATTACGGCAATTCTTTCTCATACTCCGGCAGAAAAGAACACCTGGTTGTTTTCGGCCACCATGCCAAAAGAAGTTTCAACCATCGCCAAAAAATTCATGCGCACCCCTGTGGAGATCACTGTGGGCACCAAAAATACTGGCACCTCTAACGTCTCCCACGAATATTACGTGGTAAGTGCACGTGACCGTTATGCAGCTTTGAAAAGACTGGCAGATGCCAATCCCGATATTTTTTCGGTGATCTTTTGCCGAACCAAGCGCGACACTCAAAAAGTGGCCGAGCAATTGATCGAGGACGGATATAATGCCGCGGCATTACATGGAGACCTAAGTCAGAACCAAAGGGATCTGGTCATGAAAAGTTTCAGGTCAAGACAGATCCAAATGCTGGTAGCTACAGATGTTGCTGCGAGGGGAATTGATGTTGACGATATCACGCACGTGATCAATTACCAGTTGCCAGACGAGATCGAAACCTATACTCACAGAAGTGGTCGTACCGGTAGAGCCGGAAAAAGCGGTGTTTCGATGGTAATTGTTTCTAAGAGCGAAGTGCGAAAGATCAAAAACATTGAACGCATTATTGGACAGTCTTTTGAGAGAAAAGAAATTCCCGACGGAATGGAGATCTGTGAAGTTCAGCTCTTCCACCTGGCAAATGACATTAAAAAGACTGAGATCAATCACGAGATCGATCGCTACCTGCCAAGCATCAACGAAATGTTTGAAGACTTGAGTAAAGAAGAGTTGCTGAAAAAATTCTTTTCAGTTGAATTTACCCGTTTCTTCAATTACTATAACAACGCGCAGGATCTCAATGCCAAAGCTGCAGGAGAAACCTTTTCTGATGACGGAGACAGTACCCGATTCTTTATAAATGTTGGTGCAAAAGATGATTTTGACTGGATGAGCCTTAAGGACTTCCTAAAGGCTACCCTTGACCTTGGCAGAGACGATGTGAACCGGGTAGAGGTAAAAGACAGCTTCTCTTTCTTTAATGTGGATAGTTCAAAAACAAAAGAAATACTTGCTATTTTTGAAGACTTCAAATTGCATGGACGTCATATTAATGTAGAGGTGACCAAGAAGAGCGCCGGTAAGGAACGCGGCAGCAAAAGAGGATTCAAGGGAAAAGACTCCAAACCGGGAAGAAGATCAGAAAAATCTGCTAGCCCGGTAAAGGGCCGCAGAAGATCTTCTGACTCAGCTTTCGGAAGCAAAAAACAGAAGAAATCGGGTGGAAGAAGCAACAGCATCGAAAGCTCAATCAAGCGTCGCCGTTCAAAAAAATAATATTCTGAAGGAGTTTGGTACAATTTTCCCGAAAGAAATTTTAGCTTGCAGATCAGAATGAGAAATATATTCACCCTCCTTTTTGTTATGGTTGGTTTCATGGCCGTTGGCCAGGAAACTCCTATGGTAACCGGAAAAGTTTTAAACGCCGCCAATGATGTGCCTATTGAAAATGTTCATGTGGTCAACCTCAACCAGGTAAAAGGTGCGGTAACTTCACCTGAGGGAGATTTTGAAATTCCTGCTGCAGTTAACGATACCCTTTATTTTTCATACCTGGGATTTAAATCCATAAGGGTAAGGGTAACCAATGACTGGCTGAAATTTGGTGCAGTTAAGGTAAAGATGACCGAATTAGGGATCGCCCTTGAAGAAGTGGTAGTTCGACCGGTTCAGCTAACCGGCTATCTCGAGATCGATGCGAAGAACATCCCAATTTATGAAAATTACAGGTACAGTATTTCTGGACTGAATCAGGGTTATGAAGGAGGAGATCACAGTCCTAATGCTGTTTCCAGGGTTTTGGGCGCCGTATTTAATCCGGCAGACGCTTTGTACAATATCTTTGGAAAGCAACCCAAACAGATGCGAAAGCTCAGAGAGATGAAGCAGGATGATGAGATTCGCCGCCTGTTGCAAAGTAAATTCGACCGACAAACTTTAATGGCAGTATTACAGATAAACCGAATGGATATTGATGAAATCCTTAGAAGATGTGATTATTCCAAAACCTTTATAGAGTCTGCAAACGACCTTCAAATTCTGGATGCTATGAGTGGCTGTTATGAAGAATACAAGGTATTGAACAGATAATACGTTACTCGATATTTTATA
>CAZVKA010000027.1:0-10406 GCA_964627595.1 uncultured Flavobacteriaceae bacterium | reverse complement strand
ACTCTATTTATTTTCCAGGATGTTTTTCAGGTTTTGCAGTCCGTCATCAAAATCTTTTCCTATTGCACGCTCCATTCCGTAGAACAACATGAAGACAGATGCCGGAAACCTGTGTACGCCTTTTACGCCCCACACCAGTTTAGTTCGTTCAGATTCCAGCTCCTTTACAGCCATATAATTTACCGAAAGGGACTTGTAAGGTCTTAAAAACAACAACTGGGTTTCCAGTATTTTTCCTTCATGAACTTTTGTGATCTTCTGTATTCCTTCTATCTTGTTGTTGCCCTTCCAGTATGATGCTGCTCCTATTTTTCCGTCTTCTCCTTTATACTTTACCACAAGTCCTGGATCATTGGCAAACCATGGCATCCATAAAGCCTGTTTTTGGAGTTGTCTTATAAAGGCATACACTTCGGCTTTTGGCCGGTTGATAATAATTGTTCGGCTTAAGTCAAAATCTTTGCGGGACCATGCATGTAGAAAGGCAATAAACGTGATAAAGCCAATTACTACATAAAAAAAGAGGGTCATAAATTTATGTTAAAGGCCTAAAAGTACTTATTTATTGTGATGCCTGAAAGCGCCTGATCAAATCTGCTGAACTTTTAATAGTTTTTTTAGTCCAGTCCAGCCGTTTCATTTGCTTTTCTTCTTCGGAAAGATGCCAATCTATACTGGTACTCTGCCGTAACCTGGAAGTCACCTCCTGAAGTATAATAGCCGCCGAAACCGAAATGTTAAGACTCTCAGTAAATCCAAACATTGGAATCTGCACAAACTCATCGGCTTGCTTCATCACTTCTTCAGAAAGACCGTCTTTTTCGGTACCAAAAAAAAATGCAGCAGGTTGAGAAATATCAAATTTATAAAGGGGTTTACTTTTATGAGGAGAGGTCGCCACTATTCGATAACCTTGATGTCTTAATATTTTTATACAATCAGTAATTGAATTATAACGATTTACATCCACCCACTTTTGAGCCCCCATCGCAATCTCTCTGTCAATTCGCTTTTGATTCACCTCCTCTACCACGTGAATATTTTGAATTCCAAAGACATCACAACTGCGAATCACCGCACTGGTATTATGAAGCTGGTAGACATCTTCTGTAGCGACCGTAAAATAATTGGTTCGTTGATCCAGTACCTTCGCAAAAAGCTCTTTCCGCCGGGGAGTGAGAAAAGATTCCAGATATTCAAGTAGTTCCCTGTTGTTCTCCATACTGCGAAAATAATGATTCTGCCTAAAAGAACCGGCATAGATATCCTTCCGCAGAAAGGCTATGTTTTCCCAGAAAAGTTACTTAAATTTTACAGCAGAAAAAACTCAAGAGATGAAAAGAATAGTCGTTCTCACAGGAGCAGGAGTAAGTGCCGAAAGCGGGATAAAAACCTTTAGAGATGCCGATGGACTTTGGGAAGGTCATGACGTGATGGAGGTGGCAACCCCTATGGGTTGGGAAAAGAACCAGGAACTGGTACTGGATTTCTACAACCAGAGAAGAAGACAATTGAGAGAAGTTCATCCCAATGAGGCACACCTTGCGTTGAAGGACCTGGAGCAAAAATATGAGGTGCATATCATCACTCAAAATGTAGATGATCTTCATGAACGGGCAGGAAGCAGCAATGTCATTCATTTGCACGGGGAACTAAAAAAAGCCCGAAGCACTTTCGACGAGGACCTGATCCTGGATTGGGAAGGTGACATAAAGCCGGGAGATTATTGCGAGCACAATTCGCAGTTAAGGCCACACGTGGTGTGGTTTGGAGAAGGGGTACCTATGATGGAAAAAGCGATGAAAATTACTTCGGAAGCAGATATCCTTATCATCATAGGAACTTCTATGCAAGTTTATCCTGCCGCAGGCCTTGTGGATTTTATTCCTGAAGGCATCCAGGTATATTTTATTGATCCCAATCCCGCTGTAGAAGAGTCAGAAAAATTAAAAGTTTACGCTAAAAAAGCTTCAGTAGGCGTACCTAAACTGGTAAATGAACTTTTGGCAAAAGCGTAGTTTGGTCTTCAGCTTTTTCCGAAGAAATTATCCTTTCCCAGATTAACATGAAGCTGTATCTTTACCATTTAATTTTTAAAAGATATCCATGACTGCCCTTCAAGCAATCTCCCCTATTGACGGAAGATATTATCAAAAAACGAAAGACCTGGCATCCTTCTTTAGTGAAGAAGCTTTAATTAGATACCGGGTAAAGGTTGAAGTTGAATATTTCATTGCGTTGTGCAAAGCAGGTATACCTCAGCTTGAGCCGGTAGACCCGGCTGTGTTCCCAAAACTTCAGGAACTTTATAAAAATTTCAGTTTGGAAGATGCCCAGGGAATTAAGGAGATCGAAAAAGTAACCAATCATGATGTTAAAGCGGTAGAATATTTCATCAAAGAACGCTTTGATAAAATGGGACTTTCCCGGTACAAAGAATTCATTCATTTTGGTTTGACTTCACAGGACATCAACAATACGGCTGTTCCCTTAAGTATCAAGGATGCAATGAATGAAGTATATCTTCCTTCTCTTGACACCCTTATTGAGAAACTTTCAGAGCTGGCCAGGGAGTGGAAAGATATTCCCATGCTGGCTCGAACGCATGGACAACCGGCCTCTCCTACCCGCCTGGGGAAAGAAATCAACGTTTTTGTGCAAAGACTAAAAGAACAAAAGGAGGTTCTTGCAAAAGTACCTAATGCTGCAAAGTTTGGTGGTGCCACGGGAAATTACAATGCTCACAAGGTAGCTTATCCGTCAATGGATTGGAAAGCCTTTGGAACCGAATTCGTAGAAAGTACCTTAGGACTGTATCACTCCTTTCCCACCACCCAGATTGAACACTATGATCACCTGGCATCCCTTTTCGATGCTCTGAAAAGGATCAACACGATTATCCTCGATCTGGACAAAGATTTCTGGTCCTACGTTTCCATGGATTATTTCAAACAAAAGATCAAAAAAGGAGAAGTAGGCTCTTCGGCTATGCCACATAAAGTCAATCCTATTGATTTTGAAAACAGCGAAGGAAACCTGGGGATCGCTAACGCACTCTTTGAACATCTGGCTTCTAAATTACCGGTGAGCAGATTGCAACGGGATTTAACCGATAGTACCGTACTTCGGGTAATTGGAGTCCCTTTTGGCCATACACTAATAGGTTTCTCCTCCACACTAAAAGGCTTAAGTAAACTTCTACTGAATGAAGCCAAACTCAATGCCGATCTTGAAAATAACTGGGCTGTTGTGGCTGAAGCCATTCAAACAATTCTTCGCCGGGAAGGTTTTGCCAATCCATATGAAGCGCTCAAAGGATTAACCCGAACCAATGAAACCATCAACAAGGAGAGTATTTCCAGATTTATAGATAGTTTGGAAGTTTCTGAGCAGGTAAAGAACGAACTTAAACAAATCACCCCGCAAAATTACACGGGAATATAATTTAAGAGGCCTGAAAAACATATTTTTCAGGCCTCTTCATATTTTTGATGCTTCTATAGTTAATCCTTGAACATAGAATTCAGGTTCTGCAAACCCTGGATATTAAGATCTCCTTTTTCCAGGGATTTAAAAAGCCTGATGATATCTTCAGGATTCATCTTATTTCCTGTAACCCGGGCAATTCCAAAACCTTTTTCCTCATCGCTTCCAAAGACGATTAGTTCATCAATAGCGTCTTCTTCACCCATATAATAAAATTCAGCTTTACGATTTCCGCCTCCGTATTTCATTAGCAGGTTGTATTTTTCAGCTTTGAGAATATTGGTCAATTTCTCTTGTTCCTCTCTAAAAGCAGCCTCATTTTCCGCCTTTTTGGGGAATCCCAGGATGTTCACTTTCCTAATGGTTTCAACAGTTGCTTTTTGATCGGGGGTAAGTTGGGAATTGTCACCCGTTAGGAGACTGGCAGGTATATCAAATGCCAGATACTGTTTGTCGTTTTGATTTGCCACATAAAACTCCTGAAGGCTTGTTTCATTTTTACATGAAACAAACCCAAGGCTTAGTAGAACCAGTATTAAAACTGCTTTTTTCATCTCTTAATGGGTTTCAACTTTTTTCAATTCATCTCCTCCAGGGATCTTAAAATCATTAGCCAGCTTAGAAACCTGCGCCAAATTAATTTCCCCGGTAATATTCAGAATAACGGAAACCGGTTTGCTTTTTTCGCGCCCTTCCATAAACATGAACAATTGGCTCACATAATCATCGTTCTTACCGGGTTTGTAATAAAATTTTACCGTTTTTCCATCTTCAGAAACCCTCATAAGCTCTTCCAGCCCTCCTTTTTTGATATAAGAAGTGACATCTGTAGCCATTTGTTTTCGCACGCCTTCCTGGGTAGCAGAAAATACGCGCATTTCCTGGAGGTTTTCGATCAGGTCGATGTAGGCCTGTGTTTCAGGATCATCGGCCTTAAGGTCAATTTTGGTTAGTAATTTGAACATTTTGCTCGTGATCACTACCGCGTCCACTTCTTTCATATTCTCATATTTATCAAAATTCTGAGCGTTGGATAAGAAGGGTAATAACAGGGCCAATATGGCGAAGGTTAACTTTTTCATTGTTTTTTAATTATGGGTTTTTTACGATTTTATTTTTGGTACTATTAAATTCCTGAAGGTATCCCAGGTCTTCGGTACCGGTATTCATATACCGGGAAACCATCTCAAGGGCTTCTTTTGTTTTTTGCATTGCCAGCTCAGGGTCTTCATAGGTTCCGAATTCATTCACTGCATTATCCTGCTGAATAACTACACCTAATAATATGACGATGCTGGCTGCAATGGCCACCCAGGAGTACACTTTTTTTCTTCCGGGAGTGTAGGTCAATGTACCTGTAAAACTCTCTTCTTTTGACAGGTCAAAATAGTTAAACATGGGGGCGTACTGCTGCAAATGCGGGGCCACCTCACCCGATGCGAAGTAGGCTTTGAGCCTTTCTTCCTCCCTTACAGAGGTCTCTGCTTCCAGATACCTGTCAATAAGGTTTTCAATTGCTTTTGATTCCATAGCGGTGTCTTTTTATCATTTCTTCTTTTAATCTTTTGCGGGCGCGGCTTAAAGCCACCCTGATCGCTGTTTCCTTCATTCCGGTCATTTCTGCGATCTCTTCGTATTCATACTGTTCCACCTCTCGAAGCTGGATCAGGATCTTTTGTTGTTCCGGCAGTTGTTCAATGATCTTTTGAACCCAGTTTAGGTCATCCCTAACTTCAACCCGGTGTTGCAAAGAAGTCTCTCCACTTTCATAATTACTGTGAACAATTCTCAGGTTGTTGTTTTGCTTCAATTTCAATTGATCAAGACAATGGTTCTTTGTCACGGTCATTGCGAAAGCTTCCAGGTTATTGTATGAACTTAACTGTTGTTTTCTGCTCCACAACTTCAGCATTACCTCCTGGACCGCATCTTCGGCAGCCTCTTTGGAAACCAGCAGCCGAAGGGCCATTCGATACATTTTGTCCTGCACCGGTTTCATTAGGCTTATAAACTTATGCTGTTTCATTTGTTTGGTTAGTATGCTTTTTACTGCTCCTTACCTTTACGACGGCCATAAATCAAATTTGTTACCAAAAAGTTTCAAATTATTTTACTTCCCCGTATTTTAGGCGCAGCCGCAAAAAGTAAAGCTATGAAATCTATACAATATCTATTGTTCCTTTTCTTCACTTCCATATTAATGATTGGATGCCATGAGGATATGGATGATGTGATACGCCCCACCAGCGAACTGAACATAAAAAATTTCATATGGAGAGGGATGAATAATATCTACCTGTATAAAGCTGAAGTTCCTGACCTGGCTGATGACAGATTTGCCAATCAGGAAGAATTACATGAATTCCTTACAACTTTTTCCTCTCCTGAAGATCTTTTTTATAATGGACTGGTAGCTGCTGAAGACGATTTCAGCTTTTTAGTAGACGATTACATTGAACTGGAAAAATCCCTTGACGGAATTCGGGTGTCCAACGGAATGGAATTCGGCCTCAGGAGATATCCTGAAGGGTCTGACCAGGTGCTGGGTTATGTGCGATATATTCTTCCGAATACTTCAGCTGAAGAAAAAGGAATTCAGCGAGGTGATCTTTTTAATACTATTGATGGAGTACAACTAACGGTTGAAAATTTTTCCCGACTTCTCGAACCTGAAACCTATACCATTGGCTTTGCCCAAACTGAAAACGGTGAAATCTCCTCCACTGGAGAATCTGTCACCCTGGAAAAAGAGGAGTACACCACCAACCCGGTATTCATAGCCAAAATAATCCCTACAGAAGATGCCAGAGTAGGTTACCTCATGTACAATGGGTTTACAAGTACCTTTGACGGAGTGTTAAATGAAACCTTTGGATTATTTAAAGCCGAGAACATCACACATTTGATTGTAGACCTGCGGTATAATGGTGGAGGCTCTGTGGAAACAGCTAATGACCTGGGTAGCATGATTACAGGGCAATTGCAGGGTGAAGTCTTCTATACCGAGCAATGGAACGAGGATTATCAAACCTATTTTGAAGAAAATGAGCCTGAAGCCCTTATCAACAGATTCAATTCTAAAATAAATACCGGCGAACAGATAAACAGTCTTAATCTCACCCAGGTATATGTGATCACGACCCTAAGAACAGCCTCGGCCAGTGAACTTCTAATAAATGGTCTTGATCCATATATCACCGTGAGCCAGGTTGGAGAAAGGACAACAGGAAAATTTCAGGCTTCCACCACTCTATATGATTCCCCAAACTTTAGCCGGAACAACGCGAATCCTGGTCACACTTATGCCATTCAGCCATTGATCTATAAGACGCTGAATGCAGTTGGAAAAACAGATTATTTTAACGGTCTGCAACCCGATATTGAAATTTTTGAAGACTTTGAAAATCTTGGAGTCCTTGGTGATCCTCAGGAGCCCTTATTAAATGCCACTTTGAAAGATATCATGGGAATCCCTCAGGATTTTTCCGCCAGCAAAAGAAGGACACCTGCCGGCGATATTGGGGAAAGCGGAATGCAAGATGCGTTGTATCAAAAGATGTATTCCAGGGAGGAATCCACACCTTTTCAATTAAAACTTAAAAATTAACTTTTATCCCTTACAAAGGAACCTTAGTTTTACCATATTACTATTAAAATTTGAAAAAATACTGAAGAGATATTAATCATCTTTATTACTCATTTTTTTTATCGGTACCTGCTCCAAGGATGACGATTTAAAAAAGTTATAAATAAATTGATCTTTCAGATATTGAGGTGGAAAGTTTTATTTACCGCGCAATAAATGACTGGTATGTTTATGAAACTCAAGTTACAGAGCTGGGTAATGGTTACTTTTCTTCTATTAAAAATGAATGAAAATAAAGTTGTTTCTATAGATAGTAAGGAACCTCAGTAAATCAATAATTAAAAACCAAAAAATCCCACAGAAGCGGGATTTTTGGTTATAAAGCCTCTAAAAATTAGTCATTAAAGTAGAAGCCATTGGGTCCTACCCCCGCTTCAATGCTCTCCAGTAAATCTCCCCCGGTAGTATAAATCTCTACAAAACTGTTGGAAGCGAAATCTCCACCATCAGCAATAAAAATACGGTCATCTCTTACTTCAAATCCATACATTACTCCCCAGTCAGAATTACTGCTGTACTCAATTAATGGAGTGGCTGCAGGCTCTGAAGCAGTCGCCTCAAAGGAATATACCCCATTGCTTATGGTGTAGTAAATCCTTCCGTTTTCAACCTTCAGGTTTTGAGCCCCTGCTAAACCTTCAGACGAGATTTCCGAAATGACATTATGAGTAGCCAGGTCAAATCTTTCTAATTTCCCCGAAGACAAGGCATACAAAATGTTATTTTCAACATCTATTGAATTTAACCCGTCCCCTGTCATAATTGTTCCTTCTATGGTATTATTGGTAGGATTGAAGATGCCAATTTGATTACCTGCTCCATAGGCGGCATTTTGCACATATAGGAATCCGTTTCCTTCAATAATGTCTTCAGCGACAGTATTGACAAGCACTGTTTCTTCAACGGTAAGGGATTCTATATCTATTACCGCGATATAATCATCTTCATTTGTATCCCAGGCTGCCTGATTGGTAACATAAGCTTTGCCATCTACCGCCACACCATAGCGGGGTAAATCCAAACCGCTGTCGATTTTTCCAATCAATTCAAACGTATAGCGATCTACTACCGTAATAAGATTAGAACCGCCAGAGATTATAAAGGCCAATTCTTCTGTAAAGAACATAGACTGCGCATAAAGTCCAAGGTCATCGCCCTCATTTACTTCAGCATAAATCTCTTGCTCCACGGTTTGCAGGTCACTCCTAATAAAGGTCACGGTACCCGCTGACTGGGAACCTTCATTAAGAACAAAAATTCCATCAGCATATTCTCCGGCAGGAGAAGGTTGTTCCAAGACCGAATCATCATCCTTACTACAGGAATTAAAAAGGAAGGCGGCAGACATTCCCAAAAAAAGCAATTTTGTAATTCTCATCATTTAAAAATTTATGGTTAGGTTTATTTTAAAATTTCTGCCCGGCATCCACCGGTTTTCTACACTTTCATAGGCTTTATTGAAGATATTTAGTACCCTCACTCCCAGCAGGGAACTTCTTTTCTTTCCAAAAGCATAGGAGATCCCTGAATTGGAAACCGAATAACTGCTCAGATTGTACCGTGAATTATTATCAGACCGGGTAAAGATTTCTCCATTGTATAAAAACTGATAATTCCATTCCCAGTTTTTATAACCAACTACTGCGAACATTGTTGATTTATGATATGGAACATATATTAACTGCTTCCGGGTTTGGAGGTTCTCTGAAACTGTATAAGCATAACTCCCGTTAAGATCGATGTGCAGATCTCCCAGTCTTTTGTTCCAGTTCAAAAAAGTTTCGATTCCATAAGTGCGTACTTCATCTTCATTCCGCGGCCGCCACAACCCGTCATTCCCGGGTACCCATCTAATCATCTCATCAAGATCGATGTAATAAAGGCTAAGGTTCAACTCAAAATCATTCCAGGAAAACCGATTTCCAATTTCTCCCTGCAGGGAAGCTTCCGGATTTAGATCGGTATTACCGGAAGAGGTCCAGTAAAGATCATTATAGGTGGGTATTCTAAAGTTACGGGATGCATTTACCTGCAGGCGGTAAAAATCTGAAAACCTGTAACTCCCGCTTAAGGAAAACAACACCGGGCTTTCATAATTTTCGGTAACCTCTTTCCGCAGCCCTCCTTCATAC
Source organism: uncultured Flavobacteriaceae bacterium (assembly GCA_964627595.1). Classification (GTDB taxonomy): domain Bacteria; phylum Bacteroidota; class Bacteroidia; order Flavobacteriales; family Flavobacteriaceae; genus Salinimicrobium. The sequence continues at coordinate 1,142 of CAZVKA010000027.1, read as the reverse complement.
GTGAATTTATCAGTCAGCCGATGTTTCATGAGGATTACTGCCGAAAATATATTTCTGCTGTTCCTGCCCAGGTCACTTCCCTCCCCCTTCGTATAAGTGTTTGTAAGGTCGACATTGAACAATATGTCATTGGAAAAATTATACTTTAGATCATATCCTATGATGTAGTTTTCGGCCTCCCCATATGAGAAATTTTCAGAAGCTATATTTCCATAGTAACGATAATATTCTTCCAACAATGCCATTTTCAAGAGGGATGTAAAATCTGCTGCTTTGTTCTCCCATTCCAGCAAATACCTGTTGGTCTCATTTTGGTATTTCGTCTTTGTCTCAGAAGGTCTTATCAGAGAAAAATGGCGGTTTCCGTAAAAATTTTCGGTATACAACCTGAGGATATTATCATTGTTTAAACGATAAGCCACTCCCAAATTGAGGGTGTTATTGTAGAATTGTCCATTGATATTCTCCCCCCTATCATCGGGATAAGGATAGTCATTATCTGAATGCTGCCGTGCTGCCGCGATTGATACGCTCCAATCTCCCTTCGCTGCCTTTAACCGATACTGTCCATTCATCGTGTTATAACTCCCATATTCAAAAAACAACTCGTTCTCCAGTTTCTCTCTAAACGAAAGATTTGTATTTAAATGTATTGTACCGCCAATTGCGCCAGTACCGTACACCACACTTCCTCCACCGCCTCTAACCAGGATGTTGTCATATCCAACTGTATTTATAGTATTAAAATCTGTCTGCCCATTGAACTGAGAGTTAATGTTTATTCCATTCCATAGAACAGCTGTTTGGGAGGCTGTGGTTCCCCGAAAAGAGGCGGAAGAAACCATTCCCAAACCATTTTCCTTGAAATATACCGGAGTGTAAAAATTAAGGACTGAAGTAAGCAAAGGCGAAGTACCTCTCGTGAGCGAATCAGGTAAATTAATAAGCGTCTGTCCTGTAGAAAAATTCTGTAATTTTGAATCTACCACGACCTCACCCAGCTCTGTAATGGAATCCAGTTGCGCCTGTCCCGATAAAACCTGGAACAATAGTATAATGAAAATGTAAAATTGCCTGTTTCTCATACTCCACCGGCTTTTTTCCCGAAAGCCATAGGTTTAAAAAAGTTGAATTTGGCAGGT
>CAZVKA010000026.1:0-26082 GCA_964627595.1 uncultured Flavobacteriaceae bacterium | reverse complement strand
GTTGGATTGTAAATACCTAATTTTGCAAGGAATTTACCATCTCTTTTAGCGCGTGCATCCGCAGCTACGATCCAGAAAAAAGGCTTCCCTTTTTTACCGTGTCTTTGTAATCTTATTTTTACTGGCATAAAAATTAATTTGTGGGGTTCCCGACCCCGATTATTAATAAGGCTGCAAAGATACTATTATTTTTTATTGTAAATTAAGTAGTTAGCAAAATATTTTTCAGCAGGAATACTTTTAGGTGATTTAGTATTTGCCGTGTGTTAATTGGTTTAATAACAAGCAGTTAACAAGTGCTAAACCTTGTTAAACATGGGGCGGAGCCTTTGTAAAAAAGCTATATTCAAAATAAGTGTCGAGAGACATTAAAAAATCAATTGCTAATGAAAATGAAAGAGAGCTATGAGTGCAAAAGAAGTAACAAGCAAGTTGAATGAACTGCTGGAGAAGAATTACGATACTGAAAAAGTATATAAAACTGCGGCAGATGATGTGAGGGATAATCGTCTAAAGTCTTATTTTAAGGAAAAGGCGATGCAGCGATATGATTTTGGGCATGAATTAAAGGCAGAGATCAGCAGTTTTGGTGAAACTCCAGATAAAGGATCCAGTGTGAAAGCTGGTGCTCACAGGGCGTGGATGAACCTGAAAACGGCTTTTTCTTCAGATAAAGAAGAAGCTGTGCTGGAGGAGACCATCAGGGCCGAAAAAGCAGCTGTTGAAGATTATAACAAGTTGATCAAGGCAGACGGTTTTCCGCCTACTACCGCAAATTTACTCATCAAGCAGCGAAACGCGATAGAAAGAAGCCTTGCTGAAGTAGAGGAGCTGGAGAAAGCTTTTGACTAGTGACAAACTGAATTACTTAAAAACAAAAAGAGGCCTGCTCTAAAAGCAGGCCTTTTTTTGTTTTTGGAGAGAGTGTATTGCTAAATTTCCGTTAATAAATCCTGAAAAATTTACCCCGAGGACCATGAAATTATCCTTAATTTTACCCTTTTACGATTGCTGCTGAAGTTTTTTTACTTCACCGGATAATTGCCTGATATTCATAAAAATACTTCTCTATGTACCTGATCTTTGATACTGAAACCACAGGTCTTCCCAAACGCTGGGATGCCCCTCTTACAGATTCAGATAACTGGCCGCGCTGTATACAGATCGCATGGCAGTTGCATGATGAAATGGGAAGGGTTATTGAACATCAGGATTTCCTGGTGCAGCCTGAAGGTTTTAATATTCCATTTGATGCAGAACAAGTGCACGGAATTTCCACCGAACTTGCACAGGAGCAGGGGGTGACTCTTAAAGAGGTGCTGGAGAAGTTCAACATAGCCCTGTCCCGCTCAAAATTTGTTGTGGGCCAGAATGTGGGATTTGATGTGAACATTATGGGAGCTGAATACCATAGGCTGGAGATGGGAACTTCTTTACATGAGCTTCCTGTACTGGATACCTGTACCGAGACCACGGCGCAGCTTTGCTGTATTCCTGGAGGTAGGGGAGGAAAATTTAAATTGCCTACGCTAACAGAGTTACACGAATTTTTATTCAATGAGCCTTTTGCTGAGGCACATAATGCCACTGCCGATGTAGAGGCAACCACACGGTGTTTCTTGGAACTCATCAGGAAGCAGGTATATACTTCGAAAGAACTGGATGTGCAATCTGATTATTTTCAGAATTTTTCAGAAGCCAATCCGCAGCCAATAGAGTTAATCGGGTTGAAGCATATCAATCTGAAGAAAGCTTCTGAAGAAATAAGAAAAAGACTTCAGAAGGAACAGGGTGGTATAGAGATCTCTTCCGCAGAGATAAAAGAAAATCTTGAGAAGCTTGATGAGGTGCAGTTTTCACATCTGCATAACCACAGCCAGTTTTCCATTTTACAATCCACTATTAGCATAAAAGATCTTGTTGATGCGGCAGCCAGTAAAGGGATGCCTGCTGTAGCCCTGACAGATCATGCAAATATGATGGGAGCTTTTCATTTTGTCAAAGAGGTGGGAGCTTATAATAAGGATATTAAGGCTAAAAACGCTGAAGCCCTGGCAAACAACGAACCTGAAGAGGCCAAAGAACTCAAGGCTATTGTGGGTTGTGAATTTTTCGTGTGTGAAAATCATAAAGATAAGTCCAGAAAGGATAATGGTTACCAGATTGTGATGCTGGCCAAAAATAAAAATGGCTATCACAACCTGGCAAAGATGTCGTCCATAGCGTACACTGAGGGATTTTACTACGTGCCGCGTATCGACCGGGAAGTCGTTAAAAAATATAAAGAAGATATAATTGTGCTTACCGGAAACCTCTACGGGGAAGTGCCGGGTAAGGTGCTGAATGTTGGAGAGAACCAGGCAGAAGAAGCACTTTTGTGGTGGAAAGAGCAGTTTAGGGAAAACCTGTATGTGGAGCTGATGCGTCATAACCAGGAGGATGAGGACAGGGTGAATCCTGTACTTATTGATCTTGCGAAAAAGCACGAGGTGAAACTCGTGGCGACCAATAATACCTATTACTGTGAACAGGAAGATGCCAATGCACATGATATTTTATTGTGTGTGAAGGACGGGGAGAAACAGGCTACTCCAATAGGTCGCGGCCGCGGTTATCGTTACGGGTTACCAAATAATGAATATTATTTTAAGAGCGGGGATGAAATGAAGGCCCTGTTCAAGGATCTTCCTGAAGCCATATCAAATGTACAGGAGGTTGTTGATAAAATAGAGCCTTTTGAATTGGCCAGGGACGTACTCTTGCCGGCCTTTACCATTCCTGAAGAATTTCTTGTGGAAGAGGATAAAGTCGATGGCGGGAAAAGAGGGGAAAACGCATATCTCAAACATATCACCTACAAAGGAGCCGAAGAGCGGTATGGAGAAATAACTCCTTCTATTAAGGAAAGGCTTGATTTTGAACTTTCGGTGATTGAAAATACGGGGTATCCCGGATACTTCCTTATTGTGGAAGATTTCATTCGCGAAGCTCGAAATATGGATGTTTCGGTGGGCCCCGGAAGGGGATCGGCTGCGGGTAGTGCAGTTGCCTACTGTCTCGGGATCACTAATATTGATCCTATCAAGTATGACCTGCTTTTCGAGAGATTTCTGAATCCTGACAGGGTGAGTATGCCCGATATTGATATTGACTTTGATGATGAAGGTCGAAGCAGGGTTATGGATTACGTGATCCAAAAATACGGGGCAAACCAAGTGGCCCAGATCATTACTTACGGCACCATGGCCGCGAAATCCTCTATTCGGGATACCGCCAGGGTGCTGGATCTTCCGTTGAACGAGGCTGATCGTATTGCAAAATTGATTCCCAACACCAAGCTTGCCAAGATCTTCGGAATGGATGAGAAGGAAATCCGAAGCAAATTCCGAAGTGAAGAAGTAGATAAGATCAACGAGCTGTTGAACATTTCTGAAGGGGATGACCTGGAAGCTCAAACTGTGAACCAGGCAAGGATCCTGGAAGGATCAGTAAGGAATACCGGGATCCACGCCTGTGGAGTGATCATTACACCTAGTGACATCACCAATTTTGTTCCCGTTTCTGTAGCGAAAGATTCAGATCTGTATGTGACCCAGTTCGACAACTCGGTGGTTGAAAGTGCCGGGCTGCTGAAAATGGATTTTCTGGGATTGAAAACTCTTACGCTCATAAAGGATACGGTGAAGATCGTGAAGGGACGTCACGGGATAGATCTTGATCCCGATAGTTTTCCGCTTGACGATCAAAAGACCTATGAGCTTTTCCAGAGAGGGGAAACGGTTGGGATCTTCCAGTACGAATCTCCCGGGATGCAAAAACACATGAAAGACCTCAAGCCTACCGTCTTTGATGACCTTATCGCGATGAACGCCTTATACAGACCGGGGCCCATGGAATATATTCCGAGCTTTATCGCGCGGAAGCATGGGGATGAGGAAATAGTGTATGACCTGCCTGCCATGGAAGAGTACCTGAAGGAGACTTACGGAATCACGGTATACCAGGAGCAGGTGATGTTACTTTCGCAGAAACTGGCCGGATTCACAAAGGGTGAAGCCGATGTGCTGCGGAAGGCGATGGGTAAAAAGATCTTCGCGCTGCTGGAAGAATTAAAACCGAAATTCCTCGATGGAGGTGAAGCCAAAGGGCATCCGCGGGAAGTTCTTGAAAAGATATGGAAGGATTGGGAAGCTTTTGCGTCTTATGCCTTTAACAAGTCACACTCTACCTGTTACGCCTGGATCGCCTATCAAACAGCTTATTTAAAAGCTCATTATCCTGCAGAATACATGGCGGCAGTTCTTTCCAATAATATGAACGACATTAAGCAGGTGACGTTTTTCATGGAAGAGTGTAAAAGGATGAAGCTGAACGTTCTTGGTCCCGATGTGAATGAATCCTACTATAAGTTCTCTGTTAACAAGGAGAATGCCGTTCGATTTGGAATGGGGGCTATCAAAGGCGTAGGTGCAGGTGCGGTCAATACCATTGTTGAAAACAGAAAAGACAAAGGACACTACCGTTCCATTTTTGACATGGCTAAACGAATTGACCTCAGAGCAGCTAATAAAAAAGCATTTGAGAATCTTGCTTTAGCAGGAGGTTTTGACAGTTTTGGTACTACCCATAGAGCTCAATATTTTCATGATGAAGGTGATGGTGTTACATTCCTTGAAAAAGTAATAAAGTATGCTGCCAAATTCCAGGAGAACGAAAACTCAGCCCAGGTAAGCCTTTTTGGGGAGGCCAGTGAAGTGCAGATACCCGAACCTACTGTTCCTCCTTGTGAAGAATGGGGGACACTGGAGAAGTTGAAGCGGGAAAGAGAGGTCGTTGGAATCTATATTTCAGGACATCCTCTTGATGATTTCAAAACAGAACTTAAAAGTTTTTGTAATGCTGTGTTAGGTGATTTTCATGATATGGAAAAAGCGGTAAACAATGAACTGTCTTTTGGAGGAGTGATCAGCGATGTGCAGCACCGGGTTTCTAAGACCGGTCAGGGATGGGCATCATTTATAGTTGAAGATTATTCCGACTCCTATGAATTCAGATTGTTTAAGGAAGAATATTTAAAATACCGCCATTTCCTGGTTCCTAACTCCTTTATCTATGCCAAGGTTTTTATTAAAGAAGGATGGACTAATAAAGACACCGGCAAAAAGGGTGAACCCCGCCTTCAGTTTAACCATATGCAGTTACTTCATGATGTGATGGAGACCTACGCTAAAAAACTGACTATCCAATTGAATATTGATGAATTGGAAGAGGAGAAGATAGACCTTTTAAGAGACCTGTTCAAAACTCATAGCGGCGATAATAGATTGAATTTTGTTGTTTATGAAATGAAGGAGCGCATTAAGCTTCATATGCCCAGTCGTAAGCAAAAGGTAAGAATATCGCAGGAATTGCTCAATGCGCTTGAAGAACAGCAAGTCCTTTATAAGCTGAATTAAAAGAATATAAAAAAAAACGGGTTCCGAAATTTTTTCGGAACCCGTTTTTTTTTAATATTATAATGTGTACCTCCTTACTTGGTAAACTCCATAATAAGCAATACCAGGGCAAAGACTGATGTGCTTAATATAAATGAAAGTGTGAGACCGATGATGGCTTTTTGAATAGTTGTAAATTCACCGGTTTTTTCTGACCAAAGTTGAGTTAAAGATGTCATAACTGTGTGTTTTAGGGGTAAAAGTGTTACGTTAATTGGTTCTTTTTTAATTCGTTGATGTAAATTTAATATTTGAAAGACTAATTAAATAGAGTTTTCGAAACAAAACGATAGAGTGGTTTTCAAATAAGACCAACAACCTAAAATTAAAGTTTTTAACAAGAAAATTCTTACAATAAATTTGTCAGTGGAAACTTTTTAGATAGGACTCCTATATGATTGAATAATTAAATCTGATATTCGGAAGATATGTTTTGGTCAAATATTTGAGTACTTTTACGTAAGTTTATTAATTAGGAACAAAAAATACAATTATGGCATTAGAGATAACAGACGCTACTTTTGAAGAAAAAGTACTGAAAAGCGACAAACCGGTAATGGTAGATTTTTGGGCTGCATGGTGTGGGCCTTGTAGAATGGTAGGTCCTATCATTGATGATATCAGCAAAGAATATGAAGGTAAAGCCGTTGTAGGTAAACTTGATGTTGATGCCAACCAGGAATTTGCTGCGAAATACGGGGTACGAAACATTCCTACTGTTCTTATTTTCCAAAATGGTGAAGTAGTAGGAAGACAAGTTGGAGTAGCACCTAAAAATACTTATGCAGAAGCTTTAGATCAGCTTTTGTAAACCATAAGTTTTTTACATAAAAAGTCCGGTAGATCTTCTGCCGGACTTTTTTATGCATAAATTTCTGTAACTTGGTTAGAAAGAGAATTAGAAATGGATCTTGAGCAGGAAGTTCACAAGGCAGGAGGATTTATTAATCTTGACCTACTGGCAAAGCAGGTAGTTGAGGGATATATTTCAGGTTTGCATAAGAGTCCTTTTCATGGTTTTTCTGCCGAATTTGCCGAGCACAAAGTGTACAATAGTGGTGAGAGTACCAGGCATATCGACTGGAAGCTATATGCAAAAACAGATAAGCTATACACCAAGCGTTACGAAGAGGAAACCAACTTACGTTGCCACATCATTTTGGATAATTCAGCCTCCATGCATTATCCCTTTCTAAACAGGCAGGATCTCTACTCTTTGAATAAGACCGGTTTCTCAGCTCTTGCGGCAGCATGCTTCATGCATATATTAAAAAAACAGCGGGACGCGGTGGGGTTGAGTATTTACAGTGATACATACGAATTTTATGCACCCGAGAAAGTAGGTGAGAGGCATAGGCAGTTGTTACTTCATAAATTGAGCGAGGCTGTTAAGGAGAATGGAAAAACTACCGGTACTGCTACCTTTACTTTTCTGCATCAAATTGCGGAGAAACTCAAAAGAAGATCCCTAATCTTCCTGTTCTCAGATATGTTCCAGGCAGACGTGGAGGAAAACAGACTTTTTGAAGCCTTGAGACACCTGATTTATAATAAGCACGAATTAGTGCTTTTTCATGTAGTTGATAAAGAAAAGGAGTACAATTTTAACTTTAGTGATCGCCCCAGGAGGTTTACAGATGTAGAGACAGGGGAGAAGATAGATCTCTACGCAGAAAACGTCAAAGAAGGCTACCAAAAGGTAGTGGACGATTATTTTAAAAACCTTAAATTGAAGTGTGCCCAATACGGTATTAGGTACGTGATGGCTGATGTCAATGAAAATTTCGATAAAATTATTTCCACATATTTAGTTGAGCGTCAAAAGTTTGTTTGACCGCAGTAAAAAAGAGGTAAAAATTATTTCAAAAAACATTTGTCAAAGTGAAAATGTGCTGTATATTTGCACTCGCAATAAAGCAACGGTCTGGTAGTTCAGTTGGTTAGAATACCTGCCTGTCACGCAGGGGGTCGCGAGTTCGAGTCTCGTCCAGACCGCAAATTGCAAAGAAGCTCCTCAAATTGGGGAGCTTTTTTTGGCAGTAATGATTAGTTGTGTTGTTTGTGGTAACTCATTGAGTTACCTGGGTTTAGAAGTAAACCAATGAGAAGCTTTTCCTATATTAGGAAGAGCTTTTTTGTTTTCAATCCTTTTCTGAATATCTCGGATAGAGAATATTTTAGGGGGATCAAGAACAGTATCTGATGTCGCCGGGCTAAATGGATTTTTAATAACTTGGGGCTCCTATTACACCGGAATTATTTCCGGTCAAAAGTTATTGACCATGAACAAAATCTCCTTTATTCAAAAATGTCTTTTCCTTCTGTTTTTCATTACACTTCCTGCAGGGGCTCAAATCTTGCCTGAAAGGGATCGTGCATCAGTTATCGATGAGATCCTGGAAGACCGTTTTGCCGTATTACTTCCGGAATTAATGGATCGCACCGATATAGATATGTGGGTGCTTATTTCCAGGGAATATAACGAAGATCCTGTATTGCGCACCATGCTCCCCTCCACATGGCTCAATGCAAGACGCAGAACGATTTTGGTGTTCTACCGGGATAGGGAAAAGGACCAGATAGAACGACTGGCTGTTGCCCGCTATAATGTGGGGGAAAATATTGCCTCTGCCTGGAATCCTGAAGATCAACCCGATCAATGGGAAGCCCTGTTGGAGATCATCCGGAAAAAGAATCCCAAAAAAATTGGATTGAACTTCTCAGATAATTTCAACATAGCAGACGGGATTGTGAAAACAGATTATGAGACTTTCATGAAAAGGCTTCCGCAGCAATATCGGGATCGTGTTGTCTCGGCCGAGAAGCTGGCCATTGCCTGGATTGAAACTCGCACCACTAGGGAAATGGAACTTTATAAGGATCTGGTGGCCATTACCAAAAATATCATAGGAGAGGCCTTTAGTAATGAGGTAATAACTCCCGGTAATACCACTACAGATGATGTGGTTTGGTGGATGCGGCAAAAAGTAACAGAGCTTGGACTTGAAACCTGGTTTCATCCCACTGTAGATATTCAGCGGAAAGAAGAGAATCTAAAAGATCATATCGAAGCCTTTTCCTCGGGCTACGGGGATAAGGTGATTTTGCCGGGTGACCTGCTGCACTGCGATTTTGGGATCACTTATCTAAGGTTGAATACCGACTGCCAACAACATGCATATGTTCTTAGGCCCAATGAAAGCGCTGCCCCTGAATACCTGCAAAGTGCCCTGGAAAAAGGTAACCGGTTGCAGGATATTCTTATAGAAAACTTACGGACGGGAGATTCCGGTAATGAAATTCTGAAGGCATCTCTGGAGCAGGCTAAGAAAGAAGGCTTACGCCCGTCCATTTATACCCACCCGCTTGGGCTGTATGGGCATTCGGCAGGTCCTTCTATTGGGATGTGGGATGCACAGGATGGTGTTCCCGGTACCGGAGATTATCCTCTTTTCCCGAGGACCGCGTATGCCATAGAATTGAACACCACTGTAGCAGTTCCCCAATGGGATAAGGATATTCGCATTATGCTGGAAGAAGCGGGTTACTGGGGAGAGGAAGAGTTTAAATTCATAAATGGAAGGCAGACTGATTTTTTGCTTATTTCTTCGGAAGGGATTGAATAATGATTTAGCCTCAATACTTTTTCCTGTTCGCATAGTTAACCAGGGAAAGCATTACTGGCACTTCAACAAGCACCCCGACCACACATACCAAAGCCGCGGGACTTTCCAGCCCAAAGAGGCCTATCGCGACTGCCACAGAAAGTTCAAAGAAATTACTCGCCCCAATCATGGCGGCCGGTGCGCACACCTGGTGCTTTAGATGAAGTTTTCTGCCTGCATACCAGGTGGCAAAAAAGATAAAATAGGTCTGGATGATCAGAGGAACAGCGATCAATACGATTATAAACGGATTACTCAGAATGTTTTCTCCCTGAAAAGCAAACAGCAGTAACAGGGTCAGCAAAAGTGCAAGAATGCTCACCGGTTTGAGCCTGGGGAGGAAATCTGACTGGAACCAATCGCTTCCGTGTTTTCTGATCAACAGGTTGCTTGTGAGAATTCCCGCTACCAGGGGTACAACTACATATATAAGGATGCTGAGGATCAAGGTCTCATAAGGCACAGCTACATTTGTCATTCCAAGCAACAGCCCAACAATGGGAACGTAAGCGAACAGGATGATGAGATCATTGACAGATACCTGCATTAGGGTATAATTAGGATCTCCGTCTGTTAAATAGGACCATACAAACACCATTGCCGTACAAGGCGCTGCTCCAAGAATAATAGCTCCGGCAATATATTCTCCTGCCATGGCAGGATCAATAAAGGCCGCGAAGATCTTTGTGAAAAAGATCCAGGCAAAGAAAGCCATGGTAAAGGGTTTTATCAGCCAGTTCATGACCAGGGTGAGGAGGATTCCTGTAGGTCTTTTTCCAGCTTTTTTGATACTGGTGAAATCCACCTGTAACATCATGGGGTAGATCATCATCCATATTAGAATTGCGATGGGAATATTAACCTGGTAGATTTCCCAGGTACTCATTACCTCCATTGCGTCTCCGGCTATGAACCCAATGAAAATTCCTCCTGCAATACAGAGAGCAACCCATAGACTTAAATATTTTTCAAAAAAAGCGATCTCTTTTTTTTCAGGCATTGTAATTAAATTTTCTGTTGATTAGTTGATTTCTGAATAATTCCGCTTAATAGCCATTTCTCAAATTCTCAGCATAGGCATTCGGTAATCGGCTTTCTTCTACCGCTTTTGCCGCTTTTTCGATGTCATACTCAAACCTGATGAACTCTACCTTAATAGTTTTCTTTTCTAAAATGGACGAGTGTTCATCAATCTCCATGAGCACATAGCTGCCCCTGGTGTCCCTGTCTTTTGGTTTGCCTATTGAACCCAGGTTGATCGCGTGCCTGTAATGGGGATTTTCTTCATCGCCTGAATTTAGGATGCGGTGGTAAGGCTTGTGGGTATGTCCAAAACAAAGAATGTCTGCCTCTGCTTTTTCAAGTATCCGTAACAGGCTTTTTTCATCCCGATCCTCAAACAGGTATTCGTTTATTTTCCTGGGGCTTCCATGAACCAGCAGGAGGTTAAGCTGATCGTTATTCAATTTAAATTCCAGCCTAATGTGTGTAGGTAGGTTCCTTAAATATTGCCTGTTTTTGAATGAGATCAATTGGTTTGTCAGTGAGATGGAAACCGCACCGTTGGCCTTTTCTTCATCGGTTTGGTATGCGCAGCCACAGTCATCGCTGTTCCTGCCAATTCCGAAGTCATAATTCCCCGCGATGGTAGGAATATTTCTTTTCCTAATCTCTTCGATCACTTCATTAGGCCAGATATTATATCCCACCAGGTCACCCAGGCAGTAAATGGAGTCAACTTTCCTGCTTTCTACGTCTTGAAAAAAAGCTTCCAGGGCAGGAAGGTTCGCGTGTATATCGCTGAATAATGCAATTTTCATCACTGAAGCTTGTGTTTATTTACAGCACCGTTCCGCAGAAGGATCATTATACTTGCCAAAGATCCGGTTGAACTGGAGGCGTATTTCCTCCCAGCGTTTTGGGTTAATGCAATAATTCACCCGTGTTCCCTCTACGGTACCCTGGATAATTCCAATATCTTTAAGTTCCCGCAGATGTTGACTTATGGTAGCTTGTGCCAGGCCGAGTTCATTCACCAGGTCCCCGTTAATACAGCTGTCAGATTTCAGCAGGAATTCAATGATCGCTATCCGAGCCGGGTGTGCAAAGGCTTTGGCCGCCTGGGCCAGGTCGTTTTGATAGTCTGTGAACAGATCGCTTTTAGTTACTCCCATTATATTATTTGTTTTTTGTATTTTGAAAGCTCCTGCTTCCGTGCTAGGAAAACCGACATTCAAAAGCATTGCAATATTACGATAATTAAATTTGTTGGAAATATTATTTTAGTTGGATCAGCACTCAAATTGAACAACCCAAATATTCAGGTATTTTGTACTTAAAAGTTAGTCACTTCCCGTATCACCTTTTTTTCCATCATAATTGAAGTTATATTTTTCTATTTCAGAATTAAGTTCTGCTCCAAGTAATATAATGAAACTGGTGATGAAAAGCCATAACAACATAACTACTACCGCTGAAATTGAGCCATAAACTTCACCATAACTCCCAAAGTTACTCACGTAATATGAAAAGCCCCAGGATGCGATTAACCACAGTAGAGTGGCCAGAAGTGCTCCTGGCAAAACCCATTTAAAATCTGAAGTAGATTTATCTGGTGCATGTTTGTAAACCATCCCCAGGAACCAAACTACCACAATAGCCAGTAAAATCCATCTTCCCCAGGAAATTAGATTTTCTACCGTTGAGGGTAAGCCAAGTTGGCCCACAAGGGCTGGGAATGCGACAATAAGGACCATACTGAGAATAACAAGGATTATTGCGCCAAAGGTAAATAGGAGTGTTAACCCGTTCTGTTTAATGAATCCACGGTTATTTTGAGTGTCATAAGCAATGTCCACTCCGGTGAACAGGGATTTTGTTCCTTTATTGGCACTCCAGATACTAAACAGGATACTGATGGCCATACTCCATCCAAGAGCAGTGCCTGACGTCTCCATCAATTTTTCTATTTGGCCTTTCAGGATCTCATAGGCTTGTTGAGGCATTACCCCATACAACTGGGATATTTGATCCTGTATGTTCTGTGGATTCATGGCGAGCCCGTAAATAGATATCAATGCGGCTATAGCCGGAAAGATGGCCAAAAAAGCATAAAAAGCAACTCCTGCCGAAATGATCGATACATTATTTTCACCTATTTCGTCTTTGACGCTGAGCACTATTTTTTTCCATCCTGAAAAAGGGATTTTTGAAGGGTTGTTATAATTAGATCCTGATTTTTTTACAGTCATTCCTTAATTTTTTGATATAAACAGGTTGATATCCAAGGTGTAATCCTTTTAAAATTAAGGAATAGACATTGAAATACCTGCGGGCAGCTAATAAACAATTGTTAATTCTGGAGTTATTTTCATTTTTCGAGCTTTCCTTTTTTTCGGAAATGCTCGATAGTGGAAGGTGCTGTGATTCCGTGAAGCACAATTGAAATAAGGATGATATAGGCAGTAATGGAATAAAGTTCATTTTTGAAGGCAAAATCGTCAAACTGCACGAAAGCCCAGGAGAGGTAGAAAACTGATCCGATTCCCCGAATTCCGAAGAAACTAATGGCGAGTTTGGTTTTAAACTTTTCATTTGTTCCAGCCAGGGCCACAAGACCTGAAAGAGGCCGAATGAAAATAACAAAGACTAGGGCAAATAAGATACCTTTCCAGTCGGTCAGAGACAGGATGCCGTTTAAGATGGATCCTCCAAAAAGGATGATCCAGAACACCAGGAGTAGATGTTCTATTTCGGTAATGAAATCGTGTAATTTTTTTTTATAGCCACCGCTCACTTTTTCATAATACCTTAGACTGAATCCGGCGAAAAATACAGCCAGGAATCCGTACCCATGAAGGAGTTCACTTATGCCGTAAGTGGCGAAAGTCAAAGAAAGCGCTAAAAAACCTACAAAAGTTTTGACGCCTGCGTATTTGTAAAGCCTGTCCATCAATAAACCAATGAGCCTTCCCACAATAAGACCAAAAATCACTCCAATGCAGATTTTAAGGAGAAACTTGTCCCAAAACCAGTTGGTAAAATTAAAAGCAGCCCATGTGCCTGCCTGCGCAACCAGTACGGCCAGGTATGAAAAGGGATAGGCGATCCCATCATTGAGACCGGCTTCGGCAGTGAGCGTAAACCGGATGTTTCCTTCATATTCCTCTTCCTCCATGGGATCATCAAGTTGAACCTCTGCCGCAAGCACGGGATCTGTTGGTGCAAGAATGGCTGCCAGTAACAGGCTCGATGGTAAGCTGAGAACCAGGAAATACTGTCCTAGTAGAAACGCAGAGATCATACACAAAGGCATAGTGATCAAAAGAAGGAGTAAGGGATTTTTCCAGGAGCTCCAGGTGTAGTGGGCTCCAATTTTTAAACCGGCACCCATAAGGGATATGATCACAATGGCTTCTGAAAAATACATGAGCCAGGTATCATTCCAGAGTGGGTCTGGCCATGTGAGGGGTATATTGGCCCAGTGTAACAAAAATCCTACAAGAAGCAGGATAATGGGAGAACTTATCTTTATCTTCTTAGATAAAGAGGGCAGCCAGGCCATTATTAAGGTAGCCAGTCCTAATCCGGCCAGGATAAGATAATGGTCTTTCATAGATACATAAAAATAACAGTTTTACGCTGAGTTGATCTGAGGGAAGAGTTAAAAAGTAAATAAAATTAAGGACTTTGGACTAATTCCATGAAAAAAGAAGGAAAAATTCCTAAATAACTTATATTTGAAGTATGGGAACAGAAACATCTATAGAAATAAAGCGCTTTAAGCAGGTGCGTGAAGAAAATGGTTTTACCCAGGCTGATTTTGCTGAAAAATTGGGTATAAAAAAATCAACAGCAGATATTGAACGCGGTCGTACCAAGCTTTCAGGGCGAATAGTGACAGAGCTGCTCAGGCAGTTTTCCATAAATCCTTTATGGCTGTTTGGTGAAAGTAATCAGAAGTACTTGCAGATATCTAAAGGAGATGTTAGTCCCAAGGTAATCAGCCTTGATTCAGCTGAAAATGAGAATATCATGCTCGTGAACGTGAAAGCTGCGGCTGGTTACCCTCATAACCTGCAGGATTTGGATTGGTACCAACAATTGCCTGCTTTTGACATACCTTTACCGGAGTACCGAAACGCCACTCACCGGGGTTTTCAGATTGAAGGTGATAGTATGTTGCCCAACTTCAGGCCGGGAGAGTGGGTGTTGGGAAAGGCAGTGCCTACCATTGAAGATGCCAGTAATAACAGGGTTTATGTAGTTGTACTGCATGATTCTGTCCTGGTAAAGAAACTTCAGAAATTACCAGACCTGTCAAAAATTTTGCTTATTTCACTTAATGAGGAATATCTTCCTGTTGAGGTGAATGTGAACGATATCCAGGAGTTGTGGCAGGTCAATAGTAAACTTACTTTTAATCTTGATTCTCCTTCTGAGAGCAGCTTATTAAAACAGTTGCAACAATCAATGGAAGAGCTTAAAAGTGAATTTAAAACTTTTAAACACTAAAAAACGGCCTGAAGGTTCAGGCCGTTTCTCAAGATCAAGGATCTTGGGTTTGGTCAGTTAGTATACCTACACTACATATCGTCGTTTCCGTCAATACTAGTGTTTTCTCCTACTTCTTCTACTCCTTCTTCAACTGCTTCTCCGGTTTCTTCAGCCGCTTCCTGGGTTTCCCTACAGGAACTGAGCAATGTGGAAAGCGAAAAGGCAAAAAAGAATATTTCTTCATAATATAGATTCAGTTGACCTCTGAGATGAAATTACATATCATCACCCATCTCATCCACTTCATCTTCTATATCATCACCCACGTCTTCGAGATCATCTCCTACCTCTTCCAGGTCATCTTCTTCTCTGGCGGTCTCACGACAGGAAATAAATGAAGAACTGACTGTAAATAACAGTGCAAAAATTAAAATTAGCTTTTTCATTTTATTGGTTTTTTAGAGTTGGTTCCTAACAAATTTACAGAAACAATCTGTTGTTTAACAAATTAACTGCTAAAGTTTTGCTAAAGTAGTAATGGGTTTTTATTTATTATCATTTGCTTCAACTGGCTCCTTTTCCTCTTCATTGTAAGTCGAGAAATTATTGAATTCTTCTTCAGAAAGGGAACCATCATCATCAAGATCCCAGTCATCAAAAAATCCATTATCCCATTCCTCTTGTTGGATAAGCTTATCCTTATTAGAATCATAAGATGTAAACCAATTTGACTCTTCAAAACCTTTTTTCCACTCTTCCCGGTTTATTTGGTTGTCGCTATTCGTATCGAAATCGGAAAACTCATTCTCTTCGGCACGTTTATTTAAAATGGCCTCATTTCCTCTGGTCCATTCTTCCTCAGTAATTGAGCCGTCCTGATCTTTATCCACCAGGTCAAAGGTTGAAGCGTAGAATTCCTCCTTGCTTAAATTGCCATCACTGTCATTGTCCATATTTGAGAATTCACTTTCATAGGTTTCTCCAAATTCATTTTGGTCATAAAGGCCATCCCTGTTCGCGTCATACTGGCTGAATTCGCTATAGGCGATTTCATCCATTCCGGTTTCTTCGGTACCTATTTGATCAATCTCAGTAACCCTCTCTTCTCTATCTGTATTATCCTTGCAGCTGGTAAAAGAAATACCCAGCGCCAAAAGGATAGAGGGTAAAAAAATTAGCTTTTTCATAATTAAAGAATTTAAGTTGAATATTCATTCATCTATAAGTGCGCTCCTGAAGGGATCAATTGTCATCCCCTATTTCTTCTATTTCTTCATTAACTTCTTTATCCACTTCTTTTCCTGTCCTTTCCAATATGCCTTCATCTTCTCTCTCTACTTCCACCTCACGAACAACCTCCCTTTCTTCGGTTACGGTTTCTCTACAAGAGGTGAGTAGTAGTGATCCAAAAATCAACAGTGCGAAAATTCTGGTAAGTTTCATAATGTAAAATTTTGTTATTACTAATTAGCCAAATTAGGAAATGCCTTCGCCGCATACTGATGATTTAATAAATGTTTAATAGTTTTTGTCAACAGGAGGCTAAAAAAATTAAAGAAAAGAGGACTCTTTTAGACTTTTATTTAGAAAATTATCAAATGTGTCTTCTTTGAAAACTTTTTTATGGGTCATTCATTCAAGGGAAAGCATTCCTTAACGGGAGAAGCCACGGTAAATTAATATTCCTATAGCTGATTGGAAGACAATTAAATTCCTGAAGGGTTTAATAAATGCTGTACTTTATTATGAAGATCTTCACACGCCTCTTTGGAGAGTGGTTTTTCAAGGTATTCAATTACATTAGGATATTTTTCAGCCTTCTTTCGATCACTGGAATTAATGGAAGAGGTGACCATCACCACCCATACATTCTGATCACACTCATCGGCAGCCATTTTGTCGAGGAAGTCCCATCCGCTCATATTGGGCATATTTATATCAAGAAGTACAAGGATTGGCTCGTGAGTACTTCGGCTGCACAAATACGAATACGCCTCTAACCCGTTGTCAAAACAATATAGGGAAGATGACAAGGTGCTTCTTTGTACCAGTATTTTGTGAAGGAACAAAACCACGGCATCGTCATCTACAATAACAACCTCTGTATTCATACAAGTAGGGTATGGTATAAACTAAAGATGTCTTTTAGTTTACCCGTTAATTTAATACTTATTTAGGTGATTTGGGGTCATACAAAGAGCTAAAGATAAAAAAATAATGGGTTTATAAAAGAACCGTTTTAGAAGCTGAATAATTCTGCTTTATATTCCCATAATTTATAGATGAATAGAAGCAAAAAGATCCCGGTGACAATAAACTCCATAAAAGTTGAGGCGATTAAACCAACAAAGGAACCGGAGGCAGCCTTTAGCGCGTTACGGGAATTAGTTTTATTAAAGATCTCACCAAGATATGCCCCTGCGAACGGGGCGATAAGGACGGCAAACGGGATGGGTATGAAAATGCCGGCCACTAGACCAATGGTCGCGCCATACATGCCTGCTTTGCTGCCACCAAAATAACGGGTTCCAAAAGCGGGTATCGCATATTGAAGGGCGAAAATGATGATCGAGATAAAAAGAGTGATACTCAAGAATGTATAATTCATAGGTATTGCCTGGGTTAAATGTAATAGGAGTAAACCGGCCCAGCTAACAGGCACCCCGGGCAGTACTGGGAGAAAACTACCAAGCAAACCGGTAATCATGAGAATTGCCGCGATAATGATTAAAACAATATCCATGCTTCTTTTTTTGCTAAGATAACTAAAGTCGGAAAAAAATAAACTAAAACATTAGTTCAAACTAAATGATTAGTTTATATTAGCAGTTATAAGAATTTTTGGTCATGCCACAACATATGAAACAACTTACTAAAGCAGAAGAGGAGATTATGCAGATACTTTGGAACCGGAAAGAAGCTAATGTCGCTTCTATAATCGAAGAGATGCCCGAACCTAAACCTGCCTACAACACGGTATCAACTATCGTTCGTATTCTGGAGAGCAAAGAATTCGTTGATCATCGTAAAAAGGGGAAAGGTTACCTCTATTTTCCCATTGTGGAAAAAGAGACCTACACTAACCAAAGCATGAACAAATTAATTGATGGATATTTTAACGGGTCATTTAAAAGCATGGTGTCTTTTTTCATGAAAAAGAACAAGATGGACACGGCTGACCTGGAGGCTATTTTGAAGGAGATCAACAAAAAAGAAAAGTAATGCTTACGTATATTCTACAAACCATCGCCTTTCAGCTCATTTTTTTGTTAGTTTATGAGTTGTTCCTAAAAAAGGAAACCTTCTTTACCTATAACCGGGTCTATTTACTGCTAACGCCGGTCCTGGCGCTGCTGCTCCCTTTACTCAAGATCCCGTTTCTGCAAACTGTGGTTCCTGCGGAAACTTATGTAATGCTTCCTGAAGTCTTTATTGGCGGAAGTAACCCGGCAGGAAAGACAGTAAATGTTGAACAGGTAACATCTGAAGCAGCTCAGACCATTAACTGGTGGTTGCTCATGTATATAGGCGGATTCCTCTTTAGCCTTGGTTTTTTCTTCAATAAATTTAGGATTCTGAAGCAGTTGTTCTCCCACAAACCGGTGATCAGAAATTCAGAAATGAAGATCGTGGAAGTGCCTAACTCTAAGATTGCCTGTACCTTTTACCACACAATATTTCTCGGGGCTGACCTTTCCGAAAAGGAACGGGAGCAGATCCTTTCTCATGAACGGGTGCATGTAAAGCAAAAACACACCATAGACCTGCTGTTCTTTGAGGTTCTTAGGGTTGTTTTTTGGTTCAATCCATTGATCTACATATACCAGTCGCGTATCTCTGCCCTGCATGAGTACCTGGCCGATTCCGGGGTGGTCAAAAATGGAAAAAAACAGGAGTACTTTCAGCAACTGCTCAATTCAGCATTTAACACAGAAGATATTTCTTTCGTCAATCAATTTTTCAATCATTCAATCATCAAAAAACGAATAGTTATGTTACAAAGATCAAGATCAAAAACCATTTCAAAACTTAAGTTCCTCATTATCCTGCCGCTAATGCTGGCCATGCTTACGTATGTTTCCTGTTCAAAGGAAGAACAAATGAAAAAAGAAACTAGATCTGAAGAAATTCTAACTATAGAAGTGGAGAATATCAAGACATTGACTACTGAAGAAAAAGAAATTTTCAGTACTGCTTTTTCTCAAGTAATGGAAGATAAAACTCATAAAACTCTTCTGTTAACCGACGGAAATAAAACCATGGAATTTTCTGTGGATCCTGAAACCGGGGCTCAAAACGCTAAAATTTATGATCAGGTTGAAAAGGAGATTTTAGATGTCCAAAATAATTCTATAACAGGTGACATTCCTTTTGCGGTCATAGATGAAGTGCCGGTTTTCCCGGGCTGTGAATCGCTCGAATCCAATGAAGACCGAAAAAAATGTATGTCAGAGAAAATTAATTCTTTTGTCAATGAGCATTTCAACTCGTCTTTAGGAAAAGAAAATGGTCTCACCGGCATCAATAGGGTTTACGTGCAATTTAAGATCAATAAAGAGGGAGCTGTTGAAGTTATGGGTGTGCGCGCACCGCATCCCGCACTTCAGAACGAAGCAGAACGAGTAGTGAACCTCCTTCCTACCATGACGCCGGGGAAACAAAAAGGGAAAGAAGTTGGTGTACTATATAGTTTACCCATAACATTTAAGGTAGGTGAATAGATTTTTATTTCTTTTAGTGCTTTTTACAGCCATTAAAGCCGAAGCTCAAACTTCGGCTTTATCCATTGCAGACAGTCTTTATGCTGTGGGGAATTATTCCGAAGCTATAAAAGAGCTGCAAAAAGCTACTCCTACGGTGGAAATAGAGATAAAACTTGCTCGTATTCAAAAAGCTAAAGGAGATAGTTTTACTGCTCTTGGTACATATAAAAAAGTACTTGAGAAAGAGCCAGACAGGGTGCTTGCAGCTGTTGAATATGCAAAACTTCTATCCACAACGGGAAAACTACAGGAGGCAGACAGCCTGTTTAGTGTCCTTGTGAAGAGGGATCCCATGAATCCGGGATTCCACTATCAGCTGGGGCTGGTAAAGGAAAAATTACAAGATTCCACTGCATTTAAGCATTATCGCGCAACGACGGTTTTTAATAGTACTCATCAACAGGCCCTGGCCAAATTGGCAAAGTATGATCTCAAGAGAGGTAAATTTTTAAATGCAGAGATCTTATGTAAGCAGGGACTGAAAGCGAATCCGGCAAACGTCACTCTGCTTTCACTACTAGCGCAGGCTTTTTATCACATGAAGGAGTACGAATTGGCTATCGAGGAATTTGGGAAGCTGGTGGAATTGGGTGCAGGTAATGAATTTGTCCACACCAAGATCGGCACTGCATACGCTCATCTTCGTGAGTATGATAAGGCCATCGCGCATTTTAATTCGGCCCTGGATTATGATGATAAAAATCACGCGACGCATTACAACCTGGGGAAAATTTATGCTTTAAACGGAGACTTGAAAAATTCAGAAGGGCACTTGCTGCAGGCTATTCTCCTGAAGGCCGTGACCCTGGATGAGGAGTTCACCAGTCTTGGTCTCACCTATAAGCTTATGGAAAAACCCAATGAAGCATTGTCCTATTTTAATAAAGCTATTGAAGAAAATCCCTATAATGAACGGGCCATGTATGAGCGGGCCATTGCAGCCGATTCTTACTTTGAAGATCTACAAACCAGGATGGATTATTACCAGGAATACCTTGACAGGTTCAAAGAACTGGGTAGTCCAAATCTCCTCGTGCTGGCCAGGCGTAGGGTAAAAGATATTCGGGAGGAGATTCACCTGAAATCCCCGGGCAACGCCAAATAGAATTTTTTCGGCAAACCCCTTAATTTCACTATTTTTGATGCTCACTGTGAGTTTCACCTGCATGAAGAAAACTTTACTTATCCTTTTTTTAGCAGCTTTCACCTCCTGCGAATACTTTGAAAAACAAAAGATATCTTCAGAGGAGATACTTTCTGAAGAAACCCGTGAACTCAACTGGCAGGAGGTAGATCAATATCCGGCTTTTGAAGAATGCCGGGAATTAATGGAATCTGATGCGGCTAAAGCCTGCTTCGGAAATAAAGTTGCCAATTATTTCTATGCCCGCCTGGAAGAGAAACAGCCGGTGGTAACCGAGGCCCTTGACGATACTATCTACCTGCACCTTAAAATCTCAGAAAAAGGCATTTCGGCCATAGATTCAATGGAAGTGGATTCTCTGGTGGTGCGGCAATTACCCGAAATCAGATCCTGGCTGCAACAAAGCGTGGATTCCCTACCAAAGATCTATCCTGCCAGTAAACGTGGTATCCCGGTGGTGACTAAATTCAAAATGCCCATCGTGATCCAGGCAGAATAATTTACAGGTTGAATTTATAGCCCACCGTAAAATCAAGTGGGAAAGAGCCGTTGCCGTCCAGTACCAGAGATACGATGTCGTTATAGCTTAAAGTAATGTAGCTCACCTCTGTTACCTTGATATCAGTTCCTATTCCAAAACTAAAAGGGGCGGTAAACGAAAATCCCCGGTCATCTTCAACGGCGATGATTTCCCCGCTGTCATTGATGATGTTTATTCGATCTTCAGAATAAACCAGGGTGGCCAGTTCGGCATCGATATGAACATCAAAACCCGAAAAATAGAGGGCTTTGAACCTGTAGTTCACGGATAACTGAGTAGAACTGTAACGGAATTCATCATTTTTAAAGGATTGCCGCAGTTGTAGAAAAGCTGAGTGACGCGGTGCTAAATTTGGATCGTAAAATTCTAATTCCATACCCAGGACGGGCGCGATCACATTATTTGGATTGGTAGTGTATTTATTATTGGAGAGCCCGGTGAACAGGCCAATACGTTTTTGAATGTTAGCGGTAGAGGTATTATAGGTGTAATCTTCCTGCACCAGGGCATTGTAGCGGTTGACAAAATGTTTTAGACTGTAGAGCACGAATTTAACATCCTGAGTTTTTATGTCTGCCTCCTGAGTAAGATCTGCGAGTTGCTTCCTGTACTCTCCCTCGAGATTAGTGAGTTCACGCATGGTCTGTTTCTTTTGTACAAAATACCGGTAAGTGGTCCCTTCCAGGTTCCAGTATAAGGTAAGCGGTCCCTTTACTTCACGCTGTAGGGTTAAGGTATCTCCCTTGATTATAAACACCTCCTGGGCCGTGATAGTGGTACTTATCAGGAGAAAGGTAAAGGCAAGAATTGTTCTTAATCTCTGCATCTTCTAATGTGTAGGAAATTAAAGATACTAAAAATAATCTGTGACTTTCTTACTTTTTGAATGGCCTGCCTTTCCATTGATAACCCGAAAAAAGTGATAGAATCGCTACGTAGCTGCTAAAAAAAGGATAAATAAGACTACTGAAAAAATAGTTTTTCAGCACTTTTTCCCTATCAAAGAATTGTGCGCCGCTGTAGATCAAAAGGAAATCCACGTTAAATTTCAGCAGAAAGGGAAAGAACAGGATCTGGAAAGGAAAAACACCTGCAGCAACTGCAACAAAAGCCAGTACCAGTCCAAAATTCATGAATAGAACCGTTAAACCCACAGCTTTCCCAAAGAAGCCTTTATAAGCCGATGTTTTTGCAGCCCAGCGAATGCGTTGGGAGATGAGACCCTTGAAGGTAGGTTGTAAATGTGTGGTTGCCACTGCCGCCTTGCTCTTCAAAAAGGTGGTTTTAAAGCCTTCTTGTCTGAATTTTTCCAGCAGGAAAATATCATCTCCGCTGGCAATTCCTTCATTTCCGGTAAAACCATTGACTTTTAGAAATGCTTTTTTGCTGTAACAAAAGTTAGCGCCGTTACACATGAACGGCAAGTCCACTCCAAATCCACCCATTGTAGCCGCCTGTAAACTGTAGAGGTCCAGCTCCTGGAAACTGTTCAAAAAACCGTTTTTTGGCACCGGAGCTACAGGTCCTGCAATCATTTCTACGCCGGTCCCTGTGATCCCGGCATCGAATTCCTTGAGCCAGTCTTGAGGGAGCATGCAGTCGGCATCTGTGGTGATTATATACTCTTTTTTAGCGAACTTGATTCCGGTGGTGAGGGCATCTTTTTTAGGACTGCCCGAGGTTCTTTTATTCTGGAGCAATTTCAGGTCAAGCTCAGGATTATTTTCAGCGAAGTTCTTACAGAATTCTTCGGAAGTATCTTCAGAAGCATCATTAACCAGGATAATTTCGAATAATTCCTTCGGATAGTTGAGCATCTTCAGGGAATGTAGCAGCTGCGGAAGATTTTTGGCTTCATTCCGAAAGGGAATAATGACTGAAAAACCTGTTTCTGGAGCAGTTTTATTTCTGAAGAAGTTGGGCAACTTTTTAAAGCCATACACCAAAAAGAGCAGGAGAAAAGCGTAAAGAAAGGTAGTGACCCCTAAAAAAATGCTCATGTGTCGGCCGGTGCGGCTTTTTTATATTTGAGTACAAAATAACTTCCTATTACTCCCGGAAGGGCGAAATTAAGGATCCATGCCGTGAGGACTACGGTTAATACCACCACCTGGGGAACCTGGAGAAACCCAAATACCCAAACCGCGAACCCTCCTTTGATCAGGGCATCAAAAATGATCATGGTGGGAATGATCGAGGCCAGGATATAAGTGCTGAAAACCGCTGAAATGAGCAGGGGATAAGAAACGTCCACTTTAAAGACCAGTAACAGGAAATAGAACTGATGTGTAAAAATGAGGTAGCGTGCCGTGGAATAGATGATGGTCTTCCATCGTAAGGTTTCGGGGACATTGTGAAAAGAGTCTTCAAGCCTTTGGATGGAATACCCTTTTAATCGTATCCTGAACTTTTTCATGATCCAGTAGATCACAAAAGGGGAAATCAATAAACCCGCCACCAGAGTAGCGTTAAAGGCAGGAAGCGGCAGGTCAAGCGTTGTGATGAGAAAGAGGAGTCCGGCGATTCCGAAAAAATAGGTAGCAAAGAGCTGGGCCATATTTCCAAGAAAGTTCAAGAATATAATCTTTCTCCAGGAACTACGGGCGTAATACAAACATTTTGCCCCATATTCTCCAATACGGCTGGGAGTAAAAATAGCCGCGGTAAAGGAGGATAGGCTTTCTTTGGATGCCTGTTTTAATGAGTTGGACCGCACATATCCACTCAAGTTTTGCCATTTGAGGATCTCAAAATACCAGTTAAAGAAGGTAAGTAGCAGCAGTACCAGCACATTGGTAACCGAAAAGACCCGGTATCGCAGCAAAATATTCAGGAATTGTTCAAAACTCATTCGTTCACCTGAGGTGAGCTTGTACCAGATAAAATAAACTGCTGCTGAAACCACGAGGATCTTAAGAGCGAATGACAGGAATTGATTAGCTTTGTGCGAGGTGATCCTCATAAATTCAGTGAGAGGTGGTTAGAACGTTCTTCTGATCAAGAAAAATAACATTTATCCCTGCAATAATACGAAGCTTTTGAATACGGAAAAAATCATATTAGGCATTGACCCCGGAACCACGATCATGGGGTTTGGCCTCATTAAGGTGGTGAACAAAAAAATGTCTTTTTTACAATTGAATGAATTGCAGCTGCAAAAGTATGATGACCCTTACGTGAAGCTGAAGCTGATTTTTGAGCGAACCATTGAACTGATCGATACGTGGCATCCCGATGAGATCGCTATTGAAGCGCCTTTCTTTGGAAAGAACGTACAATCCATGCTCAAACTGGGCCGGGCACAGGGCGTGGCCATGGCTGCCGGGTTAAGCAGGCAGGTGCCGGTGACCGAGTATTCCCCCAAAAAGATCAAAATGGCCATTACCGGAAACGGAAATGCCAGCAAGGAACAGGTGGCTAAAATGCTGCAAAGTCTATTGACCCTAAAAACGCTTCCAAAGAACCTCGATGCCACAGACGGACTTGCGGCGGCGGTTTGTCATCACTATAACTGCGGTAAAGTAGTCGCCGGAAAAAGCTATTCCGGATGGGAAGCATTTGTGAAGCAAAATCCGGGAAAAGTAAAGTAATTTGATAATTGGTCAATTTGAAAATTTGAAGATGTCCAAAAAGTTCATTTTCAAATCCCCACATCTTCAAATCATCAAATCATGAGCGGAATTTATATTCATATACCTTTTTGCAAACAAGCCTGTCACTACTGTGATTTCCATTTCTCGACTTCGTTGAAGAAGAAGCCGCAGTTGGTGGAAGCGCTTTGCAAGGAACTGGTGCTTCGGAAGAATGAGAATTCCGGGGATGTGGAAACCATCTATTTCGGAGGCGGTACGCCTTCTTTGCTTTCTGCGGAAGAATTGGAGCAAATATTCGAGGTAATACAGCAGAATTATACGGTAACTGAGGACGCAGAGATCACCTTAGAAGCGAATCCCGACGATCTTTCTAAAGACAAAATTAAAATGCTCGCTGCTTCCCCGGTTAACCGCCTGAGTATCGGGGTACAGTCCTTTTTTGAAGAAGACCTGAAGCTGATGAATCGGGCGCACAACGAAAAGGAGGCCTTAAAGTCAATTCAAACCGCTAAAAAATATTTTGACAACATTTCGATCGATCTTATTTACGGAATTCCGGGGATGAGCAATGAACGCTGGAGGGAAAATCTGCAGATCGCACTCGACCTGGGAGTGCCGCATATTTCCAGTTATGCACTTACGGTGGAACCCAAAACGGCTCTTAAAAGTATGATCGAAAAAGGGAAAATCGCGCCGGTCGAGGAGGAATTGGCCCGCGAGCAATATGAGATCATGATTGAAGTACTCGAAAGTGCCGGTTTCGAAAACTACGAATTCTCCAACTTTGGAAAATCCGGTTTTTTCTCCCGCAACAATACCGCTTACTGGTTTGGAAAGCCTTACCTGGGGATCGGGCCCTCTGCCCATTCTTTTGATGGCTTCAAGAGGAAATGGAATGTGAGTAATAATTCACTTTACATAAAGGCCCTTGAAAAAGGGGGAATTCCGGCGGAGGTTGAAAAGCTTTCGGTGTCAGATAAATACAACGAATTGGTGATGACCCGACTGCGTACCAAGTGGGGTGTTTCTGTAGATGAAGTGGAGAGGAACTTTGGGTTGAAATTTAAAGAGTACCTACTTCGGGAAGCTGCAAAATTGATTGACGAGGGAATGCTGGAGTGGAAAGAAGACCGCTTGCAGGTTTCCAAAAAAGGGAAATTCCTGAGTGATGGGATCGCCGCGGAATTGTTTCGGGTGGAAAGAAGTGATTAATCCCTGCGGTATTAAAATAGGTTAATAAATTAGGATGTTAGTACAAAAGAAGTAAATGACAGCAACTATAAACCACGGTCAAAATCAGTTGAGCATCGATCTTTCTAAACCCATTGATATCTCTCTGAGTTTAAGAGGTGACGAGAAAAACCCCATTGCCTGGTATCTTGGTA
>CAZVKA010000025.1:0-26544 GCA_964627595.1 uncultured Flavobacteriaceae bacterium | reverse complement strand
AATAAATGGGGCGCCTTCAACTTTTCGAATTTGAGGATCTATCATGGTTCCCGAAGTCTCTGAGAAATTATGAGACCGATTTTCTGCGCTTCCTCTCCAATAAAACCGGGTTGTTCAAACCTGTCATTCCTTTGATCAATAAAGGGCTTAAAGGAAGTAATACTACCACCATCATTGATCTTGGATCAGGAGGGGGTGGTCCCCTGCTCAGCCTTTATCCCTTGCTCAAAAAAAAGCATCCCGACCTCAAGATCCTGTTGACCGATAAATTTCCGAATATTCAGGCTTTTGAGATGATCCAGCAAAGAATACCCTCTGTTGAATATCTAGAAGAACCTGTAGATGCCCGAAACCTTCCGAAGAAATTAACAGGTTTAAGAACATTGTTTCTTTTGTTGCATCACTTCAGGCAAAATGACGCTAAAAATATCCTTCAAAATGCGATTGATAGCAGAGAACCCATCGCGATATTCGAAGCCCAGGAAAGAAGTTTCCTCAGTATCATTGCTATGCTGCTGTCCCCCCTGAGTGTACTGCTTACCACTCCTTTTATAGCTCCTTTCAGGATAGGCAGAATTCTGTTTACTTATTTGATACCTATTGTACCTCTCGTGGTGCTATGGGACGGAGTTGTTTCTTCCCTGCGCACCTATTCTATTCGAGAAATGAACGAACTGGTGACCAGTCTAAAAAATGCCGACACTTTCACCTGGGAAATAGGCAGGAAGAAGTCTGGCCCCGGGATGATCCTATACCTGCTGGGTACTCCAAAGTCAGGATTTGAGAAATAGGCTGTTCTTCGGCTTTTTCAGGGAATGTTATCTCAGTCCTTTACTTCACAAAATGGTTCGAGCTTACCACCCTGCCAATAAGAAAAAAGTACTGAACTGATACGCCTCAATAATCTGAGATACTTTGCTCCTGCCAAGGAGCGGGATCTCGCGCTGTACCTGGATAATGAAGCTGATCATTATGTCGTGGTAGGAGAGAACGGCCACATTATTGGTGCCGGAGGGTTCAATTCTATTCCTGATGAAAGACTGGTACGCATCTCCTGGGGTCTCATTCACCCTGATCATCATGGAAAGGGAATTGGCAGGCAACTCACGCGGTACAGAATTGAGGAGATCCAGAAAAGATTTTAGAAAAAGGAAATACAAGTGAGAACTACTCAAATGGTCTACAAATTTTATAAAAAATGGGATTTACGACCACCAGGATAGTTAAAGATTTCTGGGCTCCCCTGTACAACATGCGGCAGCCTCTCTCCCAACCCCGTTACTGCACTCATATTTAATTAGTTAACTTCAATATTTTCTCTTACTCTACAGGGGAATAAACTGAAAAAAACCTTTTTTTTCAGCAACAAAATACACTAACACCATCAATTTTTTCAGTACCTTTTACAAAACTTTTCCCCTGCCCTTTTCTTGACCTATTCATAACCATTAAACCAGCTAATTATGAGTACTCCAACAATGAATTTCAGCGTAGACAAGGAAAGCAACAAGATCAAAGTAATGCGGGAATTTTCGGCACCGGTTTCCCGGGTATGGGATGCATGGACCTCGCAGGAACTCCTGGAACAATGGTGGGCACCCAAGCCATGGAAGATCGAGACCAGGGAATTCGATTTCAGGGAAGGTGGTAAATGGATCTATGCCATGGTGGGACCTAAAGGCGAAAAACATTGGGCAAGAACAGATTTTCAAACAGTGAGAACCCTAACAGGTTTTATAGCTCTTGATGCCTTCATCAATGAAAAAGGCAACAAAAACACTGGTCTTCCTGAATCTACCTGGAATGTAGAATTTGATGAAACTTCGAGCAATGTAACCCTCGTCTCAATAGATATTGAATACGAGGAAACTGCAGATCTTGAAAAGATCCTGGAGATGGGATTCATTGAAGGATTTACAGCCGCATTGCAAAATTTAGATGAATTGCTTTTTCAACAGCAAGAGGATTAGCTAAAGGAACTCACTCCACCGCTGCTGTCACCCCCTGAAGAAAAGTGTCCAGGTTGAATTCGGGATGCTCTTTAAGTCCGAACCTCACCACCACCAGGTCTTTGGAGGGGATAATGAAGACATGCTGTCCCTGGAAACCATTGGCAGAAAATAGGTCTTTAGGTGCATTGGGATAGACCCCACCTGCATTGAGCCAAAAATGAGCCCCATATTGACCTTCTGATCCTGCAGTAGGAGTGGTCGTATAATCGATCCAGGATTCCTCCAAAATCTGTATGCCATTCCATCTTCCTTTATGCAGGTAAAGCAACCCGAATTTAGCCCAGTCTCTGGCAGCTGCCCAGGCATAGGAAGAGCCTACGTAATTCCCTTGAAAATCTGTCTCCAGGGTCATGGAGTGCATTCCTACTTTATCGATAAGTTCTTCATACCAGAAGTTGAGATAATCCTGATGAGAATCGAACTGCATCCTGATAAAGTTAGAAAGCAGGTTGCTAGTACCCGAGGAATAGTTCCAGGTGTTCCCGGGTGTTCCAACGAGTGGCTTTTGCAATTGCACTTCGCCCATGTCTTCGGCTAAAAAAAGCATCTTCGTCACATCTGAAATCTTCGTGTAATCCTCTTCCCATTCGAGTCCGCTGTTCATTTGAAGAAGATTGTTAAGGGTAATGTGCGACCTATCATCTTGCTCCCATTCGGGAAACAAATGATCCTGCTCCAGAGAAACCCGTCCCTGCCTTTTAAGAATGCCAAGAACGGCACTTGTAATACTCTTGGTCATGGACCATCCCAGCAATTTTGTTTCTGCAGTAAATCCCGGGGCATATTGTTCAGCGATAAGCTGGTCTTTATAAACCACCAATACGGCCCGGGTAAGATTATTGGGTGCAAAGGCGTTTTCTACTGCGGCTTGTAATTTGACCGTATCGATTTGCCCTAAAAGTGTATCTGCGAGTTTTACATTCCCAAAAGAAAAAGCCTGTTCGGTTTTAGTCCTGTTTCGCCGGGGCACCTTTTCTTCTCTCTCCTGCCGCTCCACTCCAGGTGGTAAGAGCGTACATCCTATCCCGTTGCTAAAAATAGCTTCTCGTTTTTTTAGCCCCAGAAAAGAAGCACTGACAGTTTTTCCCTCCGAATCAATTTTGTATCTCGCGTATTTCACGGGGTCAAAATTATTATCCTGTTCTTTTACCGAATCTGGATTTCTATCGGCTACAAAAACACAACTACACATACTCTTTGCGGCAAAGCCGGTGAGGATGTTCAGGCGTGGATAGTACAAATAAACAAGGAAAGATGCCGCCAGGAAAAGTAGCAGCAAAGTGATCTTTAGAAACTTCTTCATTCTATGAGAGCTGGAATTACTCTTTAAAAATACATTTTCTGACGAAAAGAAAACCAGGAGCGAGATGAATCTTTTTATTTGAAAAAATTAAGTCTCCATCACAATGATTCTTGAAATTTTACCGGAAGCTCCTGTTAAAACTTATTTAATTATAAACTCAATTCATGGCTTTAGCAGCAGCTCTTCTTACATTTATAAAAATGCCTCACCTGCATGAAACGATTTTTTCTTCTACTGTTAATCCTTTTTCTCATTTTTTTAGGTCTCATCTACTGGTCTGTATCCATAGGGCCTTCAGAAGTTAAAATTTCCGAAGTGATGGGATCAACAGAAAATTTAAAGGAGGGGGATTCGGTATTAGTGATAACCAGTAATGAATATCACTCCAATACTCTTAAAAGATTCATGCAGGGACAAAATTACCGTAAAGCCTGGGAGGCATCTATAAAAGCGCCTGTTTTCTACCTGGATTCAATGGAAGTCCTCAAAGAAGGCGGGGGTAAACAAACTCATTCCTTAAAAATACAATCTCCCAAGGGGGTGGAATACAGCCTTAGAAGCATCAATAAAGATCCGGAACCTTTAATTCCTCGAACTGCAAAAATCCTGGGCCTTGAAAACATTGTAGTGGACGGGGTCTCTGCCCAGCATCCCTTTGGTGCGCTTTTGGCTGCAGCCCTTGCAGATCACGCTGAAGTTCTGCACACTCACCCCAGAGTAGTATATGTACCTAAACAAAAACACCTGGGCAAATTCAATGAGGCATATGGGAACCGTTTATACCTGCTCGAATATGAAACTGAGGGAGAGGAGAACTGGACTTCTATAAAGAATGTTTTGGAGATCCTGGATACTGAGGACCTGCAAGAATTAAAAATTGAACATGGGGAAAAGGTACAGATTGACGAAAGGGCTTTTGTAAGGACAAGGCTGTTTGACCTGCTTATTGGTGACTGGGACCGGCACGCCAAGCAATGGGGATGGGTGGTAAAAAAATATGAAAATAAATTTATTGCCACACCCCTGGCAGGAGATCGGGATAATGCTTTTTTCAGGATCGATGGATTGATCCCCACCATTCTTACCAATGAACTCCTGCAGCCAAAGATAAGGCCATTTGAGAACGATATAGATCACCTCCCCGGATATGTTTATCCCGTTGACCTGTATTTTTTACGCACCACCCCCGAAGAGGTTTTTATAGAAGAAGCCAGGGTTTTACAGGAACTGCTCCCCGATCAAAAGATCTGGGAAGCCTTTAGTGTATGGCCAAAGGAAATACGGCAATTAAATGCTGATGAGATCTTTGAAAAGTTAAAAAAACGCAGGGATCGGCTGGTAGAATATGCCGTAGATTTTAAAAAGGAAATCAACCGCAGGGAGTTATCGAATAAGCCGCTAAAAGGTTCTGAGGAAAGAGAACTGCCAAAAAAACTGCAAAGATGTTTTAGCTGCGAGGAATAATCACGTAAAATTTCAGTGCATATTTTTCCAAAAAACAGCGGGAAATACAATTTTGTAGAGTACCTTAATAGGTACAATCTTAAGGCATGAAAAAGCTGTATTTGGCGATGATCTTTTTAATAGGAATCTCCTGCACGATGGTACGGTATGAAAATCCTCAACCTGCAGAAGCTGTTGCGCTAAGATCCTTTCCGAAGCAAATGCACGGGAGCTTTGTTTCCGATGAACAGGATACTCTCGAGATCGACTCTGTTCGCTTTCATTTCAGGAATGGAAAAGAAATCAACATGGTAGGAGACCTCACTTCGCAAGAAACTATTCTGAAACAAATGGGAAAATATTACATCATTAATCTTTATGAAGAAGATGGATGGGATGTCTTTCCAGTAAAGCTGAAAAAAGACAGGATTAGCGTTTATTACACCTCCCTCTCTACGAAAGTTGAGGACCTAATGGCTGACCTGCAGGTAACTTCAGAAGTAAAAGAAATTGCCGATTCTACAGGACATCTTAATTATTACCTCATAGATCCTGAGCCCGACGAGTTCAGAGCTTTGCTGCGAAAAAAACTCTACAATGAAAAAATAGTTTTTGAGAGAATGAATTAATCTTGCCGTCCATTCATCTTTTCACTTTCGGTGCCCATCCACTTGTCCCAGAAGGTAAAATATAATCCATAATTGGTGTTGAATTCACTGTGATGATAATGATGGTGCGTGGCTCCAATGAGCAATTTCCCAAGGGAACTATTTTGCAACCAACCGGGATAGATCTCGATATCCAGATGGTTCACAACGCTGCTAAGGGTCATTAACAAGAGGTAAAATCCCAGCACGCTAACATGCACGGGCAAAAACAGTAAAATGACCGGCAGGATAAGCGCCTCCAGCAGGCTCTCCCAGGGATGAAATGAGAAAGCGGTCCAGGGAGTGGGGGTAAGACTGTCGTGGTGTACTTTATGAACTTGTCTAAATACTTTGGGGTGATGCATCCATCGATGCACCCAGTAATAATACGTTTCATGCAAAAACAGGATGATGACCAGGCTTACCGGCAGGTACCAATACCCATATTCTGCGACATTTAAATACACAGCGGTATACCCTTCCTGCCACAACAGGTATATAAGGGCTCCAAAAAAAGCGAATATAGCCGATGACCATACACTCCAGGTGATCTCTTTTTTTAGCTGGTTTTTGCGCCATCCTCTTTTACTGAGCCTCTTTTTCCTGAATTTCTCTTCCTTCAAGATATAGTAGTAATAGAAAAAAAACCCGGCAG
The DNA here is from genome assembly GCA_964627595.1 of uncultured Flavobacteriaceae bacterium. GTDB lineage: Bacteria > Bacteroidota > Bacteroidia > Flavobacteriales > Flavobacteriaceae > Salinimicrobium. The sequence goes on along the minus strand of CAZVKA010000025.1, from coordinate 20,484 downwards.
CAACGAAATACCGGAATAAAATAGCGACAAAAAAGATCAGCGAATAAATCCCCAGAACGGTCAATGGACCTGCGTTAGGATACATATTTATACGTTTGGTTTTTTAAAGATAAGGAAAACAACCATCCTCATTATTAAGGAAATGCAAAAGCTGTATTTCTAAAAATTGCAATTTTCATCTATCGATGAATGTACAGATCGAAGCCAGGGAATCACCTGAGTTCTTCATCTAATTAAGAACAGTCTTCCCCCGGAATTAAGCAGATTTTTGCTATTTTTAGCCCTTTCAGATAATTTTAACATTCCGCAGCCACATGAAGGAGAGTACCAGGAGGAAAAAGCAGGCACGCCTCATTAGAATATTCAGAAAGTTACACCGCGTTACTGCTATCCTGCTGTTCGCATTCTTCTTTGTGGTTTCCATTACCACATTGCTCCTGGGATGGAAAAAACACAGTGGAGATGTGATCATGCCGCAAACTCACACTGGAACTTCCTCAAACCTTCAGGAATGGATACCTTTAGATCGGTTACATGTAATAGCAGTTGATTCGATTGGAGTTTACCTTCCACAGCACGCTCCTTATGTACTGGATCGCATGGATGTGCGCAGGGATGATGGGGTAATTAAATTCAGTTTTAAAAACAATTACCGGGAGATTCAGCTGGATGGGGCTACCGGGCAGGTACTCTCTATTGGAACCCGAAGGGCAGATTTGTTCGAAGCCATACATGACGGTTCCATTCTTGATACCTTGTTTGAGACCGAACACGGGCAGTTCAAGCTCATTTACACCAGCATCATGGGCTCTGGCCTCCTGCTGTTCACTGTGTCTGGTTTTTGGTTATGGTATGGCCCGAAGCGAATGAAAAAGAAAAAACCAAAAGCGAAAAAAGCAGCCTAATTCTCACATCTCATGGGTTTATGAAGAAATTGAAAAACCTCGATGACCTTTTAGTCCTGGGCGATCCCCGTCTGTATCAAACCTGCAAGCCTATAAGCCAGAAAGATCTTTCTGAAGTTGAAAAATGGGTGGCCGACCTCGACAACGTAATGAGAGAGATCAGGAAAAAATACGGATTTGGCCGAGCCATCGCTGCCCCGCAGGTAGGCGTGATGAAACGCCTCATTTATATGAACATTGATGAGCCGGTGGTTTTCATTAATCCCGAATTCACCTTTTTAAGTGAGGATCTATTTGAGGTGTGGGATGACTGTATGAGCTTTCCTAACCTTTTGGTAAAAGTGAAGCGACACAAAAAAGCAAAAATTAAATTTTTAGATTTGAACTGGGAGGAGCAAGAAATGGAACTCGAAAACGGCCTTTCTGAATTACTGCAGCACGAATATGACCATCTAAACGGTATTCTATGTACCATGCGTGCCCTCGACGATAAATCCTTCAAGTGGCGAAAGTAATATGGAAACCTGCCTTTTTTTCTTAACAATAGGAAAAACTACGGGCTTTCCTGAATTGCGCAAATAGTTCTTAATTTTAGCACAACACAAATCCTAAAAACACCAAAATGTCAAAAGCTATTGCCCTAATTGCTCATAACAGTAGAAAAAACGACCTGCTCAACTGGGCAAAAATTCACAGGGAGATCTTGAAGAAGTATTCCCTGATTGGTACTACTAACACTTCCAAACTAATTAATGAAATGCTGGATCTAAATATTCAGCCTTTTGGTCATGGCCCCAGCGGCGGAGATATACTTTTGGCAGCCAAGATCCTGCAGGGGGAAGTACAAAAAATTGTGTTCTTTATAGATGCCGAGACCCCACACGGGCATGAACACGACATTCAAACTTTAATAAGGACCGCAGTGATCAATAACATTCCTATTGCCCTTAACCGTGCTTCAGCAGATCTGATCATCCTGGAAGAGGAATAGATAATAATTACCCAAGTGGACGAAAAAATAAAAGCGGCCTGTGCCGCTTTTATTTTTTAAGATGGTTTCTAATTTTCGCCCCATTCTTTGAGCGATTCCCTGTTCATTTTTACATAATCTTTATTTCCTGCTTTTTCGGCAGCTGCAAGAGATTTCTTTGCAGTCGCGATAGCATCGGATTTTTTCCCTAGATCGGCTTCGATCAAAGCTTTTCTTCTTAATACCCAGTAAGCATCGGGATTTCCCATTTCCACAGCTTTCTTGATCCATTCATAAGCCTGCTGCAGGTCTTTCTTTTCATCGTGATAATAACTGGCTGCAGCGAAATAATCTCCCGCTGATGGACCTTTCATCACCCGCTCAATACTACTCAGGGCCATTTCATCTGATGGGACTTCAAAAGGAAGCGTAGCTACCGTATTTTCCCAGATAAAGTTGAGGTGGGCAGAATCACTTTTTAATTCATCGATCATAATAGTGAAGGTTTCCATAGCAAATGGCAACTCCTGCACCTGTGCAGTGGCTTTTAAAGCCACCTTTCCTTCTTCCCATTCCTGGGGTAATCCCCAATTATTGGTGTCTTTATAGAAGATCACTTCCCATGAATCCTCTTTAGGAATGGTATAGATCGCGTAAGTGCCTTTTGGAATTTCTTTACCCGAAATTTCAACCTTGGTACTAAAGCTGATGGTGGTATTACTATTGGCACCCGTTCTCCAGCGCTCTCCGTAAGGGACAAGATTTCCAAAAATGGTGCGCTCCTTCATCCCGGGACGAGAGTAACTTACAGAAACATCTGTTAAACCTACCTGCTGCTCAATTTTGGCAGAAGGACTGGCCTGGGGTACTGTCACCTGTGCTGAAACTGAAGAAGATATCAGTCCGGCGCAAAGAAATAAGAATATTTTTCTCATAATTTATTATGGTTGATTTCAACCAAATATACGTAAATCTTCAGCTGAAGATGAAGTTATGAAAACGGCCTACCCGAAAACTTTCCTGAAGATTATTTTTCCAGAAGTTTTCTTGCCTCCTCAAGATCTTCAGGAGTATCTATTCCTACTCCCTTCACGGTGGTTTCAACCATCTTGATGTTCTTTCCGTATTCCAGGTACCTGAGACATTCGATCTTCTCTGTAGCTTCCAGCTTCAACATGGGCAGGCGGTAAAAATCCATCAAAGCCCGCTTTCTAAAGGCATAGATCCCTATGTGTTTGTACCAGGTAACCCCAGAATTTTCCTCTCTGGGATACGGGATAGGAGACCTTGAAAAGTACAGGGCAAAATCATCTTTATTAGTGATCACCTTTACATTGTTGGGATTATGGATATCCTTTTTCTCTACCAGGGGTGATTTAAGGGAAGCCAGATCAATTTTTTCTGCATCTTTTCCACGGAAAACCTGTAGCACTTTTTCAAGGCTTTCGGTATCGATCATGGGTTCATCGCCTTGCACGTTCACCACAATGTCCACATCCATTTGCTCAACTGCTTCGGCAATGCGGTCACTGCCGCACTCGTGTTCCTTTTTGCTCATGATAGCCTTTCCGCCGTTTTCTGAAATTTCAGAATAAATAATCTCACTATCCGTGACGACATATACTTCTTCAAAAAGACCTGTATTCCTGGCTGCTTCATAGGTTCTTAGAATAACAGATTTGCCGTGCAGGTCCTGCATTAATTTTCCCGGAAAACGAGAGGCAGCGTAACGAGCCGGGATCATAGCGATTATTCGCAAAGGTTCTGGAGTAGACATTAAATTTATTATTATTCGTTTCTAAAATATTTCAGAAGTCATTCTATAAGCGGTGAATGTGGTTCTCTTCAGTTTTAATGAACAGAGGTCAATATGATAATTTCAACTATGCTTCCGAAGCAAAGAAATCATCTTTAAAACCTATTAAATATAACTTTTCCTGCGCCCTGGTCACCGCGGTATATAACCATCGCAAATAGTCCTTATCAACTCCATTAGGTAAATAAGGTTGTTCCACAAAGACAGTGTTCCACTGCCCTCCTTGCGATTTGTGACAGGTCATGGCATAAGAAAATTTGATCTGCAAAGCATTGAAGTATTTATTGTTCTTCACCTTTAAAAATTTCTTGTATTTGGAGCGTTCCTCTTCATAATCTTTCATCACCTCCTGGTATAACTGGTTGGATTCCTCGTAGGTAAGCGATGGGTTATTGCTTTGCAACGTGTCCAGCAACACAACAGTCTCTATAGGCTGCATATTAGGATAGTCTACCATCTGAGCTTTGACCTCTGCAAACCGGAACCCGTAAAGTTCTTTTATGGTAAAGATCTCCAGGACTTTAATGATATCTCCGTTGGCAATAAAACCGGCCTCACTGTTGGGTTTGACCCAAAAATAATTGTTTTTCACCACCATAAGGTAATCCCCGGCCGAGATCTCCTCTTCCTGAAATAGGATACGGCTTCTTATTTGCTGATTATATAAATTAGCCCTTTTGTTTGACCTAACAATAATTGTTGTTTCCTCATGCCCAAGATTGCGATAGGAATCTTCAATAGCCTCCATGATCTCATAACCGTCAACAAGCCTTACCACATCCTTTTTGGAACTGAGTTCAAACTTGAAGGATTCATAGAATTCTTCTCGAAGAGCTTCTCTAATAAGAGTGGCATTGTGCAAAATATCACTTTCCTCACTCTGCCTCACCACTTCATCCAGTTCTATGTGGGTAACTTCCTTTAAATACGTGTTCTGAAGCTTTTGTTCTTCCAGCGCCGGACTAATTTCCAGTTTTACGGGCGGCAACTGTGCCGTATCACCTATAAGGATCAACTGGCATTTATGGCCGGAATAAACATATTGTATAAGGTCATCAAGGAGGGAACCATTTTCAAACATTTTGGCATCATTGTTCACATCAGGGATCATGGAAGCTTCATCCACAATAAAGATGCTATTGCGATGTTTGTTTGGTTGCAACACGAATTGAACCCCTGCCCCTCCCTTCTTTTTCGGAAAATATATTTTCTTGTGAATAGTGAACGCTTCCCTTTTGGAATAATTGGAAATGACCTTAGCAGCCCTTCCTGTTGGTGCCATTAGCACACCGCTTTTCTTGATCTTCCAGAGGTTTTTAACTAGGGAACTAATAATGGTGGTTTTACCTGTCCCGGCATACCCTTTTAAGAGAAAAATGCCGTCATTTTTTTCCTGTACCACATAAGCAGACAGCTGCTGTAAAGCAATATCCTGTTTTACTTTCGCCTCAAACTTTAGATCCTCGAGCAACAGGTTGTAAAAAGATGCCACGTTCATTTTCTCCATAAGCAGATTTCCTCAAAGCTCAAAGATAGCAAGCTTTTTTTCGGATGAGACTTTTACGAATAAAAAAAAATTGTAGATTTGCGGGGAACACTTAATAAACTTAAACTGCAAAGCATGAAACTTGTCATTCAGTTAGTTCTTTGGATCGTGATTATTTTCCTGGGGTATCTGGTTTTTAATTCGGTTTACGAACCTATTCAATTTAACAAAATAAAAGAGAAGCGTTACGCTAAGGTAATTGAAAACCTTAAAGACATTCGGGAAGCTGAGATGGCACACCGTACCGTTACGGGACGATTTGAAGGAAACTGGGATAATCTTGTACGTTTTCTTGACACTGCTCAATTCACCCTTACTCAAAGACGTGACACTACTGTTATGGATGAGGAGTACAGAAGAACCTACGGGGTAGACAAATACAAGGAAATAGTAGTGATCGATACTCTGGGGTACAAATCTGTAAAGGATTCATTATTTGGCAGCAGTGATAGATATAAGACCATGATGAACGTTCCTATACAAGGCGTAGATGCCAAATTTGAACTGAAAGCAGGAACGCTCAATAAAAACGGAGTTCAGATCCCTGTTTTTGAGGCCAAAATTGCTAAAGCAGCAATTCTCCATGACCAGGATCGTGATCTTGTACTTCAAGAAAATGAAGTGGTTTCTGTTGATAATGTAAACGGACCATACATTAGCGTTGGTTCCATGGAAGAGGTCAAAACAAGTGGAAACTGGCCTAAAGTCTATGGGGACGCCGAATAAGGATCTAAATAACCAAAATATAAAGTTGTCCATTCAGGTTAGCCTGAATGGACTTTCTTTTTGTGCCCTGGTGCCGGGGGAACAAAAGATCGTTTTTTTCAGAGAGATTAGTTTCACTAAAAAACTGAATCCCATTGAAGTCCTGGAACAGATCGAAAAACTATATAAGGAAGAGGAATTCCTTCAGAAGGAATCACCCGAAGTGATTCTGCTTTTTTCCAATGAATTATATAGCCTTGTTCCCGAAAAATTCTTTGATGAGAAAAATGCTTCCGAGTACTTAAAATTTAACACAAAAATCCTGCAGACGGATTATGTAGCCCAGGATCATCTTGCTGAGGACGGGATCGTAAATGTATATATCCCCTACACCAATATCAATAATTTCTTTTTTGAGAAGTACGGGGAGTTTGAATACCGGCATTGCATTAGCCTTTTGACCGAAAATTTTTTAAAACAACACAGAGATCATGATAATGCCACAAAGGTATTTCTCAACTGCTATACCCGCGGTTACGACCTTATCGTGATAAAAAAAGGAAAATTGCTCCTCGCGAATTCCTTCACCTGTCAAACCAAAGAGGATTTTATTTATTACCTGCTTTTTACTGCCGAACAACTGGAGCTTGACCCTTTAGAGCTGGAGCTTATCCTACTGGGCAAGATCACAGAAAATTCTGATTACTACCAAATGGCTTACACGTACATTAAAAATGTAAGTTTCCTCAACACTTCCTTTAGATATATTTTTGCAACAAATAAGGACCTCCCAAAAGGATACATGCATTACACGTTATTTAAAGCACTTCAATGAGAATAGTTTCTGGAACATATAAAGGAAAAAGGATCATAGCTCCCAAAAAATTACCGGTAAGACCCACTACAGATTTTGCCAAGGAGGCCCTGTTCAATATCCTGAATAACCAGTATCATTTTTCTGCCCTAAAGGTAATTGACCTTTTTAGCGGCACTGGCAACATTGCTTACGAATTCGCTTCCCGTGGTGCCGAAGAGATCATTGCAGTTGATGGGCACTTTGAGTGCGTAAAATTTATCAATAAGATCTCACAGGAACTTGACCTGCCTATTAGGACTGTAAAAAGTGATGTTTTTAAATACCTGAAAGCGACCGGGGAAACGGCAAATATCATTTTCGCCGATCCACCTTACGATTTTGAAGCCGAGAGTCTGCAGCAGATCGTAGAAACAGTTTTTTCCAGGGAGCTTCTCCTGGAAGGAGGTTCTTTGATCATAGAACATTCCAAGAGAATAGATCTTTCCTCCTTAGAACATTTTTCTGAAGTCCGTAAATACGGGAATTCAGTATTCAGTTTTTTTGTGTAATTTGAAGTATGAATCAACCACAGGATACCCTTGAACTGGAATTTTCTTTCCTGAACTTTTTCGAACATTACGTGATCTCCCGCCTAAAAGAAGACGTGGTCTTTGATCGCCCCCAGGTAGAAAAACTGGTGCAGGTATGTAATGATTACTATAAAGATCGTAAGTACGTGTACATCTCCCAAAGGGTCCACAATTACAATGTGAACCCTACTATTTATTTAGAGTTGAAAGAAGCTAAAAAACTCAGTGGAATTGCCATAGTGAGCCAAAAGGCCTCGGCGCTCAACATGGCCGCTTTTGAAAAGAACTTTGCAAAAGTACCTTTTGAAGTTTTTATGGAGCTTGAGGATGCTAAAGACTGGGCAAATAAAATGCTGAAATAAAAGAACAAGCTTTAGAATTTTACATTTTCCTCCTTATCAGGACCTGGAACACTACCTAATTGCAAGGGGCTCCCTAAGTAATTCTTAAAATTCTTCAGTTCCTGTAAATCTCCGTCGAATCATTTTTTCTATAGATACTATGATGAAAAGACTAAATCCAGCGGCCAGGATCCTTAACCAGGAATTAAGGTTAATGGGGGCCGAATGAAATAGGTCATTCATAAACGGGGCATGAATAAAAACAAGCTGAAGTATAAGCATTCCAACAACCCCGTAATACACCCACATATTTGAAAACCAGCCAATTTCCTTAATAGATCTTCTAAAGGAGCGACAATTAAAAAGATAAAAAGCTTCCATGACAATGAATACAGTAGTTGCTACGGTTTGTGCTTCCGCAAGATTGGCACCTATGAAGACTTCATAACGGAATAAAATAAAGGATGCCAACATGATCAAAGTACCCACCAGAAGTGTTCGCATAATCAAAGGAAAGGTGAGAATGGGCTTATTGGCCGGCGTGGGAGGCCTGTCCATAATGCCCGGTTCTTTAGGTTCAAAAGTAAGCATGAGGCCCAGGAGGATTGCAGTGGTCATGTTAATCCACAAAATTTGTACAGGAGCAAGTGGGAGTTGGGTAGTAAAAACAATACTCGCAAGGATCACCAAAGCTTCTCCCAGATTCGTAGGCAGTGTCCACACAATAAACTTGGTAAGATTGTCTAAAACACCTCTACCTTCCTCCACAGCAGCTTCAATCGAAGCAAAATTATCATCGGTAAGAACCATATCTGATGCATCTTTAGCCACTTCAGTACCTGTAATTCCCATAGCAATACCAATATTGGCCTGTTTCAGAGCTGGACCGTCATTCACCCCGTCTCCTGTCATGGCCACCACCTTATTCTTAGCCTGTAATGCCTTTACCAGCCTAAGTTTTTGATCTGGGCTAACCCGTGCAAACACTGATACTTCTTCTGCAATATCAGGAAGTTCCTCATCAGAGAATTTTTGCAGTTCCACACCTGTAAATGATTTCAATTTTCCATTTTCAGCCTTTCCCTTGATCCCCAACTGGGAGGCTATAGTAGCGGCCGTTAGAGCATGATCACCAGTGATCATCTTTACGTGAATACCAGCCTTCTGGCAAAGCCCTACCGCTTTTATGGCTTCACTTCTTGGCGGGTCTATCATGCCCTGGAGACCCATAAAATTCATCTCTCCCTTAACATCTTCGTTGCTTATAGTGGTTTTTTCAGAACTGAATTCTTTAACGGCAAAAGCAAGGACCCGTAATCCCTCCGCAGCCATTTCATCGGCATATTTTTCAATGAAACCTTTATCTAAGGTTACAATCTTCCCGGTTTCATTTATCATACCGGAACATGATCTTAGGATAGCCTCCAGTGAACCTTTCATAAACAGAATGTTCTTCTCATGTTTATGAAGAGTCGCCATATATTGATTTTCTGACTGGAAAGGGATCTCGTCGATCCTGGGATAAAATTGATCAATACTGAGATCCTTAATACCAGCTTTTTCTGCGGCACTGATCAATGCTGCTTCGGTGGGGTCTCCTTCAGAAATCCAACGCCCCTCTTCTTCTTTAATCCGGCTGTCATTACAGAGAACCCCACCGCGTAACAGGTATTGGAGGGCCGGTTTGTGGTTCAACCCCACTACTTCCCCTTCAAACAACACTTTACCTTCAGGTTTATAGCCTAATCCCGTTACTTCAAAAAGTTCGCCCCCTGCCATTATTTTCTGTACAGTCATCTGGTTCTCGGTCAGCGTGCCTGTTTTGTCAGAACAGATCACGTTGGTGCTTCCAAGCGTCTCCACAGCCACCAGTTTTCGAATAATTGCCTTTTTTTTGGCCATTTGGCCCACCCCTATGGCAAGCATGATGGTTACTGCAGCAGGAAGACCTTCAGGTATAGCCCCAACCATTAAGGCCACAGCTACCATAAATGCATCGGCGAGACTTTCACCTCTTAAATACGCCACCACGAGGATCAGGGAAGAAAGACCCAAGATCACCCACAACAAAACGCGACTAAAATTCTTGATTTTCAGGGTCAAAGGAGTATCAAGCTCCTCTGCTGAAGCGATAGACTGGTTGATTTTCCCCACCTCTGTCCTGTCACCGGTACTTACCACAATGCCCTTTCCTGTACCATACGTAACCATTGTGGTCGCAAAACCCAGGTTTTTCCGGTCACCAATAATAGCATTCTCGTTTACCAACTCAATACTTTTTTCGGCAGCCACTGATTCTCCGGTAAGCGCTGATTCATCAACCTGCAGGTCTTTAATAGATACCAACCGTAGGTCGGCCGGCATCTTATCTCCTGGTTGAACTGTAACAATATCTCCGGGAACAAGTTTAATACTGTTTACCATTGTTTGTTTTCCATTGCGAATCACGGTGGCATTAGTGCTCATACTCTTCGAGAGTGCATCAATAGCTTTTAAAGCTTTTGTTTCCTGAATATAACCTATAATGGAATTTATAAGCACAACAGCAAAGATCACGGCGGAATCAAGATACTCCCCAAGCAATAGTGTGACACCTGTAGCAGCCAGTAAAATATATATAAGCGGTTGATGAAACTGAAGGAGAAAACGCACCAGACTGCTCTGCCGCTTTTTGGGAGTAATTCTGTTTTCCCCGTATTTTTCTAAGCGCTCAGAAACCTCGTCATGAGTGAGACCGTGTTTAATGTCTGTTTTTAAATCTCTCGCTACCTGCCCGGGAGTTAATGTATGCCACTTATTTTTGTGCTTTTCCATAACTGCTTTATTATTCAGGAACAGACGGATGGCCAATTAAGGCCTCTTATTAAAATCTTCTTTTTTAATAAAATATGTTGTCGTGAATTTATTTTCAACTGTTTTACCAGACGCCAGAGATAATTCCATCAACCACCATTTCCTTCTCATATTCCTGGTGCTGCATTTGTGGTTAGAGGCTACAGAATATCTCATTTTACAGAAACCAAGTCTGTAGAAAAACCCGGGGGGTAATCTTCAGCTACACCCTTTAAAAGGGCATATTAAGATACGGATTTGTTCCGTCATTTTACGGATATTGTATCAATTTAAGGGTAAATAAAGGAGCCGAAACAGTGTTCGTTAGGTACAATAGGATCTGTACATTTGGGGAACTCCTCAACCAGAGGCTTGTGCAAGAAAAAATAAAAAGCAGACCTGTAAGCCGGATTCTGTATCCCGATAATTAATGGGACCCTTATCATTTATCTGAAGCCTTTGTTACCAAAGACCTTTAGCTGCCTACCCTCCGGCAACGGACGGGCAATCCTTAACAGCCGGTATACATGGCATTGCACCGCATAGAGTTTACCTGATTTCACTACAGCATTACCTGTACATCCTTTCTGTTGCACTGGTCCTATCCGCCTCGGCGGATGATGGGTGTTACCCACTATGCTGCCCTGTGGTGTCCGGACTTTCCTCCCCGACCTGGATCGGAGCGATAAGGCGGTCTGCTTAAGGGCAAAGTTACTTTAGAATTATAATTTTGAACCCTTTTTTTCAAATTTAATACTCGTAATAATTATGCCACATTTAAACAGGCATTTGTGGATAAAATCAATTGCATTGTCTCCCCGTTCGGTTTTGTATTTTTATATTTGTCCTTTAAACAATTTCAATGGAACATTTTGTAGTATCGGCCAGAAAGTATCGCCCCCAGACTTTTAAAGATGTGGTGGGCCAGCAAGCTATAACCAATACTCTGTTAAATGCCATTGAACATAACCACCTGGCCCAGGCGCTTCTTTTTACCGGGCCGCGGGGAGTGGGAAAAACTACCTGCGCCCGAATACTGGCCAAAAAGATCAATCAGGAGGACAACCAGGATCCAAACGAAGATTTCGCATTCAATATTTTTGAACTGGATGCCGCTTCAAATAACTCGGTAGACGATATTCGTAACCTGATAGACCAGGTAAGGATCCCGCCCCAGGTAGGAACATACAAAGTGTATATCATCGATGAGGTGCACATGCTGTCTCAAGCGGCATTTAACGCTTTCCTTAAGACCCTGGAGGAACCTCCAAAGCATGCCATCTTCATTCTTGCTACCACCGAGAAACACAAGATCATTCCAACTATTCTGAGTCGTTGCCAGATCTTTGACTTTAAAAGGATCACGGTCAAAGATGCCAAGGAATATCTTGCTTATATTGCAGAGCAGGAAGGGGTGAATGCTGAAGATGATGCCCTGCATATCATTGCCCAAAAAGCAGATGGCGCGATGAGGGATGCGCTGTCCATTTACGACCGGGTAGTGAGTTTTAGTGGAAAAGATCTTACCAGGCAGGCAGTTACCGAGAACCTGAACGTTCTGGATTACGATACATATTTGAAGGCAACCCATCTTATCCTCAATAATGATATTCCGCAACTGCTTTTGCAGTTTAATGAAATTTTATCCCTTGGCTTTGATGGGCATCACTTTATTGCCGGGCTGGCTTCCCACTTCAGGGACCTGCTGGTTTGCCAAAACCCAAAGACCATTCATCTTTTAGAGGTGGGAGAAAACACCAAGGCGCTGTATTACGAGCAGGCGCAAAAGGCTTCTGCTGAATTCTTACTGAAGGGAATTGAACTCGCCAACGAATGTGACCTACAGTATAAGAGTAGCAGGAATCAGAGGTTGCTGGTAGAACTTTGCCTGATGCAATTAGCCTCTGTCACCTTTGGCGGAGAAAAAAAAAACGATAGTTCCTTCATAATTCCTCCTTCACATTTTACCAAACCACCTGTACCCACCCCGGCTCATAAGCTAACCGGAAAGGAAAAGGAGGTGATCACCAATAACGAATATTCCAGGGGAGATTCTGCTCCTCCACAGGAAGCTCAGCTGCCTTCAGTAGTTTCGGGAAAGACCGATTGCGCTCCTACAGTTGCAGAGCCTTCGGTGGAAATTGCTCCCGATTCTGAGTCTGAAGAAAAGCCTTCGGAAGAAATTTCCGAAGAAAAGGAAAGAACGGTAACTGAACCTATTCCCGCTTCCGCAGAGAGTAAGATCGCGAAGAAAAAAGTGTCGGGTCTATCATTGAAAAGCATTCAGAAGAAAAAAGAACTCGAGGCAGAGAAAAGGGAAGCAAAAAAGGAACAGGTGATCGAAAAGGACGGCGAGTTCACCCAGGAAGAGATGCAGGCAGCATGGCAGCAATTTGCTGAGGAACAGAACGAAAAAGGGGAAAAGATCCTTGCCTCTATCATGCAAACGGATACCCCGTTGCTGGAAGGTAAAGACATTTGTATTGAATTGCCCAACGAGACCATGAAACTCGAACTGGAGAGAGTACAGTATTACCTGATGAGTTTTTTGAAGGACAAGCTTCAGAATACGCATATTGTGCTCAATATTAAGGTGAATGAAAAAGCGGAAAAGAAATTTGCCTTCACCCCTATTGAGAAATTTCAGAAACTGCAGGAAAAGAATCCACTGCTGGAAAAACTGCGGTCCACATTTGATTTAGATATTTAATATGTTAGGCTTAAAATTACCAACAGACCCGCGATGGGTGAACATAGTAGAAAAGAACATTGAAGAGATCCTCACAGACCACGCCTGGTGCGAACAAAAGGCAGCTTCTACGGCGATCTCCCTGATTGTGACACACCCTGAATATTCTGAACTTGTAACAGCCATGACAGCCCTGGTCAAGGAAGAGATGAGCCATTTTAAAATGGTGCATGAGAAGATCATTGCCCGTGGCTACACCTTGGGCAGGGACAGAAGGGATGAGTACGTGGTTAAATTAATGACTTTTTTCCCAAAAGGTGGCAGCCGGGTTACCAATCTGGTTCATCGTTTGCTATACGCCGCACTTATTGAAGCGCGCAGCTGTGAAAGGTTCAGGTTACTTTCTGAAAATCTCAAAGATAAAGAACTTGCCGACTTTTACAGAAGTCTTATGGTTAGCGAAGCCAATCACTATACGATGTTCCTCAACTTTGCCAGAAAATACGGCGACAGAAAGGAAGTGGATAAAAAGTGGCAGGACCTGCTGGAATTTGAAGCAGAGATCATGAAAGACCTGGGGAAATCCGAAACTATGCACGGGTAGGCTCCTCAATGGATTCCTGGTACAAGGACCTGATAATCCCATCTGAAAGTCCTATTTTCGGAACATAGATCCTGCGTGCTCTGGTCCACTTCATGGCGGACAAATAGATCTTCGCAGCGGGAACGATAACATCTGCCCTGTCCTGGTTCAGGTTGAGTTCGGTAATTCGTTCTTCATAAGTAAGGGAAAGCAGTAGCTGATAATAAGAACTCAAATAAAGAAAGCTCAGAGGCTTCCCATTTGCTTTCCCACTACTCTTAAAGATGTTGTTAATATTCCCTCCAGATCCTATTAGATCTATCTTACTGTAGTCCCTGGTGACTTTCTTTATCCATTCTTCTACCTCTTTCCAGGCTTCATCGGGTACTGTTTCATTGAGAAGACGCACCGTTCCCAGTTTAAAGGACCGGGAGGTTACGGTTTTTCCGTTGGAATAAAGGGTGAACTCGGTACTACCTCCACCCACATCCACATACAGATAGGTTTTATCTGTCTGGATAAGAGCGTGTAGATCTGTTGCCGCGATTATGGCAGCCTCATCCTTCCCATCAATAATATCAATCTCAATACCGGTTTCCTCCTTAATTTTTTGAGCCACTACATCCCCGTTTTCAGACTCCCGCATTGCAGATGTCGCACACGCCCTGAACTTTTCGATCCTGTGGGATTTCATGAGCAACTTAAAGGCCTGCATGGTATCAATCATTCGCCGGATGTTTTCCGAAGAAATGGTTTTAGAAAGGAATACATCGGCCCCTAAACGAATAGGCACCCGCACCAAAGAGGTCTTTTTGAACAGGGGCTCCCTTCCCTCCTGTTCTGTAATGGTTGAAATGAGCAATCTCACGGCATTGGATCCTATATCTATGGCAGCATATTTCTTTTGAACGATCAAACCTTATTCTTTTTCAAGTTTATTCAAGTAATAATCATACAGTGCAAATTGCGAACGCAGCGCAGGTTTGCCTGTTTTACGGTATGCATTGTCCTGCTTGATGGACAGCACCCTCGCTTTTACATTGTCACTCCAACAGATCTCAAAGGTCTCGATCAATTCCTTCTGGATCTGGTTATCATAAATAGGACAGGAAACCTCCACACGGTAATCAAGATTTCTCGTCATCCAGTCGGCAGAAGAAATATACACTTTTGGTTGACCTGCATTCTCAAAAATGAAGATCCTGGGGTGCTCCAGGTATTTATCAACAATGCTTATGACTTCAATATTCTCACTCATTCCCTCCACTCCAGGGATTAGGCAGCATATCCCTCTCACGATCAATTTCATTTTCACCCCTGCCCTGCTGGCCTCATAAAGCTTGTCAATAAGAGGGAAATCTGAAAGACTGTTGAGCTTCAGGCGAATTCCTGCTGGTTTTCCCGCTTCGGCATTCTCAATTTCAGTATTGAT
The DNA here is from genome assembly GCA_964627595.1 of uncultured Flavobacteriaceae bacterium. Lineage (GTDB taxonomy): Bacteria > Bacteroidota > Bacteroidia > Flavobacteriales > Flavobacteriaceae > Salinimicrobium. The sequence goes on along the minus strand of CAZVKA010000025.1, from coordinate 5,279 downwards.
CAGTTTTACCAGGCTGCTGCGAGTATAATGAGGAGAAACGATCAAATGTTTGTATCGACTCACTTTGTAGTTCACTTCAAAGAAGTCAAAAACTTTATTAACCTCTTTCAGTATCTCCTGGTGACTGGTGAATAAAGTAAGATCGGTATAAACCCTGGCGGTAGATTCATTGAAATTTCCAGTGCTAACAAATCCATATCTTTTAATTTTTCCTTCTTCCAGTCTCTCTACTACACAGGCTTTTGAATGAACTTTTAGGCCTTTTACCCCAAAAATAAGGTTGACCCCCTCCTGCTGCATTTGTTCGGCGTAGTTGATATTGGCCACTTCGTCAAAGCGGGCACGCAGCTCAATTTGAACGGTCACTTTTTTACCATTTTTTACTGCGTTGATGAGGGAACTCGCGATATGTGAGATCTTTGCCAGCCTGTAAATAGTGATCTTAATAGTTTTGACCTTTGGATCTAATGCAGCTTCTCTGAGGAATTTTACGGTGTAGGAAAAAGACTGATAAGGGGTATGGAGTAAATAATCTTTTTCGGCTATGCCCTTAAACAGACTTCCCTGCAAAACAAGTCCGGGCATAGCCAGGGGTTCATAGGGCTTATACAACAGCTCCTCGCTTCCCAGGCTGGGAAAATTCATATAATCCCTTCGGTTATGATACCTTCCACCTGGAATAATACTATCTGTCGCATCGATGTCCATCTTCCTCATAAGATATTGCAACGTATCCTGTTCAATATTCATGTCATACACAAAGCGCACAGGCTCTCCCTCAATACGATCTTTGACACTGCTGGAAATCTTCTCAATAAAAGATTTACTAAGATCACTGTCGATATCCAGTTCTGCATCCCTCGTTATTTTGATCATATGGGCTGTGATACTCTCATACTCAAAAATGTTAAAAATGGAATGCAGGTGGTATCGAATCAAATCATCCAGAAGAATGACATGTTGCTTTTCCCCTTCCTTTGGCAGCACAACAAAACGTTCTATACTCCTGGGAATTTCTATTAAAACGTATTTCTTTTCTTTGAGGGCACGGTTTACTAAGGGTGAACTTCCCTTTTTAGGAGCCGGCGCGGGTTCTTTCATCACCATTTTTACCGCCAGGTAAGCCGCGCTATCTTTAAGCCTGGGGATCTCGGCCAGATCATTAAGAATTATGGTCACCAGGGCCGGACTCACTTTTTGAAGGAAAAAATTCTTCAGGAAGGGCTGCTGTGATTTTGAAACCTGCTTTTCATTAATTATGAAAATATTGTGTTCCTTCAGCTTGTTCTGGATCGAATCAAGGATACTCAGGCTTTCGCTTTGCTGGTCTATCACGATTTGGGTGATCTCCTCAAGCAGCTTATTTGCTTTTATACCGCCCAGTACACTTTTCCCGCCTTTTCCTGCAAGATCAATACGTTTTATCGTAGCATACCGTACTTTAAAAAATTCGTCGAGGTTATTGGAAAAAATGCCGAGAAACCTAAGTCTTTCAATTAGAGGAACTGTCTTGTCTGCCGCTTCCTGTAGCACTCGCGCATTGAATTGCAGCCAGCTCAGTTCCCTGTTGATGTACTGGTTGTTTTCTTTCTCCATAGATTACCTTAAGTTCTTCGGAAATAAATATAAGATTGTTTTGCCGTCTTTCAAGTCTTTCCAGGAATCGGTTTCAAACTCAATTACGCTAAGGCCGGTAGTGGGAATATTATCAAATTCCTGGTCGCCAAGTTGATTCACTACACTCGTCATGGCCGGGTTGTGTCCAAAGACCATAAGGGTTTCTACAGCATCATCACAGGTAGTTATAGTTTTCAATAGTTGAGAACCGTTAAAGGTATAGAGTTCATTTTTCACCTCAAAGTCAGCATCTGCAACACCCAGCTTTTCCTGGAAGATCCTGGCCGTGGTAAGTGCTCTCACCGCATAACTACTCCACATGGTAAGCGGTTCATTTCTATAGGTCAAAAAAGCTTTAATTACCAGTTCTGCATCCCGGTAACCCCTTTTTTTCAAAGGCCGTTGATCATCGGGTAAATTATTTTTCCAGGAAGATTTTCCGTGTCTTACTAAAATCAGTCTTTTCATAATTAAGGGGATAATCTATCAATTCTCCAAAGTTCATCCTCCTTACTGTAGTAAATTCGATCATGTAGTCGACTGGGACGTCCCTGCCAGAATTCAAATTCTGAAGGAAAAACCTTATAACCGCCCCAGTATGGAGGCTTGGGAATTTCCTTTCCATCATATTCTTTCTCCAGCCTATCCAGCTTTTTTTTAAGAAATTCCCTTGATGGTATGACAGAGCTCTGTGCAGAGGCCCACGCCCCAAGCTGACTTCCCCTGGGACGGGATCTGAAATAGTCTTCAGACTCCTCTTCGGAAGTTTTACGGGCGATACCTTTAACGATCACCTGTCTTTCTGAAGTAGGCCAAAAGAAAGAGAGACATACTTTGGGATTCTCACTAATAGATTTTCCCTTATCTGAAAGATAATTGGTAAAGAAAACAAAGCCTTCCCTGTCATACTCTTTAAGCAGGACCACCCGCGACTTGGGAAAACCGTCAAGACCCACCGTGGAAAGGGTCATGGTATTTATCTCTTCTACTTCTTTATTGGTTTCTGTTTCCCTGATCCAATAATGAAAAAGTTCAAATGGATCTGAGGGTATTTCTTCTTCCAGTAACCGATGTTTTTCATACAGTTTCCGGTAATCGTGGAGCTTATTTTTCATATAGCCAATTTACAGGAATTGTATGTAATTCTGAAATTTTTTCATCCATTTTACAGCAGATAATTTGTAGGAAACAGCATGGGAAAAATTCCTGCAAAGATTTTCCTAACCAGGGGGGTTAACGGGTTGAGACACCGTTAAAATATCATCAATAAAGTGTAAGGATTATCTTTCTAATGCCTCCGCTTTTTCTTTCATATACTTTGTTAAATTGTCAAAATTTTAACCCAAAAACCGGCGATTAACGAACTGTTAATGTGTCGTTTGTCTGTAAAATCCCACACTATATCTAAAACATTTGAATTTTCTTTTTTTAACAGAAATATGCTCTAATTTTACTTTGTAGAAGGTGACAAAATCACTTACTCAAGTGCCCCACTACCCCCCAAATACCAGTGGAAATTGTAAGAAAACAAATGAATGTCTTCAGATTATCCTTCCCTATGGATAATATGAACTTAACCAAAAACCAACAAAATAATTGATACAGATCCAAGCGGTTTTTAATTCGTTTTAAAGATCGATGTAGATCATTAATTCAAAACATTTCGACTATGATTTGGAAAACTACTCTAGCTAAAATTTTCCTCCCCCTTTACAATGTGAAAATTTCTTTTCACCCTGGGAAGCCTTGGGAAATTTTAAAACCGCATTCAGGCTTTGGCATCCTGATCAGCTTTTTATTTTTGGCTTCTTTTGCTGTGAATGGACAAAATCCTGAAGGAGTTGAAGGAGATGATTGTATCACTTTTGACAGTTGCCCAGTTGACCAGGTAGTTTGTGCTGACAGTTATGAGGATGGTGTATTAGGAGCTTATGTTTCCTGGCAGAATCCTGTCGTGACACAGACGTGTACAGGTAACGGGAATGATGGAAATTTCCAGATGTTATTTGAACTTAATGAGCAATTGCTAACAGAGGAATGTTGGGAATTTAATTTCATTTCAAGAGTTGGTGGAAATGGTGGGCATATAAAGCTTTTTTCAGGAGTAGATGGAGACGGTTCCAAACAATCTAAGGTAGTCACCCCATTTTTAATGCTTAACCCCGGTTCTCAAACTTCTTTTGATTTGAATTATAAGGAACCAAAGGGTAATGAAGATTATTCCTATACTATCGAATTGTTTCTTGTCGACCAGAACGGAAATGAAACCCAGGCTGGAACTGCAATAACAGTAACAGCTGCACAGGATCGATATGTTTTTACCACTCCTAATACTACTAGTGGTATTTACCGATTAAAATACGTATTCACCTACGACCTTACTAAAGATAAGCCTTCTAATGCCAATACAGGAGACACCTTGATCGCCGTAGACGGGATGCTGTATGACGATGGTTGCTCAGGAGGAATAGATTTTTCTGTAACCGCACCACAACAGGGTTTCTATCCTGTAGGTTCACATGACCTTCAATACGTCGCTACTTATACCTCACCAAGTGGAGAAGTAAAACAAAAAACATGTTCCTTCAATATTACGGTTACTGCACTTGATCTCCAGATAACTGATGTAACTGCGGTGGCTTGTGATGGTACAGGCGGATCTTTTACTGCTACCGCCAGTGGAATTAATTCAAGCGGGACTCCTCCTTATGAATACAGTATTGATGGTGTATCTTTCCAGACAGATGGAACTTTTGATAACCTGGACGCCAATACCTATACTGTTACAGCAAGAGATGTTACCGGTTGTTCCACCCAGTCTGATGTTACAATTGGTCAACTTGCACCTGTAACGGCCAATATTTCAGGAAACGAAGAACTTACCTGTGCAAACACTTCTATTACTTTGAACGCCAGTGGATCTACAGTACAGGGAACTGCTACTTATTTGTGGAATACAGGAGAAACTACGTCAACTATAAATGTGACTGCTCCCGGGAACTATTCAGTTACAGTTACCGATTCTAACAGCGGCTGTACTGACTCTGAAACTGTCCTGGTAACTCAGGATAATTTGCAACCCTCTGCTGAGGCAGGAGATACAGCTGAATTAAGCTGTTCTGTTCAAACCCTTACTCTAAATGGAACTGCTTCAGGACAAGGAACTCTTGCCTACGCCTGGACCACTGCTGATGGAATTATAGACAGTGGTGCCGATACAGCTACTCCTGTTATTAGCGCTGCCGGTACTTATACCTTTACTGTCACCGATGCTGATAATGGTTGCTCGGCAACTGATACCGTTATTATTACTGAGAATACTACCGCAGCCGTGGCCACCATCACCGGAAATGAGGTTCTTACTTGCGAAGTGACTACTGTAACTCTGGACGCTTCCTCTTCTACGGCTGACGGAAATTTCACTTACGAGTGGAGCAACGGATCGACAGATGCCTCTATAACTGTATCTGATGCAAATACGTACTCTGTAACCATTACAGGTGAGAACGGTTGTGAAGATACTGCTTCAGTAACCGTAACAGAAAATCTTACTCCGGCAGTGGCCACCATCACCGGAAATGAGGTTCTTACTTGCGAAGTGACTACTGTAACTCTGGACGCTTCCTCTTCTACGGCTGACGGAAATTTCACTTACGAGTGGA
>CAZVKA010000024.1:0-27035 GCA_964627595.1 uncultured Flavobacteriaceae bacterium | reverse complement strand
CGTCAAAAATTCTCAGTGAAATCGAGAGTAATGACGTTCAGGAACATGATGCTTCCACAAATAAATTGTTAAAATTTTTCCTTACCTAAGGGTTTCGACTAAAAATTAAAAAAGCCCTTTGGCTGCAATTCCTTGCAACCAAAGGGCTTTTTTAATTTTTAAGTGCTGAGGAATAAAGATTTACATCGACAAAAAATTCTTAACATTCAGTTAAAGCTATTTTTCAAAAAATGCGTTCTTTTGCACCATCATTTAAACACAAACAAATTACACAATGAGGAAATTTTTAGCGTTAGCATTTTTTCTAACATCGCTTGCAACTTTTGCTCAAGGAACAGTCACAGGTACGGTGGTTGATCTTGAAATGGGCACTCCCCTACCTGGAGCAAACGTGAAGGTAGCTGGAACAAGCACTGGAACAGTTACTGACTTTGATGGGAACTTTTCCCTGGATGTCCAAACGACCTCGGGCATAATTGAAGTAAGTTTTGTTGGCTACAAAAATGGGAAGGTTCCATTTTCAGTAGCAAATGGGGAAACAGTGAGTTTAGGTCAAATTAAACTTCAAACAGATGCCGCGGCTCTTTCTGAGGTGGTCATTGTTGGTTCAGGAGTAATTGACCTTGAAGAGGACAGAAGAACACCAATTGCAGTTTCTACTATCACACAGGCTGAGATCCAGCAGAAAGCTTCAGGGAACGTGGAATTTCCTGAGATTATGAAAAATACTCCTTCTGTATACGTTTCGAATCAGGCAGGAGGTTTTGGAGATTCTCAAATGTTCTTGAGAGGATTTAGTCAAAACAACACTGCATTCTTATTGAATGGGCAGCCCATCAACGGAATGGAAGATGGAAACATGTACTGGTCTAACTGGTCGGGTATCTCAGATATTGCAAATGCTGTTCAGATTCAAAGAGGTCTTGGATCTTCGAAACTGGCAATTTCTTCAGTTGGAGGTACTGTGAATATTGTTACTAAAGCTACAGACCTTGCTGAGGGTGGTTTTGCTAGAGCAATGGTTGGAAACGGAAGCTACTTAAAAGGAACTGTTAGTTACAATACCGGGCTAAATGAAAATGGTTGGGGATTTTCATTCCTATTAGACCATTGGCAAGGGCATAGCAAATATGCTCAGGGAACAAGAGGACAGGGTCAAAATTATTTCTTCTCAGTAGGGAAATTAATGGGTGATCACAACTTCAACTTCCTTTTAACGGGAGCACCGCAGTGGCATGATCAAAACTTTTCTAAAGATATGGAGCTTTATGAGCTTTATGGAACACGATACAACAACAACTACGGATATTTAAATGGAGAATACCTAACTACCAGAAGAAACTATTATCATAAACCGGTAATGAACCTTAACTGGGATTGGAATATTTCTGAGCAATCTAATCTTTCCACTGTAGTTTATGCATCCTTTGGACGTGGAGGTGGAACAGGTACTTATGGCCAAAGTCTTAGTAGAATCGAAAATGGCTTAGATTCTAACCCTAGAGGTGCTTATACCACTAATGGACATATTGACTGGGATTATATTGTAAATCAATATAACCCAAGTATTGAGGGTGGAGTTAGTACTGGAAGAGATGGATCTCTTCTTCGTGCTTCCGTGAACAATCATGCTTGGTATGGTGCTGTGACAAATTATGGATACGAGACTGAAACTGGTTGGTCTTTCAATGTAGGAGGTGATTTAAGATGGTACAAAGGAGATCACTTTCGTCAATTGACTAATCTACTAGGATTACAAGGAAGACAAGAGGATTTCGGTGGAAATCCAAACCACTTCGTCTCCACTACTTTTGAGGCCAACCCATGGTCTGCTTTGTTTGACTATGCAGATGAAGATGAACGAATAAACTATGACTACTCAGAAAACATCAACTACCAGGGTGGATTTGGACAGGTTGAATATGCAAATGATTATTTCTCTGTATTTGTACAAGGAGCCCTCTCAAATCAATCTTACAAGAGAGAAGATAGAGGTAACTTTGCAGAAACAAGAACGTCTGAAACTGTAAACAAAACCGGTTATAATCTAAAAGGGGGAGCTTCTTATTCCTTCAATGAGCAACACACTATCTTTACGAATGTAGGGAAGTATTCCCGTCAGCCATTCCTTGATAATATTTTCCCGAGTTATGCAGACAATACCCAGTTAGCAGATCCTGCAGTAGATAATGAAGAGATAATTGGTTTTGAGGCTGGATATAAATTTGTAGTAGGAAATGATTTTCAAGCTAACTTGAATGCCTATTATACTAAATGGGAAAATCGTTTTTTAAATGCAAATGGAGAGTATGATCCTAATCCTGACGGTGACGGGGTTCCTCAATATGATGATGTTAATTTCCTTTTTAGTAATATTGGTCAATTACACAAAGGTCTGGAGCTTGATATGAAATACCGTCCAACTCTTGGATGGATGATCAGGGGGTATGCTACAGTAGGTGACTGGAACTATGAAGGATCCACGCCAGTTAGAATTAGAAATAACGAGACTCAAGCGTTTATTGATGAATTGAGTGTTAACCTGACAGATACAAAAGTCGGTTTGGCACCTCAGACTTCATTTGGTATAGGTACAGATGTAGATATCTTCAGAAACTTTAGTATGGATATGGACATTAACCACTATGCTAACTTGTATGGATTTGTAGATGTTGAAGATGTTGCTTTTGCGACTATTGAAGGTGAATCTTATCAGTCAGAGGAACTTGACGCTTATACCCTTGTTGATCTTGGTGCATCTTACCGATTTGTATTTGGTAGTCAGAATGTTCAGCTTAGAGGGAATATCTACAACCTTTTTGATAATGAATACATCAATCAAAGTGACCAATATGGCTATTTCTTTGGAAATGGTTTAACGTGGAACTTCTCTGTTAAATATAATTTTTAATTAACATATATTTTCTATTACAACCGCCCCTTCCACAGGGGCGGTTTTTTTATGCAAAAAAACTATCTTTACCCTTAAAATGTAATCTATGTATTCAACTGTGTCTTTTATCCACTCCTGGTGGGCGTATTTAGTTTTGTTGATCCTTATTATTGCCTCCATCAATTCCCTCATTGGATTCTTCTCCAAAAAAGAATATGGAGCGACAGATTTCAGGATTTCTTTATTCACCCTTATTGTTTCTCACATTCAACTACTAATAGGGATCATCCTGTACTTCGTGTCGCCTTATTTTAATGCTTTTTCTGAAGGTGGGATGGGATCTGTAATGAAAGATAGTACCCTGCGGCTTTATCTTGTAGAACACCCTCTTATGATGATCCTGGCGGTGGTTCTTATTACAGTTGGTTATTCTAAACACAAGAAGAAGCTCACTTCAAGACCGAAATTCAAGATGTTGGCTATTTTCTATACCCTGGCTCTTGTTTTTGTACTATCCAGGATTCCCTGGAGTGCCTGGTTCTAATTTTTGTCTTTTATCAGCATGAGGTAAACAGGAAAGTGATCGCTGTATCCTCCTGTGAATGATCCATTGCTATAGCTTCGGAAAGGATATCCTTTGTACTGCCCTGAGGGAGTAACGAGAAAATTCTCATTGAATATTCCGGCTTTGAAAAAGGTAAAACGAGAATAATCTGGTTCTAAAAAAGGTTTAGAGATAATGATCTGGTCAAAAAGGTTCCAGCCGTCACGATAGGCCAGACTTCCATTACCTTTTTTTGCCATCCCAGACATGGGATTGTATAGTTCTTTGAAGCCAACGTTTTTCTTTTCAGCTTTCGCACCCAAAACTTTTTTCAGGCTTTTGTTGTGCGGATCGTCATTAAAGTCACCCATTGAAATTATCCTGGCATAGGGATCTGTTCGGTGCAGGGAATCAATGATTCGCTTGTTGAGCAGAGCGGCTTTTTCCCTTTTGGGGCTACTTGCCTTTTCTCCTCCGCTTCGGGAGGGCCAGTGATTGACTAAAATATGTATTCGCTCACCCATCAATAACCCCGTGACCAACAGTTGATCCCTCGTGTAAATACGCTTTTCAGGTTCTGCAGGATGGTGTAAAACCAGTTCGTGAGTGACAGAATGCTCAGGCCGAAACAGTTTTTTCTGGTAAAGAAGGGCCACATCTATTCCTCTAAGATCTGGAGAGTCATAATGTACAACTCCGTAATCATACGGTTTCATTATTGGATGTGAGGTAAGATCCTCAAGAACTTCCAGGTTTTCTATTTCACAAACTCCAAGAAGTGCGGGTGGGCCTTTAGCTTCATCCACTCCGATACGGCTAATGGCGTAAGCCATGTTTTCTATCTTTTGCCTGTACTTTGTTGCTGTCCATCTGTCTTTACCTGTAGGGGTGCGGTCATCATCAAAAGTGTCGGGATCATCGTAAATATCAAAAAGGTTTTCCAGGTTATAGAACCCAACTGTCAGGATGTGGTACTCCTTTTTTTCCTGTCCAAAGGAGGCAAAAGGGGAAAAAATAAATAATGTAGAAAGAAGTAGATAGAATGGGTGCTCCCTCATTTTAAGTGACTGAATAATAAATTGTTAAAAATTAAAGGGAGCGATTCAAAGATAAATTATTTACTGTAATATTGTTCCTTTAATTAAGTCTCCCCCTGTTAAATTATTATGAGTAAATTTTTTCAGGCTAGGAGGGAGATCCTGTTGCTGCTTTCTTTTTATTCGTTTTCACTGTCTGCCCAAAATGCCTCTCTGGAAGGAAGGGTTTTGGATGAGCAGACCTCAGAACCCATTCCCGGGGCTCTGGTAAAAATTTCCGGAACATCTTTTAGTGAAGAAACTAACGAAGAGGGTTATTTCTCCTTTGACGGAAATTTGCCTATAGGGGAACAACTGCTTGAGTTCTCAAGAAGTACCTACTATACAAAACGTTATCCGATATTCATTACCGAAGATCAAAAGGACCTGGAGATCATTTTTCTCAAACCCGATTTTCTTGGGGTGCAGCAGCAGGCTGCAGTGATTAGCCTTTCTGAGCAGGAACTTGATGAAGAAGAAGGTGGCTATGCCAATATTTCGGGCCTGTTACATGCCACAAGAGATGTCTTCTTAAATGCAGCGGCCTTTGATTTTAGTCCGGCTTTCTTCAGACCCCGGGGTTACGACAGCCAGTATGGTAAGGTCCTGATCAACGGGGTAGAAATGAATAAATTCTATAATGGAAGACCGCAATGGAGCAACTGGGGCGGATTGAACGACGTACAGCGCAACCAGGTTTTTTCAAGAGGAACAGATCCTTCAGATGCCACTTTCGGCGGTGTGGCGGGAACTACCAATATCATCATGCGGGCTTCAGAATATTCCCCGGGAGGTAGGGTTTCAATCGCGGCAGCCAACCGGGCATACTCCGGAAGGCTTATGGGCAGCTATCACACAGGTCTTAATGAGGCTGGCTGGGCTTTTTCCGTTTCCCTGGCCCGCAGGTTTGCAGAAGAAAGTTATATAGAGGGCAGTATTTATGACGCAAATTCATTTTTTGCTTCCGTAGAAAAGAAATTCAATGAAACCCACAGTGTCAACTTTACCGGATTCTTTACTCCAAGTCAAAGAGGGAAGAATTCCCCCAACACCCAGGAAGTTTTTGAGCTCAAGGGAAATCGTTATAATTCCTATTGGGGAACTCAGAATGGGGAAATAAGAAATGCGAGGATTAGAAGGATCGAGGAACCCATTTTGATGATCAACCACTATTGGAAATTCTCAAACAAGGCCTCTTTGAACTCCAATGTAGCATATCAGTTTGGCAATATGGGAAACACCAGGATCGATTATGGTGGGAGCCGTTTACTTTCTGGGCCACACGGGGAGGAGATTTTTGTTGGGGGAGGAAGTAACCCTGATCCTGCCTATTATCAAAAAATGCCTTCTTATTTTCTTCGGAATGAGGAGAATCTCGATTACCGCAGTGCTTATATTGCCAGGGAAGATTTTCTCGCAGATGGGCAAATAGACTGGGAAGCCATGTACGCGGCCAATTTAACTTCCACCGGTGCAGGAGGGAATGCGCTGTACGTACTATATGAAGATCGCAATAATGACCGACAAATATCTGCAAATTCCATTTTTCGGGCTGAACTGAATCCACATTTAGCACTGAACGCCGCCATTAATTTCCGGAAGCTGAAAAGTGAAAATTTTGCAAGCGTTTTGGATCTTCTCGGGGCGAATGCTTTTTTGGATGTGGATGCCTTTTCTGTAGGGGCTGAGGCGCAGAACAACCTGTTGACTCCAAATCGCCTTGTGGAAGCAGGGGAAAGATTTAAATATCATTTTGACCTGAACGCCACCGCAGTTAACGCCTTCGGCCAATTACAGTATTTTTCAAAAAGGATCGATTCGTATGCAGGAGTGGAGACGTCTTACACGGAATATCAGCGAAACGGCCTGTTTCAAAATGGAAATTTCCCCGATCATTCTCTTGGAAAAAGTGAATTGCTGCAATTCCATAATTACGGTTTAAAAGGTGGTCTCGTTTACAAATTTTCCGGCAGGCATTTGCTCGATTTGGACCTGACCTTTTTTACCAAGCCGCCTACCCTCCAGAATTCTTTTTCTAACTCCAGACAAAATAATCATGTAGTCCGTAACCTGCAAAGCGAGGCGATCACTTCTCTTGATGTGGGTTATATTTTTCGTTCTTCATTTTTGAGAGGAAGGATCACCGGTTTCTACTGTCATTTTAAAGACGGAACAGAAATTTCCTTTTACTTCGCAGATGGTATTTCTGGTTTGGGAAGAAATTCCACTACGGCCTTCGTGCAGGAAGTGCTTGCAGGAATAGATCGGCGGCATATGGGAGTGGAAATGGGATGGGAAATTCCCATAACCTCCACGCTAAAATTAAAAACTGCCGGTTCTTTTGGAGAATATATTTATAGCAGCAATCCGCGGTTATACCTTACTTCAGATGACTTTATTGAAAATCAGGAAATGGGAAGGTCTTCTCTTCGCAACTACAAAGTACCGGGTGGGCCTCAACGTGTTGGGCAGCTAGGCTTTGAATACCGGGACCCCGATTATTGGTGGATTTCCTCAACTCTCAATTATTTTTCCCATGCCTTTGTTGATGTGGCCCCGCTATCAAGGACTCAAAATTTCGTGACCGATGCCGATGGGTTCCCCATTGTTGATTATGATCATGCAGTGGCAAGGATGCTGTTAAAGCAGGAACAGTTTGACGATTATGTACTTCTTAATTTAGTGGGTGGAAAATCCTGGAGGTTAAAGGACAAATTTCTTGGTGTCTTTGCCAGTATCAATAACCTACTTGATTCACATTATATATCCGGAGGTTATGAACAGTCCAGAAACGTCAACTATACCTTGCTGAAAGAGGACCGGGACAGGAAAATTCCTCTCTTCTCACCTAAATATTGGTTTGGATTGGGAACTACTTATTACGGACATGTTTATTTAAGGTTTTAATATTCCTTTTTATGAAAAAGTCATCTTCAAATTTTCTTCTTCTGTTTTTGCTTCTGAATGCCTGCGTGGCAAATGATGATTTCGAATTACCTGCAGCCAGTGATCATACTGGTGCTGAGATTGAATCAAATACAGATCTGCATGCGCTTTTAGGAGCCTATTACCAAGAACCTGATGATATTATCACTTTTTACGAGGATCTGGTTTTTGAAGCTTATGTGGTTTCTAGTGATGAAGCCGGAAATTTTTACAAAGAACTCGTTATACAGGATAAGCCCGAAAATCCTACTTCCGGGATAAACATCAAGATCAATATGACCTCTTATTGGCAGTTCTTCAACTTCGGAAGAAAGCTGCTTGTCAATGTCCGTGGCCTGAGCATTGGTAAAATGAACGGTGTCCCTACTTTAGGACTAGTTAACGGGAAACAGATCGAAAATATTCCGCAGGCGATGATATCAGATCATCTTTTTCGTACAGCTGAGGTAGCAACGATCATACCCCTGCAACTGGAGTCCCTTCAATTTAGTGATCGTTTTGAAAATTTGTTCGTAAAGCTGAATAATATACAATTCTCAAACTTCCTTGTCAATCCTCAGAACCCCTTCACTTACGCAAGTGAAGATGTTGATGAATTCGACGGTGAAAGATTAATAGAAAGCTGTAATGGAGACTTTCCATTTGTTTTAAGCACGAGCACCTATGCCGATTTTAGCGCCTTTCGATTGCCTGCAGGTTCCGGACACTTACAAGGGGTGCTCACTAGGGATTTTTATGATAATTTTTATACCATTTATCTGAATTCTCCCAATGATATTCAATTTACAGAAGGAAGGTGCGAAAAAGAACTTCTGGACTGTGGATTAGCTGAAGCTCATGGTCCAAAAATTTTGTTTAATGAAGATTTTTCGGACCAGACCAATAATAAACCTGTCAAAGGAAACGGTTGGAAACTGGTGGTGCAGGAAGGATCCAAGGAATGGGAAGCGTTCACCGCAAATGGTGCAAATGCATCGTTGGGTAAATCGGCCAGGATTAGACCTGCCGGTTCAGGTGATCATAAAACGATTAGCTGGTTGATCACCCCGGCTATAAATTTCGATACCAATACAGGAGAAGTACTTTCCTTTAAATCCTCCACCAGTTTTGCTAATGGAAGCTTGCTAGAGGTGTGGATCTCCACAGATTGGGATGGAAGCGAAGAGAACTTCTTGTTCGCGGAATGGAAGCTGCTTTCCGCAGCATATATTGCGCAGAAATCTGACTATTTTGGAGACTGGATATCTTCCGGAAACATTGATCTTTCCTGTGTAGAAGGAAAAGGCTACATCGGGTTTAGATATACCGGCAGTGACTCCGCGTATTACAACGGTATCTATGAGCTGGATGATATTATAGTTTCTGCAGATTAATTCAGCAGAAACCATTTAAATTTAATTTTATAACATTCTTTCCAGCTTTAAGAGGAAAGCATAATGTAAAGCAACTTCTTTATAACGCTCAAATCTTCCTGAGGCCCCACCATGACCTGCTTCCATATTGGTGTGTAAAAGTAGTAGGTGGTCATCGGTTTTCTTGTCGCGCAATTTAGCCACCCATTTTGCAGGTTCCCAGTACTGCACCTGCGAATCAAATAATCCTGTGGTAACCAGCATATGGGGATACTCCTGTTCTGTGACATTATCATATGGGGAATAGGATAACATGTATTCGTAACTGTCTTTATTCTTTGGGTTTCCCCATTCATCAAATTCATTGGTGGTTAAGGGTATTGTCTCATCAAGCATCGTAGAAACCACATCCACAAAGGGTACAGCGGCAATTACCCCATTGAATTTTTCGGGTGCCATATTCACCACGGCTCCCATTAATAAACCTCCGGCGCTTCCTCCCATAGCATACATATGATCGGCTGAGGAGTACTTGTTTTTTATTAAATATTCCGCTGAATCAATAAAATCAGTAAAAGAATTCTTCTTTTTGAACATCTTGCCTTCATCATACCATTGTCTGCCCATTTCCTGGCCGCCGCGAATGTGGGCGATCGCGAAAATGAATCCGCGATCCAGGAGACTGAGGCGATCAGACCGAAACCAGGGATCTGTAGAAGACCCGTAAGAGCCATAGGCGTAGAGGAGAAGGGGAGTGTTCTCTCCTTTAGTCGTTGTTTTGTGGTAAACCAAAGTAAGGGGGATCCTAGTACCGTCACGTGCTTCGGCAAAGATCCTTTCGGTAATATAATCTTCTGAATTATGTCCTCCCACTACTTCCTGTTGCTTAAGGACCTTCTTCGCTTTAGTCTCCATATTGTATTCAATGGTGGACATTGGGGTGGTAAGGGAAGAGTATATGTAGCGCAATTTGTTTGTGTTGAATTCCGGATTGACAGAAGTGTAGGCCACATAAGCAGGTTCATCGAATTCCAGATAATGTTCTTCCTTGTTGTTCTGGTTCATAATTCGAAGTTGCGTTAAGGCATTACTTCTTTCACTGACCACCAAATGGTCATTAAAGACCTCAATTCCACTTAGCAGCACATCTTCCCGATGTGGTATCACTTCCTGCCAGTTTTCTTTGGAAGTAGCATTTTCGGGAGTTTCCATTAACCGGAAATTTTTTGCCTTCCAGTTTGTGACCACATAAAATTTATCTTCAAAATGTTCTATGCTGTATTCGTGATCTCTTTCCCTCGATGCAAACTGCCTGAATTCCCCGTTTGGATCATTAGCTTTAAGGATGTAGTAATCATTGCTTACAGTACTTCCCGTCCAGATGATGATATAGTCCTCAGATTTGGATTTCGAAACCCCAATATAGAAGGAAGGATCCTTTTCCTCGTATACCAGTTCATCCTGTTGTACATTCTGTCCAAGAGTATGTCGGTAAATTTTTTCTGCAAGCAGGGAAACTTTATTCTTGGTAGTGTAAAAAAATGTCTCGTTGTCATTTGCCCATGCACCACCTCCGGTCGTATTGTCAAGTTTATCTTCAAGCATCTCCCCTGTTTCCAGGTTTTTAAATTGAATGTGGTAAACTCTTCGGCTGAGTGTGTCTGTTCCAAAAGCGAGGAGTTTATTATCAGGGCTCACTGTCAATCCTGTAACCGAAAAATAATCATGCCCCTGAGCGAGTTCATTCACATTGAGCAGTATTTGTTCTTCAGCCTCCATTGTTCCCTTTTTACGTGCGTAGACAGGATATTCCTTTCCTTCTTCATAGCGTGTATAATACCAATAGCCATTTTTAAAGTAAGGCACTGATTCATCTGTTTGCTTGATGCGGCCTATAATTTCTTCATACAGTTCTTTCTGAAGCGAATCAGTATCCTTCATTACGGTTTTTGTATAGGTGTTCTCTGCTTTTAAATAATCTATCACCCGCTGAGTTTGGGCATCGGGTTTTTCTGCCATCTTTTGTTCATCTGTAAGACGCATCCAGAAATATGGATCGGTACGGCTGTCACCGTGAATCGTGAGAACAGAATCCTTCTGCATGGCATCGGGCGCTTCCGTATAAGCCGATGCCTTTATTTTTTCCTGTTGTTCAGTTTGCGTCCAGGCTGTGGAAGTAGTTGCTAAAAAGGCTAAAACTGCAGCATAAAGAAATTTCTTCATAAAGAGATATTTTTGAGTAGCAGGAGTGGTTAAAATAAAAGTTTCGGAATTATTACTTTAAGATACTAAAAATTTTAAACCGGCATTAAATTTTTCTTACGCAGTTAGAGCTGCCTAATAGTTATCTTTGCAAAAAAATGAAATTCAGTGCAACGCGAACTTACATTACAGGTCACACCTGAAACTGCCGGTAATTCTGAAGCTTTGAAACAATCTGTTTCCCGTAAAGCGGGTGTCCCTTCCGGCGACATTCGACATGTGGAGATAAGGAAGCGAAGTATTGATGCCCGTCAAAAGCAGGTAAAGATTAACTTGCAGGTACAGGTTTTCATTAATGAAGACTTTCAGGGGAGGAAGATCATGCTTCCTCTTTACAAAGACGTAAAAAATTCCGAAGAAGTGATCATTATAGGCGCGGGGCCCGCCGGACTTTTTGCTGCACTTCGATGTATCGAACTGGGCAAAAAACCAATCGTCATTGAACGTGGGAAAGATGTAAGAGCGAGAAGAAGGGATCTCAAAAGGCTGAATATCGAACATATTGTTGACGAAGACTCCAACTACTGCTTTGGAGAAGGAGGCGCAGGTACCTATTCTGATGGAAAGCTGTATACCCGGAGTAAAAAAAGGGGAGATGTGAAGCGGATACTTGAACTACTGGTTGGTTTTGGGGCCACAGATCAAATACTGGTGGAGGCACATCCTCATATAGGAACGAACAAACTTCCTGCGATCATCCAGGATATTACTAAAACCATTATAGAACATGGAGGAGAAGTGTTTTTCAATTCCCGTGTTACCGATCTTCTGGTGCGTGACCGTGAGGTCGAAGGAGTGATGTTGAGGGACGGCAGGAAAATTAGTGCCAAAAAGATCATTTTAGCCACGGGACATTCGGCCAGAGATATTTTTACTCTCCTATACCAAAAGAATATTAAGATCGAAGCCAAGCCTTTTGCACTAGGGGTCCGGGTGGAACACCCGCAGGCTTTGATCGACCAGATACAGTATCATACGCCAGAAAGAGGGGAGTTTCTTCCTCCGTCTTCATATAGCCTGGTGAAACAGGTAAGAGGAAGGGGAGTATATTCTTTTTGTATGTGCCCAGGGGGAATCATTGCGCCCTGTGCCACTGCCCCGGGGGAGATCGTTACCAATGGCTGGTCTCCCAGTAAACGAGACCAGGCGACGGCGAATTCAGGAATAGTAGTGGAGGTAAGGCCCGAAAATTATAAGATCTTCGGAGATTCACCCCTGGCCGCATTGAAGTTTCAGCAGGAAGTGGAACAACGGGCATGGATTGCAGGAGGAAAAACCCAAACGGCCCCTGCACAACGGCTCGTTGATTTTTCAAATGGGAAAATTTCGGCTGACCTGCCGGAGTCTTCATATAAACCCGGCATTACTTCCGTAGAACTGGGTTCTGTTTTGCCCGATTTTATTTATGACAGTCTGCAGCAGGGTTTTCGGGAGTTTGGGAAGAGCATGAAAGGATATTTTACAAATGAAGCCGTGGTCCACGCCACCGAATCCAGAACCTCTTCCCCGGTGCGTATTCCAAGGGATCCAATTACTCTTGAGCATGTTGAGATCAAGGGCTTATATCCCTGCGGTGAAGGTGCCGGTTATGCCGGCGGAATTATCTCTGCGGCCATCGATGGGGAAAAATGTGCGGAAAAGGCCATTCTCGCCTTTAATTCTTAATCATCCTTTGGAAAGTAGTTCCTGTAAGGAGACCATATCTCATACATAGGATCTCCCTTTGAACTTTTTCCGGAGTGGTGCCATTCACCATCCTCAACTGAATAATTAAAGTTGAGTTCTGCGCCTACACGGCTGTCATCTCTCGAAAAGAATTCTATATTTTCCGTATATTCTCCATCTTCTGCGGAATACGTTCCTCCTCCGGTGCCAAAGAATTCGCCGGTATCAGAATTAAAAGCTGCCCACTGGAACCTTCCTCCACTCAGGATCTTAATAGTTCTCCTGTCACCGGGTGTGCTTCTTCTCATTTCCCCGTCCCGTTGCCTGCCAGTAAACACCCA
This sequence comes from uncultured Flavobacteriaceae bacterium, assembly GCA_964627595.1. GTDB lineage: Bacteria > Bacteroidota > Bacteroidia > Flavobacteriales > Flavobacteriaceae > Salinimicrobium. The sequence goes on along the minus strand of CAZVKA010000024.1, from coordinate 13,956 downwards.
GTTCCCCGAAAGATCGTCTTTGTCGGTGGAAATCCGTTTCCAGGTCTTTTCGACTCCGCCCTCAATTTCCTGAAGTACTAAGCCGTCATACCTATGGAATCCCTGAAAATTCCGTTCCTTTCCTACAAGAGTGGAATCCTCAGTGTGAAAATCATAAACTTCAGAATAGCCACTATCAAGAAAAAATTCTCCGCCACCTGCTGCAAGAAACTTATTGGTGCCGGCTTCTTTGGCACCAAAGGCAAAATAACCGTCCTGGTAGATCATTATGACTACCCGGTCATTCACTTCTTTTCCATCCTCGTGAGTGAGTTTCCAGGCACCTTCCATATCCTGGGCTCCGACAGGGAACGATAATAAGATCGATAAAAATAGTATTAATGTTCTCATATATAGAAGTTTAATGAGTATAATTTACGGCTTTTAAATCAAAAAAAAGCTTCTGAAAATCAGAAGCTCTTATTAATTTTTTGAGGGTAAATAGGTTACTCTTCTTCCCCATAGGTGTCATATTCCGGGTACAGAAAATTATTGTATGGAAAACGGGTTATATGGATCTTCCTCACAGCTTCGTATACTTTTTTCCTGAACTCTTCCAGATTTTCTTTGTTCAATGCTGATATGAACAGTACATCTTCTCCCATTCTGTTCATCCATGTTTGTCTCCATTCCGCCAGGGTATAGTGGGAGGATGTTTTTTCGGTCATCAGGTCATCCTCTTCGATCTTTTCAGCTTCATAGGCATCTATCTTATTAAATACCATTAGAGTGGGTTTATCTGCACTCTTAATTTCTGAAAGGATCTGGTTGACAGAAGCAATATGTTCTTCAAAATTGGGATGGGAAATGTCTACTACGTGGAGGAGAAGATCTGCCTCCCGAACTTCATCAAGCGTAGATTTAAAAGATTCTACCAGCTGGGTGGGAAGTTTCCTGATGAATCCCACTGTGTCTGTCAGTAAGAACGGTAGGTTCCTGATCACCACTTTACGAACCGTGGTATCTAGGGTGGCAAAAAGTTTATTTTCAGCAAACACTTTACTCTTGCTGATCACGTTCATTAATGTGGATTTTCCAACGTTCGTGTATCCCACCAATGCGACCCGCACTAATTGGCCACGATTACCTCGCTGAACTTCCATCTGCTTATCAATGGTTTCCAGCTTCTTCTTTAATAAAGCGATCTTATCCCTTACAATTCGGCGGTCAGTTTCTATTTCTGTTTCCCCGGGACCACGCATCCCAATACCACCTCGTTGTCTTTCAAGGTGAGTCCACATTCCCGCTAACCTGGGGAGTAAATATTGATACTGCGCCAGTTCTACCTGTGTTCGGGCATAACTGGTGGTCGCCCGTTGAGCGAAAATATCTAAAATGAGGTTTGTCCTGTCCAGCACCTTGCAATTAAGAATTCTTTCGATGTTCTTTTGTTGCGCAGGAGATAGTTCGTCGTCAAAAATAGCAGTCCCAACCTCGTTCTCCTGCACAAAATAACGGACTTCTTCCATTTTCCCGGAACCAATAAAGGTCTTGGGGTTGGGCATATCCATTTTTTGAGAAAAACGTTTGACCACTTCGCCACCGGCAGTGTAGGTTAAAAATTCAAGCTCATCGAGATATTCCTCTAATTTTTCTTCATTCTGCTCGCGGGTAACAATCCCGATCAAAACAACCTTTTCGTATTCTAAATTGCTCTTTTCTAACATAGATGATTTGCGTGTACCACAAAGTTACACATTTGCGTGGTATAGTATAGGGAGTGCGGCCCTCAGCTTTCTTAAACATTCCTTAAGGAAGGAATAAAATCCGGAGTAGCCTTAAAAAGTATAATTGAATCCGGCACCAAAAACTTCTCTTATCTGAAAGGCACCTACTGTATTGTCATCATAAATGGCCTGAAAGATCAGATTTGCACTTAAATACTCATTGATCGACATTTCCAGGTTCATTAGATAATCAATATCAATATTTCCCGGCTGGTCCAGGTAATTGGAATACAGACTAAGGTTATTTTCCCAAGAAACATTGGTCACGATATCGAATTTAGCATAACCCGTAAAAGAGGCACCTAATTCATAACGTGAGCTCTTACCCTCATCCACACCAAAATAGTCGCCGTCCTGGTACCCGGGAATTTTAGTAAACGCATTGTCTACAAAAATGAATCTCGAGGTGGCCGGTGCAAAGTTCATCCAGAATTTATCAGATCTTTTCCACATGAGACCCGGTCCAAACTGAAGAAAACCCGGCGAGAGAAAATTTGTCCTTTCCGTGCGGATTTCTTCCCCGGTTTGAGGATCTTCAGAATAAACATATCCTTTGCTGAATTGCGTTCGAAAGTTGGTGAAGAACGAGTAATACCAGTTCGAGTTATCCCATTGCTTCCCGGCAATGGAATTGATTTCCAACCTGTCACTGGTCTTCCTGGTAAATTCATCCCCGTTGAGCTTGGTAAGCCCGTAATTGGCCAGGAGTTTATTGTCCCAGGTAAAGTTGCCACTGCGATAGTTCAACTGGTAATCAAGCATAAGGTTCCCCGCTATACTTGAAGTACCTCCTCCCGTCCATTCTTTGTTGAACGCTGACTGATTAAAGAGCAATTGAAATTTTCCTTCTGAATTCCAACCGTCTGGCGGAGTTTCATTTTCTTCCTCCTGGGCAGTCGCGATAAAACTTATTAATAAAAATGTAGAGAGTAGAAGTCTTTTCATATTTATTTTTTAAAGAGTGGAACCGAGGAGCAAGCTTCCCCGTACATGATACTTTTTGCCACCGGTTGTAACCGGTTTATTAATTGAAGGTAAGCGTTTTTAGGAACAGGTTTTCGGGAACACCCTTTAATGATCACCGGAAGTCCTTCATATTTGGAAACATCCAGCTGTTGAATAATTTCCGCATAAAGCACGGTTTCCATTGTTTCCAGGTCTCCTACCACCACTTTTTTTGCAACAGATGCAAGGTAGGTAGAGACCAGCATGTAAGCCCAGCCGGGAATGATAGCGTCTGTGGAACAGGTAAGTACTACAAAAGCGTTTTCATAAGGGGACCAGTCATGTTCTTTAACACTTGTTCTGAAATTTTTTTCCTGCAATACCAGCCCTTCAAGCAGCCAGTCCTTGATGTCAAGAACAATGCGCGGACCTTCGGGATAAAGATCTTCAAGATCTACGGTAACGAGCTTACTGTTGGCCACTCTGTTGACTATTTCTCCTTCCATGTATCTCTCTTTTTTCAAAAAACTTATTAACCGATTTGCTATTACAGCATTCCCAGTTCAAGTTTGGCTTCTTCACTCATAAGATCCTGGCTCCAGGGCGGATCAAAAGTGATCTCTACCTCACAATCACTCACCTCGTCCATAGATTTTACCTTTTCCTCCACCTCCATGGGTAAGGATTCGGCAACGGGGCAGTTAGGAGTGGTAAGAGTCATTAGGATCTTGATCTCGTTGTCTGTACTTACCATGACATCATAGATCAATCCCAGTTCGTATATATCTACAGGAATTTCAGGATCGTAAATGGTCTTTAATACCGTAACGATCTTTTCTCCTAAAACTTCCGAATTTTTCGCGTGTTCCATTTTTACTTTAGTTGTGTTTGATATGCTACCGCATACATTTTAAGCTGTTTGATCATGCTAACAAGACCATTGGCTCGGGTAGGGGAAAGGTGCTCTTTCAGTCCAATTTCATCAATAAAAGCTGTATCAGCCTCTATGATATCTCTTGGATGTTGATTGGAATAGGCTCTTACCAGGATGGCAATGATCCCTTTTGTAATGATAGCATCACTATCTGCCGTAAAGACCAGTTTATCATCGTCCATTTCAGCGTGAACCCAGACCTTACTTTGGCAGCCTTTGATGAGGTTATCATCAGTTTTATATTTTTCATCTATAAGAGGAAGGGATTTACCCAGTTCTATCATGTGCTCGTATCGCTGCATCCAATCGTCAAACAGCTGAAATTCTTCTACGATCTCGTCCTGTATTTCTTTAATGTTGCTCACAATTTTTCTTTTTTAACTTCGGAAAACTTCCGAAGAAAACATTATTTTAAGATAACATATTTTTAGCCCTTTTCACGGCCTCTACAAACATATCTATTTCCTCTTTGGTGTTGTAAAAAGCAAAGGAAGCCCTAACTGTACCCGGTATCTTGTAGAAATCCATTACCGGCTGTGCGCAGTGATGTCCTGTGCGAACAGCTATCCCGAGCTTGTCGATGATCGTACCTATGTCATACGGGTGGAGATCACCAATATTAAAGGAAATCACGGCTGTTTTCTCGGCTGATGTTCCGTAGAGCCTCAAATCTTCGATCTCCAGAAGTTTACCTGTGGCATACTCCAGTAGCTCGTGCTCATATGCGGCAATATTGTCAAAGCCAATCTCATTCATATAATCCAGGGCTGCACCAAAAGCGATCCCTCCGCAAATGTTTGGGGTACCTGCTTCGAATTTGTGGGGAAGATCGGCATAGGTGGTTTTCTCGAAGGTTACCGTTGCGATCATTTCCCCTCCTCCCTGATAAGGGGGAAGTCTTTTAAGCCACTCTTCTTTTCCGTATAAAACACCTACTCCTGTTGGTCCGCACATTTTATGGGCAGAGACCACGTAGAAATCTACATCCAGCTCCTGAACATCTGCCTTAATGTGCGGAGCGGCCTGGGCTCCATCCAGTAAAACAGCAGCGCCAACTGCATGGGCTTTATCAATGATCTCTTTCACCGGATTCACTGTTCCCAAAGCATTGGATACATGATTTACAAAAACCAGTTTTGTCTTTTCTGAAAGAAGTTGTTCAAAATCCTGCATTTTCAAGGTTCCGTCCTCAATCATAGGAATTACCCTGAGAACAGCGCCTGTTTTTTCACACAACATTTGCCAGGGCACAATATTGGAATGATGCTCGAGTGCCGAAACAATGATCTCATCACCCTTTTTCAGCAGGGAAGCAAAACCGCTTGCCACCAGGTTGATGGCATGGGTGGTCCCTGATGTGAAAATGATCTCATGCGACTTTGCAGCATTAAAATGCTTCTGGATCTTGATCCTCGCCCCTTCATAAGCATCTGTCGCCTCCTGTGATAAAGTATGAACCCCGCGGTGGATGTTCGCATTGTACCGCGAATAATAATCCACTATAGTATCTATTACCTGTTGCGGAGTTTGTGAGGTGGCTGCATTGTCGAAATACACCAGAGGGTATCCATTCACCTTTCTGGAAAGGATAGGAAAATCTTTTCTGATCTCTTCGATATCAAAATGTGCTTTTTCGGTGGCAACTTTCATTTCAGGAAATTTGGGTTACAGGTTGAAACCAATGTTCACCCCAAGCTTTTCAGCAATAATGTTATTGATGCGTTTCTTCAGCTCCGGAATTTTCACGCTTTCCAATACGTTGTTGGCAAAAGCGTACATGAGAAGTGCCCTCGCCTCTTTAACGGGAACCCCTCTGGATTGCAGGTAGAACAAAGCATCGTCATCAAGCTGTCCTATAGTACACCCGTGGCTACATTTTACGTCATCGGCAAAGATCTCCAGCTGAGGTTTGGAATTGATAGTTGCTTTGTCATCCAGCAAAATATTGTTGTTGGACTGGAATGCGTTTGTCTTCTGTGCTTCTTTTTCCACTACAATCTTTCCGTTGAAGACGCCGGTAGAACTTTCACCAAACACTCCTTTGTAATCCTGGTGGCTCTCGCAGTTAGGTTCTGCGTGGTGAACCAGGGTGTTGTGGTCTACATGCTGTTTTCCTTCGATCACGGTCACTCCCTTCATGGTGGAGTCTATCCTCTCTCCCTTCTGATAGAAGTTCAGGTTATTACGAGTAAGATTTCCGCCGAAAGAAAAAGTATGCACCGAGCAGAAACTTTCCCGCTGCTGTTCGATAAAGGTATTATCGATCAACGAAGCCTGGTGATTGTCATTCTGTATCTTATAATAATCCACGATGGCTCTCTTGTCAGCAAAGATCTCCGTAACTGAGTTTGTTAACACAGGGTGATCTGTAAGGCTCTGATGCCTTTCAATGATCTGCACATGGGAATTTTCTCCCACTACAACCAGGTTTCTTGGCTGCACCATCAAAGCTGATTCATTTCCGGTAGAAAAATTGATGATCTGAATAGGTTTATCAGCCATAGTATTCTTCGGAATATTTATGTAGGCTCCTTCATGAGAGAACGCAGTGTTCAGTGAAGTGAGACTTTCCTGAGGTGCTATCTTATTAAAATAGTTATCGATCACCGGCTTGTACTTCGAGCTGTTCATAGCCGAAGACATAAGGCAGGCATCGATCTTTTCGTGTGTGGTCGAGGAAAGATGAGAGGAGTAGATGCCATCGATGAACACGATCTTATAAGTATCGATCTCATCAATGAAATACTTCTCAACGTCCCTGTAATCTATAGTGTCCTCTTTCTTCGGAAAAACAGTATAGTCATGCTTGAGGACCTTGTTCAGGGAAGTATATTTCCATGCCTCCTGTTTCCTGGTAGGAAAACCTGAAGCTTCAAAGTCTTTTATTGCACGACTCCTGATCTCGTGAATATCTGTATTCATATTCACGTTCTCTTCAAAAGCCAGAAAAGAGGATAATAATTTATCTTTTAATTCCATTTCTTTATTTTATTGTCTTTCCCGTTGCGGGAAATGGTGGACAAAATCAATTTATTCTGAAGCTATACGCTTACTGAGCGTTCACTTCTTCTTTGATCCAGTCATAACCTTTTTCCTCCAGTTCGAGGGCAAGTTCCTTGGTGCCTGATTTAACGATCTTTCCGTCGAGCATCACATGTACGTAATCAGGAATGATGTAATCCAGCAAACGCTGGTAGTGAGTGATCACCAGGGTCGCATTGTCTGGACGCTTCAGTTTGTTCACACCGTCGGCAACGATCCTAAGGGCGTCGATATCCAGACCTGAATCAGTCTCATCAAGAATTGCCAGTTTTGGTTCCAGCATCGCCATCTGGAAGATCTCGTTTCTCTTTTTCTCCCCTCCTGAAAATCCTTCGTTCAAGGAGCGGGAAAGGAATTTACGGTCGATCTCCAGAAGTTCAGATTTCTCCCTGATCTTTTTCAGCATTTCATTTGCCGGCATATCTTTCAGTCCTTTAGCCTTACGGTTGGCATTGATCACCGTTCTCATAAAGTTGGTAACCGATACCCCCGGAATTTCAACAGGATACTGGAATGAAAGAAATATCCCTTTATGGGCTCTCTCTTCGGGAGCAGATTCTTCAAGGTCTTCTCCTTCAAAAATGATCTCTCCGCGGGTTACTTCGTACTCTTCTTTTCCTGCGATAACCGAAGATAAAGTACTTTTTCCTGAACCATTAGGTCCCATGATTGCATGAACCTCTCCAGGGTTGATCTCCAGGTCAATGCCTTTTAATATTTTAAGACCTTCTACTTTGGCGTGTAAATTCTTTATTTTTAGCATAACTTCTATTGAATTTCCTGTTGTACAGGTTTTTTCTATTTATTATTCACAGATGACGCTTTAGCGCTATCTGATGGTTTTTCGGGTATTTCCAGGATCTCCCTTATTTGTACAAGTTCATCCCATCCATTTTGCCCCGGATTTTTAATGATCTTGGCTCTCACCTTTACAGGGATCATTTCAAATTCATCCCTTTTTAAAGGCTCTACCTTGTTCGCCAGTTCCCTGCCTACAGAGTCCAGTTCTACTCCGTAGATAAAACTCCGGCCTTTAAGAACCGCGGCATCAGCCAGGTGTATAAATTCAGCTTCAATGACGGTAAGGCTGTCTTTTGCTACTGCAGGAATTGCCTCCTCAACTTCATCCTCCCTCGAGTCATCACCGCAGGCAGTAAAAATGAACAGACTCAGTAATAATATCAGTAGCTTTTTTTCCATTGTTTTATCCTACAGATCCTTCTAGCGAAATTTCCAGGAGCTTTTGGGCTTCAACTGCAAATTCCATTGGTAATTTGTTTAATACTTCCTTACTGAAACCGTTCACGATCAATGCGATTGCCTTTTCAGTATCTATTCCTCGCTGGTTACAGTAGAAAATCTGGTCTTCTCCAATTTTACTGGTCGTGGCTTCATGTTCCACTTTAGCCGACTTGTTCTTGGCTTCGATGTACGGGAAAGTATGTGCTCCGCACTTGTTCCCCATCAAAAGGGAATCACATTGGGAGAAGTTTCGGGCATTTTCGGCCCTGCTGTTGATTTGTACCAGTCCGCGGTAACTGTTCTGACTTTGTCCTGCAGAAATACCTTTGGAAATAATGGTACTCTTGGTATTCTTTCCAAGGTGGATCATTTTTGTCCCGGTATCTGCCTGCTGATAGTCATTGGTAACCGCAATAGAGTAGAATTCACCAACAGAGTTATCTCCTTTCAAGATACAAGAAGGATATTTCCAGGTCACGGCTGACCCTGTCTCTACCTGAGTCCAGCTTATCTTAGCATTTTTCTCACACAGACCGCGTTTGGTCACGAAATTGAAAACCCCGCCTTTTCCTTCTTTATTTCCCGGATACCAGTTTTGCACGGTCGAATATTTGATCTCTGCATCGTCAAGGGCGATAAGTTCTACCACCGCAGCGTGCAACTGGTTCTCATCGCGCTGAGGAGCCGTACAACCTTCCAGGTAACTCACATAACTGCCTTCATCGGCCACTACAAGGGTTCTTTCAAATTGACCTGTTCCCGCCTGGTTAATTCTGAAATAAGTAGATAATTCCATAGGACATCTTACTCCTTTCGGAATATAACAGAAGGATCCGTCGCTAAATACAGCCGAGTTTAAAGCGGCGTAAAAATTATCTTTTTGAGGAACTACAGTTCCTAAGTATTTCTTCACCAGTTCCGGGTGCTCCTGAATCGCTTCAGACATCGAGCAGAAAATAATCCCTTTTTCAGCGAGGGTCTTCTTGAATGTCGTAGTCACCGAAACCGAATCCATCACTACATCTACAGCAACTCCCGCCAGTTTCTTCTGTTCATCAAGAGAAATCCCCAGTTTCTTAAAGGTATCCAGTAATTCGGGATCTACCTCGTCCAGACTTTCGTATTTAGGCTTTTTGCTTGGAGCCGAATAGTAGGAAATGTTTTGAAAATCGGGCTTTTTGTAATGCACATTGGCCCAATCTGGTTCCACCATCTCTTCCCAGGCTCTGAAAGCTTCCAGTCGCCAGTTGGTCATCCACTCGGGCTCGTTCTTTTTCTTGGAGATTGCACGTACAATATCCTCATTCAGTCCCACAGGAAAAGTGTCTGATTCTATATCAGTATAAAACCCGTACTTATATTCCTTTTGGTCGAGTTCTTTCTTTAAATCGTCTTCAGTATATGCCATGTTCTTTAGTTCCTGGTTTAAGGTTTAAAGTTTAAGGTGTATTATGCTTTAAACTTTGTTCCTTTTAATTCACTTTTCTGCAGATAATTTATGAAGGAGCTTATCTGCCGGCTCAGTCGTACTAATTTATTATTAAGAATGTCAAACTCTTGCTGAGTAACATACTTTCGGTCAAGGGCTCTGTATAACTGAGATCTTGTTTCTCCACAGGATGCCTTTGCTATTGCCAGGAATTGTATAAATTCCCTGTTCCCATTTCTCTTAAAGCCTTCAGCGATGTTATCCATTACAGATCCTGAGGAGCCGTTGAGTTGGTCGTAAAGTTTAAAATCAGATTTCAGGTCAGTGTCTTGTTTGATCCTGAAGATGTCTTCACAGATTTTACGTGCACTTGCCCATATCTCCAGATCTTCAAAATTTTTTACTGATCCCATAACATTAAACTTTCAACTTTAAATCATGAACTCATCAGAGAGAGAAACTCTCTCCGCAGCCACAGGTGCGCTGTGCATTTGGATTATTGAATACAAATCCTTTGCCATTTAACCCTCCGGAGTACTCTAATATGGTTCCGGCCAGGTATAAAACGCTTTTTTTGTCTACAACGATCTTAATCTCGTTATCTTCAATTAACCTGTCCCCTTCGGTTTGACTCTTATCAAACTTTAATTCATAGGAAAGACCAGAGCATCCACCGCTCTTTACCCCAACGCGAACGTAGTCCTGCAGGGCATCAAAACCATCCTCGGCCATGAGGGAGGTTATTCTTTTTTTGGCGCTTTCACTTACCTTGATCATATCTTATAAAGATTAATTCTAAATTAACTGCAAATATAATACAAACAATAGGTTTAGCCATGCTAATTAGTATTAGAAAATGGAATGCACCCATTAGGGAAGGCTATTCCTTGGTTTAATCGGAGTAACTTTCTAATTTTTGAGGTATTATCCTGAAATTCAGTCCTATGTACTATTAATTCTTACACAAGAAACGGGATATGGGGAAGGATCCACGATTTTTTGGCTGCATCTCTTGTTTTGAAATTATAAGCCTTAATTTTGCAAATCATAAATAGCAGAATATGTTCGAAAACAAAGGTGAAAGCAGAACCAGTCTTTCAGAATATGGAGAATTCGGCTTAATTGACCATCTCACAAAGAATTTTAAGATCATTCATGATTCTACGCTTAAAGGTGTGGGAGATGATGCAGCCGTACTTGATTTTAAAGATGAGAAGGCTATAGTCACTACAGATATGCTGGTAGAAGGGGTACATTTTGACCTATCTTATATGCCGCTGAAGCATTTGGGTTATAAATCGGTCATGGTGAATCTTTCTGATATCTATGCCATGAATGCCACTCCAAAGCAGATCACAGTCTCTTTTGCCGTTTCAAATCGTTTCCCTGTAGAGGCTCTTGAAGAATTGTATGCCGGGATCGAACTTGCTGCAAATCTTTATAAAGTGGACGTGGTAGGGGGAGATACCTCATCTTCTACTTCGGGGTTGATCATAAACATTACTGCGTTGGGCTCGGCCAAAGAGGAGGATATTGTGTATCGCGATGGCGCAGGGGTTAATGATCTGCTTGTGGTGACAGGCGACCTTGGAGCTGCCTATATGGGACTTCAGGTGCTGGAAAGAGAAAAAGAGGTTTTTAAAGTTAACCCTCAGTCTCAACCCGATCTTGACCCTTATACCTATCTTATTGAAAGGCAACTAAAGCCAGAGGCGAGGAAAGATATTCCGCCATTGTTAAAAGCCCTGGGAGTGAAGCCAACCTCTATGATCGATATTAGTGATGGATTATCCTCAGAAATCATTCATATATGTAAAAGATCTAAAAAAGGAGTTTACCTGTACGAGGAAAAGATCCCTCTGGATCCTGCCGTAATTTCGGTTTGTGAGGAATTTGAGTTGGATAGTACTACTATCGCTTTAAGTGGCGGAGAGGACTATGAGCTCCTGTTCACTATTGCGCAGGCAGACTATGAAAGGATAAAAGGTAACCCCAACTTTACAGTAATAGGGCATATTGCTGAAGAGGGTGAGGGGATGCACCTGGTAACTCGTGCAAATCAAAAGCTACCATTGATCGCCCGGGGATGGAATGCCATGAAGGAGAATGACTAAGAAGCCTTGAGAATTACCTTGCGGTTGCGGCGGCGTTCATGGATCTTTGCCAGGAAAGTATTAGTTTCCTGAAGCCGGGGAGTAAGATCTGCCAGGAACCCGTTTGCGGTGTCGGTCATTTCCTGGCCGCATCTGGAGCAGGAGTATTCTTTGATATGATTGGTGATCTTTCTGGAAATGTGCAGACGATGACCAAAGTAATAACAAAACAATCTGCCGATCGAAAACATAATTTGAGGCTTTTTCGTAATCATGCTTAAAGAAGTTTTGATTAGTTATAGTTAAAATTATGTAAACGAAAATAAAAAATCGATAAAAAGTTCATTTTTTCGATGAAATACACAGTTTTAAAAATGCTTCTTTACTCTCCAAATAACTTAAATGTCCTCCCGGAAGGGCGTAAAACCTGCATTTACATTGCTTTGCAGTAGATTTTATTGAATTTAATTCGATTAAAGGATCTTTTTTACCCGTTACAATAATTTTTGTTCCAGCGAATTCTTTTAAAACTTCCATTTTATTTGTGCGAATTTTCATACCATTCAAGGCAGAAATGATTCCATCGGCTGAAAATTTATAAGCTCTTTCTTTTAGAATGTTAACCTCTTTAACATGTTTCTTCTCATTCTCGGGAGTAAGTAAATTAGAAATGGCCATGCTTGTATACGCTCTCTTGTTCTTTTTAATGACTTCAATGGCTCGTTCCCGATTCTTTCTTTTTTCTTCTGAATCTTCTTCTGGAGTGGAATTCAGCAACATGAGTTCACCAACTCTTCCCGGATATTGCTCAAGAAAAGCTAAAGCAACATAACCTCCCATGGAATGTCCAATGAAATTTGCTCTTCTAATCTCCAGGTGTTCCATTACTGCTTTCACGCTTTCAGCCATAAGTTCCATGGTATGAACTTCATCTATAACCTCAGAGCTTCCGTGGCCGGGTAGGTCTATGGTGATTATCTGCCCGTACCTTGAAAATTCAGGGATAAATTCTGTCCATATTTCTTTTGATTCCAGGAAGCCGTGAAGCAAAATCAGGGATTCTCCTGTACCCTTTGTGGTAAAATGGATCTCTTTATTTTGAGATTTGATCTTCATGTTAAGTTGAGTTTTAAAAAAATAAAAGCCACAAATCCTTTGTGAAAATGATTTGCGGCTTTCTTTTTAATGCTGAATTCTTTTAGGAATTCATAATATCTTCAATCTCGTCAGCTTCTATAGGGATGTTACGCATCAGGTTAAAAGGTTCGCCTTTTTCCTGGATCACCACATCGTCTTCGAGACGAATTCCGAAGCCTTCATCGGGCAAATAGATTCCCGGCTCCACGGTAAATACCTGGTTAGCCTGCATAGGTTCGTGCAGTAAGCCGTAATCATGGGTGTCTAAACCTATATGGTGAGAGGTGCCGTGCATAAAATATTTCTTGTAAGCAGGCCAGTCGGGATTTTCATTCTGCACATCAGCTTTATCCAAAAGACCAAGGCCGAGCAACTCTGAAGTCATGAGTTTTCCAACTTCCACGTGATAGTCTGCCCAGATAGTTCCAGGAACCAGCATTTTTGTCGCTTCATTCTTCACCCTGTTTACAGCCTTGTAGACCTCTTTTTGGCGGTTGGTATATTTTCCAGAAACCGGAATGGTTCGGGAAAGATCACTGGCATAATTCGCATATTCTGCACCGGTGTCGAGCAGGATCAATTCCCCCTCCTTACATTGCTGGTTGTTTTCAATGTAATGCAGTACATTGGCATTTTTTCCGCTGGCGATAATTGGGGTGTAGGCGAATCCGCGGGAACGGTTACGAATCATTTCATGCCAGTATTCGGCTTCGATCTCGTATTCCCAAACTCCGGGCTTCACAAATTTCAAGGCTCTGCGGAAGGCTTTTTCGGTGATATCACATGCCTGCTGCATAAGGTCCAACTCTATAGGATCTTTTACAGAACGCAGTCGCTGCAGTATCGGGTTGCTCTTTGCCACCCGGTGTGCAGGATATTGTTCTTTGCACCATTTTATGAACCGGGCCTCCCGGGTTTCGGTCTCCACATTTGCCCGATAGTGTTCGTTGGTATTAAAGTAAACGGTATCGCACTGGGTCATTACTTCAAAAAATACTTTTTCGAAATCCTTCAGCCAAAACACATTTTTGATACCCGATACTTCAAAGGCTTTTTCTTTGGTGAGTTTTTCTCCCTCCCAAACGGCGATATGTTCATTGGTCTCAGTCAAAAAAAGCATTTCCCGGTGCTTTTCATTGGGAGCATCAGGGAACAGTACCAGTATACTTTTTTCCTGGTCTACCCCGCTTAAATAAAACAGGTCTCGTGCCTGTTCAAAAGGGATGGTGCTGTCAGCTCCTATGGGGTAAACGTCATTTGAATTGAATACCGCCAGGCTTTTCGGTTCCATTCTGGCCGTAAAGTTTTTTCGGTTCTTTATGAATAATTTGTTGTCTATAGGATGGTATTTCATCGATGTATTTTTTT
>CAZVKA010000023.1:0-27041 GCA_964627595.1 uncultured Flavobacteriaceae bacterium | reverse complement strand
GGCGTCTTATTTCTTCTTATTTTTCGGTAGTGATCAGTATTGGACTGGTGCTTTTCCTTTTAGGCCTGCTGGGCCTTTTGGTGTTGAACACAAAAAAGATTGCCGATCATTTTAAGGAGCAGATCGCACTTACCATTTACCTGAAGGATACCGCAAAAGAGGTGGAGATCAACCAGCTGAAAAAAAGCCTGGCTTTGGCAGATTACACAAAGTCCACCACTTATGTGTCCAAAGAGGAAGCTGCAGAAGCTCACAGTAAGGAAATAGGAGAGGATTTTATGGATTTCCTCGGATATAATCCGTTGCAGAATTCTATCGATGTTTATATGAAAGCCGATTATATCAGCTCGGGAGAGGTCGATGAGATCGCCGAGGAATTGACCGCGATGAATTTCGTGGATGAAGTGGTCTATGACAAGCCATTGATCTCACTTTTAAATGAAAACGTTACTCGAATTAGCTTCTGGATCCTGGTGATAAGCGGGGTCTTTACTTTTATCGCAGTGCTGTTGATCAACAGTTCGATAAGACTTGCGGTATATTCCAAACGCTTCATCATTAAGACCATGCAGATGGTAGGGGCGACAAAAAGGTTCATTAGAAGGCCTTTTATATGGAAAAGTGTGAAACTGGGAATGATAGGTGCCGTGCTGGCTTTAGCCGGGATGGGAATTGTGTTGTATTATATGAACAGGAGCTTTCCAGAACTGGAATTACTAAATGATATTTATTTATTGACAGGTCTTTTCGTAGGAGTTTTTCTATTAGGGATCATAATTACCTGGCTAAGCACCTTTTTTGCCACCCAGCGTTTCCTAAACCTGAAAACAGACGAGTTGTATTATTAAATTTTAAGCCACGGATGCACGGATAATTTATGGTGAATGTCAATTTACAGTTTTAAAAAAATTAATCCATTCGTGGCTTGAAACGTACAGAACAAAAACCCGTCCACAGCAAGAAAGGAATATCGAGAGATAGTCATTAAATTTGTCAACAATAAAAGTCATCCGTGCATCCGTGGCTAAGAAACATGATATAATGAACAAGAACAAAAAACCATTACACAAACAAGACCTCAATTTTGTCTTTGAGAAGAAGAATTACGTCGTCATGGGAATTGGCCTTGCTGTAATCGCCCTTGGTTTCATTCTTATGGCAGGCGGCGGCAGTGACGATCCTAACGTCTTTAATCCGGAGATCTACAATTGGAGAAGGATTCGTCTTGCTCCTGCTCTTGTGCTCTTAGGTTTTGCCATTGAAGTATACGCCATTCTTCTTAACCCCCGAAAATAATTTAATGGAAGTTGTTGATGCTATTTTTCTTGGCATTGTCCAGGGCTTAACTGAATTTTTACCCGTTTCATCCAGTGGACACTTAGAAATTGCCAAAGCCATTTTAGGAGATACCAGTGTTCCCGAAGAATCCCTAATGGTCACCGTAGTACTGCATTTCGCAACAGCCCTGAGTACCATTGTGGTATTTAGAAAGGATGTGGCAGAGATCTTTCGTGGACTCTTCGCCTTTAAATGGAACGACGAATTTATTTTTTCCGTAAAAATTATCATTTCCATGATTCCGGCAGCCCTTGTGGGGGTGCTTTTTGAGGAAGAACTGGAAGCCTTTTTTGGAGGTGCGTTGACCTTCGTTGGTTTTATGCTCCTCATCACCGCCTTGCTATTGTGGCTGGCAGATAAAGCTAAAAGCACAGGAAAACCTGTTTCTTATAAAGATGCTTTTGTAATAGGCGTTGCCCAGGCAATTGCCATTCTCCCGGGAATCTCTCGAAGTGGAGCCACAATTTCAACCTCGGTATTATTAGGAAATGACAAGGCAAAAGCCGCCCGATTCTCCTTTTTAATGGTTGTACCTCTTATCCTTGGAAAGATCGCAAAAGATCTTCTGAGTGGGGATCTCACAGGAACAACTATAGAAGTAATGCCCCTATTGGCGGGATTTGCCGCCGCCTTCATCGCGGGCTTTGCTGCGTGTACCTGGATGATCGCGTTGGTGCGCAAGAGCAAGCTTTCTTATTTTGCTATTTACTGCTTCCTGGTTGGCGTTATTGCCATCACTTATGAATATGCCTTTGCTTAATTTATGACCGAAGAAGAATTCAAAGCCGGACAGGTACTGTTGTTTGATAAACCACTGGATTGGACCTCCTTTCAGTTGGTGAATAAGGTTCGATGGCTTATTCGGAAGAATTTCAAGATCAAAAAGATAAAAGTGGGCCACGCCGGCACACTAGACCCGCTGGCAACAGGTTTACTGATTATCTGCACCGGAAAAGCCACCAAGACTATTGACCTTATTCAGGGGCAGGAAAAGGAATACACCGGCACGTTTACACTTGGCGCGACCACTCCTTCCTATGACATGGAAACCGAAGTGGACCAAAAATTTCCGACCCAGCATCTTTCCGAAGAAAAGATTAGAGAGGCTACAGAAGTATTTTTGGGAGACATTCAACAATATCCCCCTGTTTTTTCCGCTTTAAAAAAGGATGGAAAACGACTTTATGAATATGCACGTAAGGGAGAACAGGTACAGGTTTCGGCACGAAATGTGAATATTTCTGATTTTGAGATCACAAAGATCACTTTTCCCGAAGTTCATTTTAGGGTGGTGTGCAGCAAGGGTACTTACATTAGAAGCCTTGCTCACGACTTTGGCAAAGAACTGGAAACCGGAGCTTATCTCTCATCGCTGAGGCGCACGAGGATTGGTGAACATGAGGTGAAGAACGCGCTCGATCTCGATTCTTTTGTAAATAAGTATCTTGGTAAAGAAGATTAAACCAAAAATGGATTTTTTTGAGGAACATAAGGCACTGATCATTACTGTATTGCTTTTTTTCGTGCTGTTTCTGGCCATGTATAACATCAACATTTCCAGAACAAACGAAAAAGTAAGGGAGACTCTTATTGAACTTAATGACCTGCGGCCTGATCAACCCCAAGAACAAGAGCAAACAGAACAGCAGCAGCCGGAGCCCCAGGAACCCGAACCTCAACGACCAAATCTCGAAACCCACCAGGCTTTCAACCAAAATCAGGAAGAGGCACGTGAAAATTTTGAATCCCGTTTGGATGAGATCTTTCAGAAGAACGGAGCAAAACGGGAAGCTTCCGAAGAAGAAAGCACTAGTCCCACCCGCGGTGAACTTAACCTGGAGTCCAACAGACGGCAAAAAAAGCAACAAGCATCTGAAGGCAACAACACTTCAGAAGAACTCACAACCCAAAAAGGAACTCTTAGGAACAGCTCCATCTCTTTTTCCCTTAAAGGCCGCTCTGCCATAGACATTCCAAACCCTATTTATACCTGTGACACCCCGGGAAGGATCGTTGTGAATATCATGGTGAACGCAGCCGGCAAGGTAATAGAAACATCTGTAAACAAAAAAAGCTCAACCAGCAGTAATGAGTGCCTTACAGACAAAGCTCAGGAATATGCCTTACAGGCCAGGTTTTCACCCTTATCCGGGAGAAATTCACAGCCGGGAACTATAACCTATAATTTTCAGGATTGATGAAAAGCAAAAAACGTTGCGGATGGTGTGAGGGTGATGATTTATATGAAGCCTATCACGACCAGGAGTGGGGCGTACCACTCTATGATGACCATTTACTTTTCGAATTTTTGATCCTGGAAACTTTTCAGGCAGGATTGAGCTGGATCACTATTCTTCGGAAAAGGGAAAATTTTAGGACAGCCTTTGACCATTTTGATTATAGAAAGATCGCAAATTATTCCGAAGAAAAGATCGGAGAGCTCATGCGGGATAGCGGGATCATCAGGAATAAATTGAAGATTAAAGCCAGTGTGGCGAATGCCCGGGCTTACATGGAAGTGCAAAAGGAATTCGGTTCATTTTCAAAATATATCTGGAGCTTTGTAGATCACAGTCCTATCCAAACAAGTCTTTCCTCCTATAAAGAGGCACCCTCACAAACCCAACTGAGCCAGCAAATAAGTAAGGATCTCAAGAAAAGAGGTTTTAAGTTCGTAGGACCAACGGTAGTGTACGCCCACATGCAGGCAACGGGAATGGTCAACGATCATGAAGTGGACTGTTTTAGGCACAAAGAAGTACAAAAGGATTTATGAGAAAATCAGCAGTTAAAAAAGCATTTTTAAAGCTCTGTCTGTTTTTCATTTTCTCTTTTTCGGTTACCCGACAGGCCTATTCTCAAGACACTCATTCATTATTACTGGAGCCAGAATTTAACGTGGTACTCCAAAATGGGCAGCCATGGTCGTATTCCTTTGGGATTGCCCATAGGGGAATAGTTCTGGAAGTGTATGAAGAAGAAAAGGTTCCAAATTATTACACCGAACACCTGGAGTTAAACCATTACACGCAGTACTCATTCCGTTTTCCACTTCAGATAGCCTTGCGGGTAAGGTACAGGTTTAGGGATATCTTTGATAATCTTGAGCACGATGAACTAAGATTCATTGAGGAGTTTGAATATCGACATACTGAATGGCGACTTCAACCCGAACATCGGCTAAGAATCGAGCAGCGTATAGAAAATATCTTGAGGCACAGGTTTAGGTATGAATTGGGAGTTTCACAGCCAATATCACAGGAGTTTACCGCGACCCTTGCCACCGAAGCCCTCTACTCCATAGCTAAAAACGAGAAACCGGAACCCGAACAACGTTTTGAAATTGGTTTGGAAAATACATCTTTTGAGAATCTGAAACTATACTTAGGCCTGGAGTATCGGCTTGATAATTATTTGAAAGATCTGCAAAGGGAATATTTCATTCTCACAGGAGCTACTCTTAATTTGTAATATTACTTAAGGTACTTCAAAAATTCACTCCTGGGGATCTCTCCTGCCCCAAGACTGGCGAGATGGTCTGTATACACCTGGCAGTCTATTAGTTTCACACCTTCTATCTTTAATTTTTGCACCAGTTTAATAAATCCGAACTTTGAGGCATTGCTTTTTTTGGCAAACATACTTTCCCCGCAGAAAACTTTTTTATCCCGTAAATAAATTCCGTAGAGTCCGCCAATCAGTTCATTCTCCTGCCACACCTCCACAGAATGTGCAAAGCCTAAGCGGTGAAGTTCCACATAAGCCTCCTGCATCTTTGGTGTGATCCAGGTTCCCTCCTGCCCCTCCCGTGGTGCGGTAGCGCAGTTTTGAATCACCTGCTTAAAATCCTTGTTAAAAGTCACCTCAAAAATGCCTTTTTTAATCACCTGTTTCATGCTTTTAGAGATCTTCAGGTTTTCAGGGAACAGGACCATCCGAGGATCTGGGCTCCACCACAGGATAGGCTGGCTGCTGTCATACCATGGAAAAATTCCATGGGTATAGGCAGCTATCAACCTTTTTGAAGAAAGATCTCCTCCAAAGGCCAGCAACCCTACTGAATTGGCAGTCTCAGGAGGTGGAAATTCATCCTGTGGTCCTAAAAATTTCACTGAAAAAAGATTTTTGCTGAAAAATAGTCAATAAAAAAAAATAAAAAAAGCCCGAAACATGCTGTTTCGGGCTTGATGTTTTTTCCTTACCTACCTTAGAAAGGAAGATCATCGTAATCTTCATCATTGAGGTCATTTGCAGGCTCAAATTGATCGGCAGGAGGCACAGGTGCTCCTCCACTTTGACTTTGAGCAGCCAGGTTCTCAATTCTCCAACCCTGTATAGAGTTGAAATATTTAGTTTCTCCCTGCGGGTTGACCCATTCTCTACCGCGAAGGTTCACACCAATTTTTACCGGCTGTCCTACGCCGTAGTTGTTAAGCAGGTCACATTTATCCTGTACAAATTCTATGAGGATGTGCTGAGGATATTGCTCCTCTGTAGTGACAACCACTTCTCTTTTTCTAAACCCGTTGTTTCCAAAGGTTTTAGTTTCCCCAATCATTTTGATCTTTCCTTGTACTTCCATATCAAATCTTTTTTGCTAATAATATTTTCCAGGCCGCTGCCGGTTCATTGTTTTCTAAATATTCTTTTGCCCTCGCATGTATCTTTTCATCTTCATTACTCCTTACCAGTTCTCCAAGGGCAGAGTCGCTTTCAACCAACTCCCGAATTTCCTCAGCTGAAGGCAACTTTTCCACATTTCCCAGCTTTCCCAGGTCATTCCCGGAAAGGATCTTACTGTTCCTGATTTCTTCGGAAATAGCATCTACCCCTATACCCAACGTCTGGAGTGGTTTTGGCACCTCGAACATTCCGGAGATCGCACGGGTATACCAGTTTCCCCCCATTCGGGCAACCAAATCTATTTTATGCTGGTCAATATAACCTTTTTCATCCAGAATTTCTTCCTGCACATGCATTTTTAGCACTTCGCATATCACCAAATTCCCGGCACCTCCCTGATCACCTAATTCTATGATATCCTTGATCTTACATTCAAATTGCACAGGAGATTCAGCTACTCTGAACGGCTTTACATCTTCAGAAGGAAGCATAGTAAATCCCGCCTTTTCAAACTCATTCACTCCCTCTTCATACTCGGTACTGGATAGCGATACCTGGTGTACCATGTCGTAATTTACCACATTGATGACCACCTCCATGGTAGCTTTTGCATTGTTATATGTGTGCTTAACAGTGTTGTCCCTGCCTCTTCTCGCAGGTGAGAAGATCAAAACCGGTGGATTCGCACTAAAAACATTGAAAAAACTAAAGGGTGACAAATTTGGTCTCCCCTCAGTGTCAACTGTACTGGCGAAAGCGATTGGCCTGGGGCCAACAGCTCCCAGCAAATATTGATGCAGTTTTGGGGTAGGAGTTTCTTTAGTATCTATGCTAAGCATGCTGAAAAATTTTGACAAAGGTAACGAATGCATATAAGGAATGAAAAACAGGCTGTCACATTATTATTTCCTGAAAACACTTATATTTAATCGCAACAAAAGCACCTACATGAGGTTTTCTGACAAACGAAACTTTCGCCGCTGGTTTATTATCCTCTCTTCCCTTATAATTATCACCCTTATTGTTTGGAATGCGGTAGCTTTTTTTCAGCGGATCAAAGAAGAGGAAAGGCGAAAAATGAATATCTGGGCCTCTGCCCAGGTTTACCTTGATCAGGTTGACACAGATACGGGCCTCGACCTTTACCTCGCTATTATCAACAGCAACTCTAGTATTCCCACCATCCTGGTAGATGAGAACGGAAAGATCGTAGATGCTATGAACATTGAGGAAGAAATAAGGAATGATAAAGAAAAGCTTCAGGATTTCCTCAGGGCAATTAAATCAGAAAATGAACCCATAGACATGGACCTGGGGGAAGGCCGAGTGAACCAGGTATATTACGGCAATTCGCCAATGCTGAACAAGTTAAAATATTACCCGTTGGTTCTTTTGGTCATTATTATCCTTTTCATTGCGGTAATCTATTTTTTCTACAAGACTACAAAGACCAGCGAACAGAACAAGCTTTGGGCGGGAATGGCCAAAGAAACGGCTCACCAAATAGGGACACCACTTTCGTCTCTAATTGGATGGACAGAGATCCTGAAAGAGGAGCGGGTGAATCCCGCTTACATTTCAGAAATAGAAAAGGACGTAGATCGGCTTCAAACGATCACAGAGAGGTTTTCTAAGATAGGATCGGCACCTACGCTTGTACCCGTAGACATTGTTGAAAAGACCAGGATTTCTTTTGACTATCTCAAAGCCCGAAGTTCCAAATTAATCGATTTCAAACTTGACCTTCCGCAGGAAATAATATTGGTCAACCTCAACGAGCAGCTGTATAGCTGGACCATTGAAAACCTGGTACGCAATGCGATTGACGCGATGAAGGGAAAAGGAGAACTGGAAATCAGCCTTTTTCAAGAGGCAAAAAATGTTCATATAAGAGTGAGAGATACCGGGAAGGGCCTTTCAAAGAGCAGGTATAAACGAATCTTCGAACCAGGTTATACCACCAAAAAACGCGGGTGGGGATTGGGATTATCCCTGGCTAAACGCATTATTGAGCAATATCATAAAGGTCGCATAAGGGTACTTCGAAGCGAAATAAATAAAGGAACTACAATTGAGATCGTACTTCACAAAATTAAAACTGCTGCATAGTATGTCTGAGATCAGTGGGAATAGGCATCGCCTGGTCTTTTCCGAAATCAAAAAAAACGGCGATATCCCTTCCTTCAGCACAGACTTCCCCTTTTTCGTTCAGGATGAGCTGGTCTAGGGCAAAGCTGCTGTTCTTAATGTAAGCCAGTTTTGTTTTTACCACCGCATTCCCGGGATAAAACAGGGATTTTTTAAAATCACAATGGGTGGAGACCAGGATAGCACCCTTATTAGTTTCCGAAAATAATTTTGCCAGGCCCGTTGCTTCCCAGAAATTTACCCGCCCCGACTGTAAAAACCTGATAAAAGTAAGGTTATTGACATGCCTGTACATGTCAAGATCACTAAAGTCTATACGCAGCTCCAGCGAGAGTTTGTAATCTTTAAAATCCAATTATATAGCTGCTTTAATATCCCCCGCAATCTGTTGGAATTCTTCTTCGGAAAGATCTTGTTTCTGAGCAAAATTCATGTCGCCCATGGAATTAAGAGGAATGAGATGCACATGCACATGAGGTACTTCGAGCCCTACCACAGCCATGCCCACTCTTTTACAGGACACTGCCTTTTCAATACCTTTTGCCACCATTCGTGAAAATGCCATAAGCTCCAGGTAAGTCTGCTCATCAAGATCAAAGATTTTATTGACCTCTTCCTTCGGAATACACAAAGTGTGGCCTTTTGCGTTTGGCCTAATGTCCAAAAAGGCCAAAAATTTATCATTTTCGGCTACTTTATAAGAGGGAATTTCTCCGCTTATTATTTTGGTGAATATGGTTGGCATAATTTTCAGTTTTATCCTTACAATTTATGATTTTCCTTTGGATGTTCAAACAGGTAAAAACAAAAGATCCCTTCCAGCCGGAAAGGATCTCTTCTATTAATACGTTTTTCGTATTTCTTAGTCCCGGGTAATCTCCAAAACCTCAAACTTCAATGTTCCATTTGGCACCTGTACTTCGGCAACTTCTCCTACCTTCTTTCCTAATAAACCTTTTCCTATAGGGCTGTCAACAGAGATCTTTCCCGATTTTAGATCGGCTTCACTTTGTGCGACAAGTTTATATTTCATTTCTGCTCCATTGGTCAGATTTTTGATCTTTACGGTTGAATGCACTAAGGCCTTGGAAGTATCCAATTGAGATTCATCTATCAGACGCGCGTTAGCATAGATCTCTTCCAACTTGGCGATCTTCATTTCTAAAAGTCCCTGCGCCTCTTTGGCAGCATCATATTCTGCATTCTCACTTAGATCCCCCTTGTCTCTTGCCTCAGCTATGGCCTGAGAAGCACGCGGACGCTCTACATCTTTTAGTTGATTGAGTTCGTCTCTTAATTTTTTGAGTCCGTCTGCGGTATAGTATGATACTTTGCTCATAACTTTATCGTTTATATAAATAGAAAAAATCCCATTCGCTGACGGGATTTCTAACAAATATAGTAAATAAAAATATCCAGTACAATTATATCTTGTAGCTTTGAATAAACGCATTATGAAACAATTTCTCAGGATAATTTTTGTGATCCCACTGCTGTTTAGCTGCTCTGGAGATGATGAAATCAGAAATAATCCATACCTGCCTAACCTAAAGTTTTCAGTAAGACTGGACCTCAGCCTTCCTGAATACAACCAGTTAAACTTTCCGGGAAATCATATCCCCACCTACAATTACGGCATAAACGGCATTGTGATCTACAACCTAAATAATGATCAATACATGGCGTTTGAACTTACAGATCCCAACCATGTCCCTCAGGAATGTTCTATAATGACAGTATCAGGTATAGAAGCTACCTGCTCCTGCGATGACGGCAACAAATACACCATTATAACCGGGCAGCAAATTGCCGGGGAAGGACAATACCCTCTAAAACCCTACAGGGTTGTTCGAAGGGGAGATGTTCTGGAAATATCCAATTAAAAAGGCCCTCCAAATGGAGGGCCCTTGGTCATTATAAACACAATTGGGAGCTTTTAAAATCGTAAAGTTACTCCCGCTAAAAAGTTCCTTGTAGCCTGCGGATAATATCCCGCACCTTCGTAGGTCACATTTTGATACTCATAAGTGTAGTAATAGCCGTTTGAAACATATTCTTCATCCAGGATGTTATTAACAAGCCCTGTAAACACAATTTCTTTGAAGAGAGGCGCATTCTTCCAGGTATATTGAATGTTAAAATCATTTATAAAATAACTATCCAGAAGAGAGCTTTCGTTTTCAAGGTTGCTCATATACTGCTCTCCCACATACTTGGAAAGTAATTTTAACTCGAGATTTTCGATTGGTCGGTACTCCAGTACGTTTCCTGCCACCACTTCTGGTGAGTAGGAAATATTTGTCTTTCCAAAATTCCGCAGTTCCCCATCCCATGTTGCAAACCATTCATCATTCTTGTTCCTGCTAATGGCAACATTTGGCCTCCATATAAATCTGTTGGACAGTCTAACCCCGGCATCTATTTCAAGTCCTAACCTGTAACTGCTCCCACTGTTCCTTCTAATTGGTGCACCTACATCATTCAATTCTCCGGTAAGCACTAGCTGGTTTTGATAATCCATGTAATACAGGTTGGTATTAATCTGCACTCCTGAAGTCTTGAAACGCCACCCCAGTTCATAATCATTTAATTCTTCCGGCTCAGGATTTCCGTTCTCATAATCTGTACGATTTGGTTCCCTGTGTGCCCTTGCGAATGAAAAATACAACTGGTTTGCCTTAGAAAGTTCGTAGGTCATTCCCGCTTTAGGATTGAAGAAGGTGTGGCTGTCATCCACAATAAAAGGCACTTCTTCCTCCTCTACCCCATCCACTTCATAGTGAATCCTTCTTAACTGTAAATCTCCGTAAAGCGAGAAATTCTCTGTAACGGCAACCGTAGCTTTTCCGAAGACATTAAAATCACTTTTTTGTGACTGGTTATCGTAGTAACGCTGAAGCGGTGAAGAAGAAGGCGCAAAACGGGTGTAAACGATCTCCCCAAAATGATCTCCCAGATAATTATTCCAGGCCCCACCGGTAATTATATTCAAATTATCCTGCTCATACTGAAGATTGAAAGTAGTGCCGTAGAAGTCATTTACCAGCCATTTACGGGTCACTAAATCACTCTCTGAGATTTCCTCCCCATTAGCAATAAAAGGGGATAAACCGTATTCAGCAAGATCTTCATCTGCACGATAAGATTCATAGAATCCACGACCGTAAGTGTAGTGCAGCGCCATATTGGAAGACCATCCCTCACCGTAATTTTGGTTCCAAAGTAACTGGTAGTGGTCCTGTTTATAATCATCAACGTGATTCTCGTAGAACTGTTGGTTTCCGGCATCATCAACATAGGCTCCGGCAGGGTTGAACCTTCGGTTTTCCTGCAACTGGTCTGCATCAATGCCATCCCATGCCTGGTAGGTTACCTCACTTCCTCCAAAGGTAAGAGCTTTGATCAAAGTTCCGCCGTCGACGTAAGTTCCCTGTAAGAAATAAGATTTCAGATCACTTGAAGCGCGATCTATATATCCGTCACTTTTGATCACAGATGCCCTCCCGGCAAATTCCCAATGGTCATTAAATAAACCTGTAGTGAATTTAACTGTATGTTTTCGGGTATTGTACGAACCAAAACTATTGGCTATCTCTGCGGAAGGCTCTACCTTAAACCTGTCTGTAAGTATGTTGATACTGGCTCCAAAAGCACCTGCACCATTAGTGGAAGTTCCTACCCCTCTTTGCAGCTGAAGGTTCTCTACTGAAGATGCGAAATCTCCAAGATTAACCCAAAAGGTTCCCTGACTCTCTGCGTCATTGTAGGGCACCCCGTTGATCGTAACATTCACACCTCTTGAGTCAGTTCCTCTAACCCTGATACTGCTGTATCCAATGCCTGCACCGGCATCACTGGTTGTTACTACACTTGGCATGTACTGCATTAGAGTAGGAATATCCTGTCCTAGATTCCTGTCCTCTATCTCTTCATTGCTAAGGTTGCTGAATGTAATGGGAGATTCTGCAGTAACCCTTAATGCAGAAAGGAATACTTCCTCCAGCTCTTCTGAGACATCACTCATGTCAACATTGAGGGCCATATCTCCGGTTAAGTTGACTGGGATCCTTTTTTGATTTCCATGAGAAAAAAGCAAAACATAACTTCCCTCCTCAAGTTGAAGAGAATATCTTCCCTCACTATTGGTAACAGTTCCCTGTGAAGTACCTTCAACCCTTACGGTGGCATTAATTAAAGGAATTTCTCCATCAGTAACTTTTCCCGAGATCGTGTACTTCTGGGCAGTAAGGCTTAATGAGCCCAGTAAAAAACTGATGATTAAGAATAGATTTTTCATTCGTAATTTAATAGTTTACGAATAAAAGGGGCAATTATTCTTTGATTAAAAATTGATAAAAAAAATCCTGAGAACCATTTAATTTCAACTACGGAAATGGTTTTCAGGAGTGCAATACTTAGCGCAATTTTGCGCCGATCCCTTGGCAGCATTACCTGCCCAGGTTCTTTGGGTATGATCTCAGCTTTTTTCCACTTTACAACGGAATCAGGCACCCCTTTGAGACGCCGCAAATGTATAAGGTTTTTTTCGATTTAACCTAATTTTTAGGCCTTTCGAGAAAAAAGCTTTTAATTTTATCGTTTTCAGTCTTTTATGGCAAAAAAAAGAGCATCTCTTACTATTATCGTCTTCGCCGGTTATATTCTACTGGCCGCCCTTGCCGGTTTTGCTGTCTGGTTTGTCTATAATCAAGTGGTTACTTACACCAGCATGACCGAACGGAACAGCACAGGTAATGAAAAGCTTCTATTGGTTGGGGAAGCCGCAACAAAATTATATGAAGCTGAGAGTCTTAGCCGGCAGCTTATCCAATCAGGAAACATAGAAGGAATGGACACTTTCAATGCAAAAATAGATTCCATTCAAACTACTTTAGCTACCCTGCAAAGAGCAAATACAGATGATTCTCTCGAAAAAGAGATCGATAGCATCAACGTACTACTTTCCCAAAAATCCGATAACCTGGAGGAATTACTTAAGCTAAGAGCTGAAGGCGAAACAGATAGTTATTATTCTCGGGTCCTGGCAGAATTAAGAAAGGTAGATGAGACCTTTGAAGAACCTAATTATGAGCAGAGATTTAAGGACCTGGAACCACACCAGCGCAGTGTTCTAATAAAGCTACTGGAATATTCCAAACTCGAAAATCCTGAACCTGCCAATATAACGGTAGACTCCCTGATTGTCTCAGTTAAGACGGTTCTTAGTGAACTGGAAATACAGGAACGACGGTACCGTGCCGCTCTGAGAACCAAGGAAAATCAATTATTAGCCAATGAAATAAAGCTGAATAACAGGCTCAGGAGTTTGCTGTCCGCAATAGAATCAGAGGAGCGAATAAATTCCCTGGACCAGGTAAGCAACTGGCAGAAAACGGTTGAAAATACCTCCAAGACTATTGCGATACTGGGTGCGGTAAGCCTACTGGTCATCCTTATATTTGTTTTCCTGGTAATTAGGGATGTATCCAGAAGCCAGCGGTACAGGTTGCAGCTGGAAAATGCAAAAATGTATGCCGAATCACTTTTAAAAAGCAGGGAACAATTCATGAATACGGTCACTCATGATTTGCGATCACCACTTAACTCTGTGGTGGGATATACCGGGCTACTCGAAAAAACCGACCTCAACAAATCCCAAAACCGCTACTTAGGGCAACTCAAAAAATCATCAGACTATCTGCTACACCTGGTCAACGATTTGCTGGATCTCTCCAAGCTCGAGGCGGGAAAAATGTCTGTAGAAGAACTGACTTTCAATCCCAAGCACCTCATACAAGAAACAGTGGAAAATGCCATTCCTCCCGAAAAACCCGAGGAGGTGGAAGTGATCACCAATATAGCTGATGAGCTGGACAACCCTTTGGTGACAGATCCTTTCAGAATTAAACAAATCCTAACCAACCTGGTGAGTAATGCCTGTAAATTCACAGCGAAAGGAAGTGTAAAAGTGACGGCCTGGCTGGAAGAAAAGCATATACTGAATATCGAGGTAAAAGACACCGGAATTGGAATCTCAAAAGATCAGAAAGAAAAGGTCTTTGAAGAATTTTCCCAGGAAGACAATTCAATCGAAAAAAGATTTGGAGGCTCCGGTCTTGGATTGGCCATTACTAAAAAGCTTACAGATCTTCTTCAGGGAAGTATCAACCTGGAGAGTGAACCAGGGAAAGGAAGTACATTTTTAGTGCGTATACCAGTGAAAACTGCACCGGATGCTCCCCTAAAAGAAAAAGAATCAAAAGAAAAGGTGAAGAATTTGGGGAAGTATTCTGTTCTTCTTGTAGATGACGAACCGGCACAACTGGGGTTATTAAAAGAATTGATCAAGTCTACCGGTATGTCCTACTTTACCGCAAGAAACGGAAAGGAAGCTATTGTGAAACTGAGATCTGAAAAAATTGACCTGGTGCTGACTGATATTCAAATGCCCGATATGAATGGGATAGATCTACTGAAGGAGATCAAAACCAGTCGTGAAATTCCGCGGGTTCCGGTCATTGCTCTTTCGGGACAACCCAATGTGACACCTGCAGATTATCTTGAAAAAGGCTTTAAGGGAAGCTTGTTAAAACCTTATTCTTCAGAAGCACTTTTAAAACTAATCGGCGAGGTACTAAGTGTGGAGTTTCAGAAGGAGCAGAATAGAAGCTTACAACCTTCAGATCCTACTAAAGAATATACCCTCGCAGAGATCAAAACTTTTGCTGGTGATGACCAAAAGGCACTAAATGCTATCCTTACCGCCTTTATCGAGAGTACCGAAAGCAACGTAACTGCGCTGAGAATGGCCTTCCAAAAAGGGGATTTTTCAAGGGTTTCTGCCGTGGCTCATAAAATGCTACCCATGTTCAGGCAGCTTGGAACCAGAAGAATTATTTCGCAGCTGGAGATCCTGGAACGAAAAGATGCTGAAAAGGCCGAGAAGATCAATGTGGGAAGACTGACAGAAAGCATCCACCATCTGCTCCACGAATTGAAAAAAGAGATCAAAACTTGATGTTGTACT
Organism: uncultured Flavobacteriaceae bacterium; assembly: GCA_964627595.1. Taxonomy (GTDB): domain Bacteria; phylum Bacteroidota; class Bacteroidia; order Flavobacteriales; family Flavobacteriaceae; genus Salinimicrobium. The sequence goes on along the minus strand of CAZVKA010000023.1, from coordinate 11,905 downwards.
GCTTCAGTTTATTGTAAAGAGTTTTACGGTCAATGGAAAGTAGCCTTGCAGCCTTACTCTTATTTCCATGAGTCTTTTCGAGGGCATCCAGAATAAGCTCCTGTTCATTTTTATTTTTAAATAAGCTATAAGAGGAATCCGGCTCCTCCTTTCTTTCAGAAGATCTTACTTCATGGGGCAACACCTCTTTTTCGATATAATCACCCTGAGTTAGAAGAACAGCTCTTTTAACTACATTTTTAAGCTCCCGTAAGTTGCCCGGCCATGGATAGGATTTAAAAGCTGCTACAGTTTCTTCCGAAAATCCAGCCACATCTTTTTCAAGCTCTGTATTAGCACTATCCAGGAAGTAATTGGCAAAGATCATTAGATCCTCCTGCCGGTCCTTCAAGGATGGTACTTTGATCGTAAATTCATTAAGACGATGGTAAAGGTCTTCGCGAAAATCACCTTTTTTGACAAGCTCGAAAAGATCGTCATTCGTAGCTGCGATCACCCTAATATCAACATTGATCTCTTCATTGCTCCCAACGGGTTTTACCTTTCTTTCCTGTAGGGCCCTTAACAACTGCACCTGCAATTCATAATTAAGATTCCCTATTTCATCCAGGAAGATAGTCCCGCCGTTTGCCGCCTCGAAGTGACCGGTTTTATTGGTAACAGCGCCTGTGAAAGAGCCTTTTACATGACCAAAAAATTCACTGGAGGCTAGTTCTCTTGGTATTGCTCCACAGTCAACCGCTACGAAAGTTGCAGAGTGGCGCTTGCTTTTGTTGTGAATGCTTTTGGCGATTTGTTCTTTTCCGGTTCCGCTTTCTCCCATAATAAGTACAGACATATTAGTGGGAGCTACAAGTTCAATATAATTGTTGAGTTTGCCGGAGGCATCACTTACTCCTTTAATATAAGTGTCGCTTACAGGAATTTGTTTTTTTCCCTGTTCGGCAGGTTTTGGTGACCGTTGGGAAGCAGCTGCCTCTGCCTGCAGCGCCGTATTGATTGATTGAAGAATTACCTCGGGATTAAAGGGTTTGGCGATATAATCTATGGCCCCTTCTTTCATGGCGTTCACAGCCATACTTATTTCGGCATAACTGGTCATCATAATCACTCCCGTCTTGACTCCCTTTGCTTTAATAGCTTTAAGGATTTCTAATCCTTCTTTATCTGGCAGGCGCACATCTGATATGACCACATCGTAATCCTTCTCTTCGACCAGATTCAGGGCTTCTGTTGCAGTGTACACCGCATCAACCTCATGCTCCTTTTTCACGAGAAAGGTTTTGAGCATGGTGCAAAAAGCAACATCATCTTCAACTAAAAGGATTTTTGCCATAAAATTTTATTGACTTCTACACAAAATTAGAATTTTAAAGTCCCGAAAAACCAAAAATTAGCATAAAAAAAAGGAGCTTAAACAGCTCCTTTTTGAAAAATTTAACCTTAAAAAGGTAAAATTAACCTCCGTTTCTTCAGATCTCCCGCCTCCATCATTCTCTTCTCTATGGTGTCGCTTTATTTGAAAACCGACAGAATAATTAACAGAATGACTATCTAAAACATGTGTGCCTTTGGGTGACCTGCCACCAGGAGTCGGTTTCTCCTATACGCGGCGGTTAATTAACTATTTGTCCTTCTTCTTATCTTTATCAATCCAGTTACCCTGGGCATCTGCATAAAGTTCTTTTTGCTCTCCTTCAGCAGTTTGCACCACGATTTTGAATTTTTGCTCACCTTCTTTTTCTTTAACATGAGCTTCTGCAATTACGGCACCTTCAAAATCACGCTCTACAGCTTGTTGTACCTCTGCAGGTAATTCAGCGACCTCAATTTGACGCCAGTCTGCTTTTTGATCAGCAGCCTGCTCAACTGTTACTTCGGCCTCTACATTTGCTTCTTGCGCAGTCATTGTTTGTCCTGAAAAAAGCATTGCTGATGCGGCTACTACAGATAAAATCATCTTTTTCATAATTCAAATTTTTGTTTGTTACTATTTAAGTTCTTTTGGTTGACAGGTATAGAGCTATAAGTGTACCATTTCGCCATAGCTGTCTTTGAGCCCAGTAAAAACGGGTATTTAACTTAACATAAACATTTGTGGTTAGCTGGGTAAAAGCGGGATTTTCCCCAAAGGAATGTAGAAAAATTCCTCAATTACCAGAGGAGTATTGCTATTCTCTCAAAGGATCTTTACGACGAGACTTTTTCTCTGCTCTTATTTTTTTCTCTTTGAGCCTTTTGAGTTTCGCCGCCTTTGGGGGTCTTGTCTTTTTTCGGGGCTTTGGCTCCTTAATTCCTTTCCGCAACATTTCGAGAAATCGGGTAATTACGATCTCTTTATTCTTGTGCTGACTCCTGGATTCGTCGCATTGCAGAACAAATTCATCGTTATTGGTAAGCCGATTACCGAGTTTTTTATGAAGTCGCTCTTTTTCTGTTTCTGAAAGAGCATTAGAAGAAGAAAGGTTAAAGTGAAGTTCTACCTTCGAAGATACTTTATTGACATTTTGACCGCCCGCACCCGAGCTGCGAACGGCTTTGAATTCTGCTTCCTGTATGAGTAATTTTTCATCCAAGACCTACTTCACCAAATGCGTTGGTTTCAGGAGATCTGCTACCGTCTTAACAGGATTAAAGGTCTCTACAGGCACTTCCACAAAAATTGTGATCCAGTCAGACATCGCTCCATTCCACAGTCCGGGAAGCTCAAGAGCCTTCAATTCTTTTCCGTCTTTGGTCTTATTGGCTATGAAGCTCGTTTCCTCATCTACAAAATCATGAAGATCAAACTTACTTCCTTTATAATTCTTAAAGGAGCACACAATGTCTACAGGGTTAAAATGAGTTGCCTCCTGGGCGATCTTGCTTTGCTGGTAGTTCTCATGATCAATCTGTGAACTTTCCACGATCTGCAGGGATATCTGCCCATCGTGATGAGTTACCCAAAAAGGCCCACCACCCGGTTCTCCTTCATTCTTTACCATCCCACAAACCCTAATTGGTCTGTTGAGATTCTTTTTTAATATCCTTATCTTTTCTTCGGTAGAAAGTTCATTAAAATTGAGGCTTAAACCGGCATTCAGTTCATTCTGAAGAAATTCTATGATTTCCTCAAGGTCATTCTGGCTTAATTCCTTTTCAAGTTGATTAAGAGAACTGAAGGTTTTTTCCTGAAGCTCCAGGAGTTTTCCAGCCAGCATTTCCTTATTTTCTGCCAAAAGCTTCCGGTTCTTGGGAATTACAACATTATCGATGTTTTTGATAAATACCAGGTCAGCTTCCTGATCATTTAAATTTTCAATTAATGCTCCATGCCCCCCGGGCCTGAAGAACAATTCCCCATTTTCATCTCTAAAAGGTTCATTTTCTTTGGTCACCGCAATGGTATCGGTTTTGGGATCCTGGTAAGAATACGTAATCTCAATTCTTTTTCCTGTCTCCTGTTCTACGCCAGTTTTTACTCTACGGGCTTCTTCCTCAAACTTTTCCCTGTGCTCTTCGGCGACCGTAAAATGCACCCGTACCAGGTCTTCTGAAGCTGCATAATCTGCCGTTTCTCGCAGGTGCTCTTCAAATGCAGAGGCCAAATGATCTTCATATTTATGGAAAGGAACCAACCCTTTAGGTTGATCCCCCAGGTCAAGTCCATTTTCATCGAGCATCACCTTTACGAAGAGATACTGTTGTTTATCTTCGGAAAGTTCTTCATAATTGGAATGCCTTTGCTTCAGAATCCTGAGCCCCTGCTCATAGAAAGGAAGATCTTTCATCCTGCTGAAGAAAAGTTCAAGTTTGGGATCATTTTTTTTCTCCACATAATCACCGAGATCCTCCTCTTCAGGATCAAACTCTTCCAGGAAGTTATAGAAGGCTTTGAACATGCGGGTAGCTGCCCCAGAGGCAGGAACGAATTTCAAGATCTTCAGGGTATCTTTCCTGTCTTTATATAAAGAAATCAGCCGTTGTTGCTCCTCTGGAGAAACTGCCAAAATTCCATTTTTAAGGGTTGCGGCCTCCCGAATATTCACCACTACATTACCACGTTCAAAAATGGCTATTTGCTGTTCTACTTTTTCTGGGGTGATCCCTTTTTTCTTTATTTGAGATAAATCTCTTTTACTAAAGTCCAACTTCTGTATTTTTTAAAAGTTCTTCAATCATTTTTACAGCCGTAGCAAACCGCTCCTCCAGACTTCCCTGTAGAATGTGGTATGGCTTGTTGTAATCGTCTAATGGTTTTTTGAACTTGGCGAACATCAGATCCCTTTGATGAGGCCGGTCGCGCAAATCGTCTTCAACCCAGGGAACGTCAATATACGTTAAAAAATAGAGATCGTAATGAGCCTTTAACGCATGTTTAAGAAGCACGGGCTCACAGAAACCGTCAAAATATGCACCGGAATAAACTGCGGTTTCCAGTAGGTTGGTATCACAAAAAAGCACTTTATTAGCCTTTCTGGCTTTTTGGTTTTCAAGCTCCATTTGACCACGGGCAATAGGTAAAATATCTTCAAGACTACAGATCTCTTTCTGCTCATCCCATTTATCCTGGAGATAGTCCCGTGAAAATTCAGGCACCCATTCAGTATCGAAATGAGCAGCCAGCATTTGAGATAAAGTGGTTTTCCCGGTAGATTCGGGTCCATATAAAACCACCCTTAGGCAGTCAACGGGTTCTTGTGCAAGCTCTTTTTCCATGCGAAATAGCCAAATACTGCGATTATAGTAAATAAAAGGTACTGAAAACTGGTAAAGGTAAGGCCTTTATAAAAGTACAGGGGTACAGAAATGATATCACCTATTATCCAGTAGATCCAATTCTCGATCTTTTTTCGAGCCATGAGCCACATCCCCACAAAGAAGATCGCGGTGGTTACAGTATCTACATAGGCTGTCCAGTTATCCCATTTGTCGAAAGCATCATAAACTCCATACACGAATATCAATGTAACAATAAAGATGAGGACACTCCATAGCTTTTCATTTGCAGATGTCCTGGTTACGGGTGTGAAATGGATTGCATCAACTTTTCTTGTCCACACATACCAGCCATAAATACTCATACTGGCGTAGTAAAAGTTGATCATCATATCTCCCAGCAATTCCCACTGCCAAAGCAGGTAAACAAAAATAACAGTGCTTATGATTCCCGTGGGATATACCAGGATATTTTCCTGCTTTGAAAACCAGACAGAAAGAAACCCAAAGATCACCGCGATGATCTCAAGGATTATGAATAAGGTAGGGTAATCCTGATATTGCTGGAAAAAGAAATCAAAAATCGGCTGCATAATCGCTCCTGTTGCTCTTCACGATCTTCATGGTCATAAGAACATGATCCAGATTTTGAAAGGTCTCTTTGATCTCTTCGGTAAGGAATTCCATCAGTTTATCATAATCCCCATAGATCTGGGTACTCAACGGGTTTTCAAGGACTGTAAATCCTGAACTTCGAAGGTCTTTGATGAATTTTTTGATGGGGGCTTCAAAATCGTCCTGAAGCGGAGTTAAAGCTAGTTCGACTGAAATTTGCATCGAATATAATTCTTTGTAATTAAACCTGAAAAGCCACTCTGGCTCTTAACAGGTTCTCAAAAGTAGAAAGATTAACAGATTTTATAGCCAATTTGCCGTGGAATTCCCGCCAAAATTGATCAGGAGGTGAAAAACTCTCCATTTTCGAAGGCTGTTCCCACTACCACCATATCGGCGCCGGCTGCGTAGGCGGTTTTGAGCTGTTCTGTTGTGCGAATCCCGCCACCTATAATCAAAGGGATCGAAACAGCTTGTTTTACTGCGGTAATTATCTCTTCTGAAATCGGATTTTCAGCCCCACTTCCCGCCTCCAGGTAGATCAGTTTTTTTCCAGAGTACTCCCCTGCCAGGGCGGTGTCTACTATTTTCTCCGGATTGCTTTGACACATGGGAAGGGTGTTGCTGACTCTTTGCACTGCACATTCTCTTCCGCCGTCCACCAGAATGTAGCCGGTAGGGATCACCTCAAGTTGCATTTTACGAAGTCGGTCAACAGACCGCACCTGCTGTTCGATCAAATATTCGGGATTTCTTCCCGAGATGAGGCTCAAAAAAAGTAAGGCATCTGCAGCCGGCGTGATCTGGGAATGATCTCCCGGAAAAATGACAACGGGTAAAGTAGTTTCCCTTTTCAGGAATGTGATACAGGCCTCGGTTCTGCCTTCCTCAACCGTACTCCCTCCCACGAAAATATGGGTGGTAGCTTTCGGGATCTTTTGCAGGAAAGAAGCTGCTTCCTTTAATTTGAATTTATCGGGGTCTATTAGTACAGTAAGCTGTTTTTCTTCTGTAGAAAAGGTCTCCAAAATACCATTTTTGACTGCTCTCATCCGCCGATGGATTTTTCTTCCTTTGGCATAGCGTAGACACAGGTGAAACCTTCAAATTCCAGAAAATCGAAATCGTACCAGGAAACACTTCCGTTGAATGAGATCTTCCCGGTGGTTCTTTGATCATCGAAATCAAAATCGGTGATATTGATGTGCTGTAAAAAACTCACTTTTGGCGTGGCATAGATCTTATATACCGCTTCCTTTGCTCCCCAAACGATGGTGAGTTTTCTAATCAGAGCCTCAGAGTTAGCCAGGGTTCGGTATTCTTCAATCGGTGTGAATTTGGGCGCGATCAGCAAGATCTTTTCCCGCTGTTTTTCGATATCAATACCCACTTCCCTCTTCCCTATGATTATGGCCGAAAAAGTAAAGGAATGAGTGATGGAGATATGCTTATCATCTTTTAAGTGAGGCTTTCCCTGTTCATCATAATACAGGTCGTGGTCTGAATAACCTTCCGCAGCCAAAAGATGGCGCACGCTCATAAACCCCCTGCGATGAAGATCACTTTTCATGCCTTCTACCCTTTCCCTGCAATGAGCAGTTAGCTCAATTCCACGACTTAACTCCTCATAAGGTTCTTCTATCTTCCAAATGAGCACTTTAGTATCGGCATCTATTGTTATTCTTTTGTAAAGGGGCATAAAAAATGTTATATATTCTGTATTTTTGCAGTTCAGAAAAAAGCTAAATCAAATATAAGAATATGTCAACGAAAACAGCACCTTATACCGCGTATAAAGTCAAAGATATTTCCCTGGCCGACTGGGGAAGAAAAGAGATAGAACTGGCCGAAGCCGAGATGCCCGGACTAATGTCCCTAAGGGAAGAGTACAAGAATGAGCAGCCGCTTAAAGGCGCACGTATTGCAGGATGCCTTCACATGACGATCCAAACTGCAGTACTTATCGAAACACTTGTAGCTTTGGGTGCTGAAGTTACCTGGAGTTCCTGTAATATCTTCTCAACTCAAGACCAGGCTGCCGCTGCAATTGCTGCTGCAGGAATTTCGGTGTACGCATGGAAAGGAATGACTGCCGAAGAATTTGACTGGTGTATTGAGCAAACTCTTTTCTTTGGAGAAGATCGTAAGCCTCTCAACATGATACTTGATGACGGAGGTGACCTTACTAATATGGTGCTGGACAAGTACCCGGAGCTTGCTGAAGGGATCAAAGGTCTTTCTGAAGAAACCACCACGGGAGTTCACAGGTTGTATGAGCGCATGAAGAACGGAACCCTTCCAATGCCCGCTATTAACGTGAACGACTCTGTTACCAAATCCAAATTCGATAACAAATATGGATGTAGAGAAAGCGCTGTAGACGCTATTCGTCGTGCGACAGATGTAATGTTGGCCGGAAAGAGAGTTGTGGTTTGTGGATATGGAGACGTTGGTAAAGGTACGGCCGCTTCTTTTAAAGGAGCCGGATCAATCGTAACCGTTACCGAGATCGATCCTATTTGCGCATTGCAGGCTGCAATGGACGGATTTGAAGTGAAGAAGCTGGAAACAGTACTTTCCAAAGCGGACATCGTGATCACCACTACCGGAAATAAAGATATTGTAAGAGCTGAACATTTTGAAGCGATGAAAGACAAGACCATCGTTTGTAATATTGGGCACTTTGACAACGAGATCCAGGTTTCCTGGCTCAACGAGAACCATGGAGATACAAAAGTGGAGATCAAACCACAGGTTGACAAGTACACAATCAATGGTAAGGATATCATTCTTTTAGCCGAAGGTCGCTTGGTAAACCTGGGATGTGCTACAGGTCATCCAAGTTTCGTGATGAGTAACTCGTTTACCAATCAGACTCTGGCACAGATCGAACTCTGGAAAAACAACGGAGAATACGAGAATAAGGTTTACATGCTTCCGAAGCATCTTGACGAAAAAGTAGCTGCGCTACATCTCGAAAAAATTGGTGTGGAGCTTACAGCGCTTACCGAAGAGCAGGCCGAGTATATTGGGGTAACTGTTGAAGGTCCTTTCAAACCGGAATATTACAGATACTAGATTTGAGACGTAAGACGTAATTAAAAAATCCTCTTTGGAAGTTTCCAAAGGGGATTTTTTTATCGCATCCACCAGTTAATCACGATGGCTGCTACTATAATAATGAGAAGAGCTATAAGCAACCAGGTCCAGAACTTGGTTTGAGTAACTTGTTCAGCCCCCGGACTTGGATCTTGGAGCAATCCGTTCTCACGAAGTAAAGCACCTGCCTTTTCCTCCTGTCCTCTCGCCACCTGCACCCGTACACCCAGGGCAGTATTGTCATGGTCATTAAGAAACCTATAATCAATATTGTTCTGCTCAAATATATTCCTTAACAGAAAAAGCTGATTTTGTTGCCTGGTTTCCCATATAGTAGTGTACTCCATAACTAAAAATCACAAATGAGTTAAAATGAGGTTCTATGGTGCGGTCATGAACCAGCCTATAAGAATTGCCACCAAAATAAGCACCAGGGCGGCAAGAAAGATAAACATCCACTTCTTTCCGCGGGTGGCAGAAGGTTCACGATGTGCATGATCGATCTTTAAATACCCGGTTTCATGCAAAATTTCTCTGGCCAGAGCCCGGTCTTTTTCGGCTACCTGGAAATATCTTTCATTCTTTTCCTCCGTAATTGCGTTGTCTTCAGAAACCCTGTATTCCACATTTCTCTCTTCAAAAAGGCTTTTCAGGACTGCCACTTCGGTCTCATCGCTAGTAGCATAAATACTAATATATTCCATATCCTTAAAAATTACGGGGTTAACTTATTAAAGATACAAAAAAACCCTTTCTGGATTCCAGAAAGGGTTTGATATCTTAAAAAGATAAGTTCAACTATGCCTCAAACGGTTCAATAGAAACGTAAGACTTATTGTCTTTCTTTTTTGTAAATTTTACAATACCATCAACTTTGGCATGTAGAGTATGGTCTTTTCCTGCATACACGTTATCTCCTGGATTGTGAGCAGTACCTCTTTGTCTAACGATGATATTTCCCGCTACGGCAGCTTGTCCTCCAAAGATCTTCACACCTAAGCGTTTCGATTCTGATTCTCTACCGTTCTTGGAACTACCAACTCCTTTTTTGTGAGCCATTTTGTTTCGGTTTTACGATTAAACTTTAGCTTAAAGCAGCAATTAATTCGGCTTTTTTCATTGAAGAATATCCTTCAACTCCTTTTTCCTTAGCCATTTCTCTTAATTCGGCAACTGTGTTTGAACTAAGATCGTTCTTTGGAGCTTCTTCTTTCTTTGAAGATTTTGGCTCTTCTTTTTTAGCCGAAGTCGATTTTTTAGAACCTGACACGGAAATTCCTTCGATAGAAATCTCGGTAAGTGACTGGCGGTGACCGTTCTTCACACGATAACCTTTTCTTCTTTTCTTTTTGAAGACAATTACTTTATCTCCTTTTAGGTGCCTGGTGATCTTAGCGTCAACCGAAGCTCCGTCTATAGCTGGGGCGCCTAAAGTGATATTGTCACCGTCACCTGTCAAGAGAACTTTATCGAAAGAAACACTGTCTCCTTCTTCTCCTGCCAAACGATTTACAAATACCTTCTGGTCTTTTGCAACTTTAAATTGCTGCCCTGCTATCTCTACAATTGCGTACATAGCGTATTTAATTAAGGGTTTATTTACTTACCTGCAAATTTTTCAGGCGGGTGCAAATATACTCCTAATTAATTAATTTGCAAAGGCTTTATTTTTAATAGGTGTGTTTTTGCCCTTCTTTGGTATTCCAGCTGGGTTTGTAGCGCTGCATGATGGCAAGAGACATAACAAAGGTGGTGGCAAACCCCATGAGGGCCACGGTAAAGACTAACATTCCAATGTTTACAAACCAGTCGGTTTCCCACATTGTGACCAGTTCATTTGAAAATTTAGGATTGAGTTCACTGGCATATATGGCAAAAAAAGCAGTGAATATAACCGTAGCAATGAACCCGGTTCCAAGGCCTACCGTAAAGCCTTTTTGGTAAACGAATTTCGCCTTCTTCTCTGCCCGGTACTTCTTAATGGCCAGATATATCCCCAAACCGGTAATAGCTATATTAAAAACACTGTATACCGGCTGCTTATGAAGCCCGAATAATGACAGTAATAAAAAATAAGCTATAAGACCTATTGCTATATATATTCCATAGATTACTGGGACAGAAGTTCGTTTCATACAATCGATAATTTTTTCTTGTTTTTATAAATTTCCAAAAAATATCACAGTTTATGCCTTAACAGCTTGTTAATTTAGGAGCAAAACACTTAGCACCGGGTTCTTCTTTTTTTATAAATAAATTGTAACAAAACCAGTACAAACCATACTGATAAGGTATCTTAATTTAAAAAACTTACAATGATCAACAAGCTTAATTTAGCAGCCTGTGCCCTTTTTCTGTGCCTCACAGGAACCGCACAAGAGGTTGAGTTCACAGAGTTCACGCTAGACAATGGCCTGGACGTGATCCTTCACCAGGACAATTCAGCACCGGTAGTAACCACAGCAGTGATGTATGATGTAGGAGGCAAAGACAGGATTAACAATAAAACCGGTTTTGCCCACTTCTTTGAACATCTTCTTTTTGAGGGAACAGAGAACATAGGCCAGGGAGAATGGTTTAAAATGGTATCTTCTAACGGAGGAACCAACAATGCCAACACCTCCAATGACCGCACCTACTACTATGAAATTTTTCCATCCAACAATCTGGAACTTGGTTTATGGATGGAATCTGAAAGAATGATGCATCCCGTAATCAAACAATCGGGAGTTGATACTCAAAACGAAGTTGTAAAGGAGGAAAAAAGACTGCGTTATGATAATGCTGCCTATGGAAACTGGATCAATGAGATTTCGTCTCAACTTTTTAAGCAACACCCATACAAAGACCCAAACATAGGCTACATGGAAGATCTTGATGCAGCGACTCTTGATGAATTCAAGGAGTATTTTGACATCTATTACAAACCAAACAACGCCACCTTGGTAGTAGCAGGTGATATCGATGTTGCCAAAACGAAAAAGATGATCCAGGACTATTTTGGTCCTATTCCTGCTGGAGAAGAAGTAACCAGAAACTTCCCTAAAGAAGATCCCATTACAGAAACTATAGAAGCCACAGCCTATGATCCAAATATCCAGATCCCTGCGATCATGCTTGGATATAGAACTCCGGGAATGACAGAGAGAGATGCTTTTGTTCTTGACATGGTATCTTCAGTTCTTTCTGATGGGAAATCTTCCCGTCTTTACAAAAAGCTGGTTGATGATCAAAAACAGGCGCTACAGGTAGCGGCAATAAACATTGGACAAAAAGATTACGGTCAGTACGTGGTGCTTGCACTTCCTTTAGGTGAAACCTCTCTCGATACCCTTGTTGCTGAAGTTGATGAAGAGATCAATAAGCTGCAAACTGAGCTAATAAGCCAGAGAGAGTACGAAAAGCTTCAGAATAAATTTGAGAACAGATTCGTGAACTCCAATAGCAGCGTTTCAGGTATTGCCAGCTCTTTAGCGACTTATCAAATGCTTTA
>CAZVKA010000022.1:0-27330 GCA_964627595.1 uncultured Flavobacteriaceae bacterium | reverse complement strand
ACTCTGTTGTTCTTAAGGTCATATAAATATAAACGTTCAGGTTCATTTAAACCAGCGACAGCATCTCTATTAACAAAAAATTCCAAATTAGCCTCATTTACCAACCAGTTGCTTTCTCGCAAGAATTCCAATTCGTCAGAGACCCCGTCTCCGTCAGAGTCTACTCCGCTAAAGAGATCAATAATCACCATCGAGCCTTCCCCACCTTTTAAATAAAGTTCTTCTGAACCTTCAAAAGTTGGGGTTTCCTGATCAAAAACATTAACGCGGGATGGCCCCAGGGTTAAGGTATAACTCCTTGCTGCACCAACTTTATCTTGGGTATCACCATCACCATCAGAATCACTAGTATCAGTCACCTGTATTGTATAATATAAAGTTATACCAGCACCTGATCCGGCAAGATTTAAAAGCATCATAGCACCTCCCTCACCCGTTTTTTCAGCTTTCAGGTAAAGACTCCTAAAGTAATTTCTGAAATTGCTTTGACTTGAAAGTTCGGCAGCCCCTCCTTTTTCAAGAATCTTAGACTGAAAGAATTCAGGTTTTAACTTTAGCCTCATTCGGGGGGCATACCTCAGAGTATCGATTCCAGCAATTTCAACCACTTCTTTACTGGAGGGCACAAAATTCTCATTTTCATACAGAACCTCACCAGAGAAATTATCTTCTATCTGAGAACCCATATCAGAATAATATTTTTGCGCCTGTTCAAAATTGGTTTCAGGATCAAATGCATTAAGGAAGAAATTGGTCTCCAGAACGCTTAATTTAAATGGACTGCTCCCATAGATAGAATCCAGTTTATATTGTGTATTACCTTCTGAATCGTTCTCCTGTTGGGTTGAAAAATAAGGTACGTTCAGCACCACACTGTCCATCACAGCCTCATCTCCAAAAACAGGGTTTGTGGCTGACAGACTAACCTGCGTCAGAATACTTGCACTATGGTCTCCAAAAACGGGATCACTATATACTCCTAACAAGTTCAATGGTAGATTGTTTGTTTGCACCGGGGCAAGGGAATTATTTATGGTAGAGATCTCAGCCTCATCATAAAGATCAGCATTAAAACCGGGCTCGCCAATAATGCTGCCTCCCACTGTTTCGAAATCATCCTCACAGGCTACAAAAGAAAAAACAACAGCAAATACTGTTGTTATTTTCAACATCGTGTTCTTTATACTCATTCTGTTATTTTCTTCTATTTTCTAATTATGATAAGACCTTCGTCATGTAGAAATCCTGGTAGGCCTGAGCGAATTCTTCGCGGTTTTTATATTCCAGAACCGGTTTATCCAGTTTTGCCAGGTACTTTTTCAGCTCTTCAGGAATATTGTCTCCGGCAATGACAGCAGCATCAGAGTTGTCAACCGCTATTTTCATAAGGTTCACATAAGAAGGAGTTTTCAAATGCTTCACCTGGTCACTTTCCAAACCGTCAAACAATACTTTCTTATGCATATCCTTATCCAACGTACCTTCAAAATCCTGATTATATACAGAGGTAACTATTTTCGCGGAATTGAACAAAGGTTCATTTCCGTAATAATTCCGAAGATAAAGAGGCAGCAGGGAAGACAACCAGCCATTAACGTGAATAATATCTGGCGCCCAATTTAGTTTTTTTACGGTCTCTATCACCCCTTTTGCGAAAAAGATAGCTCTCTCATCATTGTCTGGGAACAGATTCCCCTCTTCATCGGTAAGAGTAGCTTTTCTCTTAAAATAATCCTCATTATCAATAAAATATACCTGCATCCTCTCTTTTGGAATGGAAGCCACCTTAATAATAAGAGGCATATCCAGGTCATTGATAACCAGGTTCATTCCAGAAAGCCTTATCACCTCATGAAGCTGATGCCTGCGCTCATTAATATTTCCAAACCTGGGCATAAAGATCCGTATTTGTCCACCCTGGTTGTTAACCATTCTGGGAGCTTCAAATGACATGGATGATATCTCGGTTTCGGGTAGGTAGGGAATAACTTCAGATGATACGTACAATATCCTCTTATCTTTCATAGGTTCACTGCTTTTGTGCTGTTGTGAATAAAAAACACGCAAAAATACAAATTTTTATGCAGATTGCCAGTATTATATTAAGTTTGCACGCTGTTAATTTTACAATAAGATGCAGATTTTAAAGGAGAAGCAGTCTCTAAAAGAACAGATTCAGGCTTACAAGCAGGATGGTCTAAGCGTTGGATTTGTCCCTACAATGGGTGCGCTTCACCAGGGACATATCTCCCTCATTCAAAGAGCTTTAAACTCCTGTGACAAGGTAGTGGTAAGCATTTTTGTAAATCCTACTCAATTTGACAACCCCGAAGATCTCGAAAGATATCCACGTAATCTTGAAGAAGATGTTAGGAGGATCGCAGAACTTAGCGATGAAGTGATCATCTTCTCTCCCGCTGCTAACGAGATCTACGGAAATGATATCATTTCTGAAGAATTCCAATTCGACGGACTTGAACATCAAATGGAAGGAAAATTCAGAAAAGGTCATTTTAACGGTGTCGGAACCATTGTGAAGAAACTGTTTGAAATGGTACGGCCCGATAAAGCCTTTTTTGGAGAAAAAGATTACCAGCAATTACAGATCATTAAAAAATTGGTTGAAATACACCACCTCGACGTGGAGGTGATTGGATGTCCCATTGACAGAGAGGTCTCAGGCCTTGCCAGAAGTTCCAGGAATGAAAGGTTGAGTGCTGAACAACGACAGAAAGCTTCGGTCATATATAAGATCCTACAACAGGTGAAGGACGATTTTGGCACAAAAAATGCAAAAGAACTGGCAACGTGGGTTATAAGCCAAATCAAAGCAGAACCTGCGCTTGAACTGGAATATTTTGAGATCGCGAATGCCGATACGCTCATTCCGGTTGACGATAAAAAAGAAGGAGAAAAGTACAGGGCCTTTATCGCCGTCTATTCTGGTGATATTAGGTTAATTGATAACATAGCATTAAATTAGGCAGGCATGCAAATTCACGTTGTTAAATCAAAAATACATCGCGTAAAAGTAACGGGGGCAGATCTTAATTATATAGGAAGCATCACAATCGATGAAGATCTTATGGACGCCGCCAACATCATTGAAGGAGAAAAGGTGCAGATCGTCAATAACAATAATGGGGAACGCCTGGAAACCTACGCCATACCTGGTCCTCGGAACAGTGGTGAGATTACTCTTAATGGGGCTGCCGCACGTAAAGTAGCAAAAGGTGATATTCTTATACTTATCACCTATGCTATGATGGATATTGAAGAGGCCAAATCCTTTAAACCTGCTTTGGTCTTTCCAAATGAAGAGAATAATCGTTTAAATTAAGTGACAAGGAAAAAGCTGATAAGATTTGCCAAAACCATACTCCCGCTGTTGCTGGGAGTTTTTTTGATCTGGTATTCCCTTAGCAGCGCAACGCCAAAAGAGCGGGAGGTATTGTGGAACAATATTCTCCTGGCTGACGTTAAGTGGGTATTCCTTTCGCTTTTCTTCGGATTTCTTTCTCATGCCTCCCGTGCATACAGATGGAAATATCTTTTGGAACCCTTAGGCTACGCACCCCGTTTTGCCAATAGCTTTATGGCTGTAATGGGCGGATACCTTGCCAATTTGGGAGTCCCACGATCTGGGGAAGTCCTTAGGGGTGCCACTATTTCTACCTATGAAGACATCCCTTTTGACAAGGCTTTTGGAACGATAGTTTCTGAAAGGATTGCAGACCTGTTAATGCTCCTCCTCATAGTGGTAGCAGGATTATTGATCCAGACCGAAAGCCTGCTAAATTACTTTTCAAGCCAGGATATTAACCCTTTGATCTCTATTGGCACCATTTTCCTTGCCGTCCTTCTCGGGGTATTTTTCCTGAAGCTTATCCGAAAATCACAACACCGCCTGATGGTGAAAATACGGGAGTTTGCAAAGGGCTTACTCGAAGGCATGCGTAGCATCATTAAAATGAAGCGGAAAAAGGAATTTATCTTTCATACCGTTTTCATTTGGACCATGTACCTCCTCATGTTCTACGTCATAAAATTCACCATTCCCGAAACTACGCCCCTGCCAATTGCCGGTATAATGGCTGCTTTTATTGTTGGCTCCTTTGCTATCTCCACCACTAACGGCGGAATTGGAGTTTATCCCATCGCAATGGGAGCCGTACTGCTGCTGTTTGGGATCAATCAACAGGCAGGCGAAGCGTTTGGATGGATCGTGTGGGGCTCTCAAACCGTGTTAGTTATACTTCTAGGGGGATTCTCATTATTATTTCTTCCGATTTTTAATCAGAAGAAATAATTATATATTGCTTCACAAATTAATACCCCCCATATTATGTCAAAAATCTACCTTTTTCTAGCTATTTTTTTTGTCAGTAACCTCTCAAATGCCCAGGCGATCTACAAGTCTATTGACTCCAGGATCCTGGGACAGGAAAGACAAATTAAGATCCAACTTCCTCGGAATTATGAAAAGAACGAAAAGAAACACTATCCTGTAATATTAGTACTGGACGGAGACTATCTTTTTGAACCAATTGCTGGTAACATTGACTACTTTTCTTACTGGGATGATATGCCCGAAGCTATTGTTGTAGGTATCAATCAGGCAGGAAGTCGTCGTGCGGATACTTTTGCAGATGATATACAATATTTCCCATCTAAATCGGGAAAAGATTTTTTTGATTTCATAGGCGCAGAACTAATCCCGTTCATCAACAATACCTATAGAACCACCAATTTTAATGCGATTGCAGGCCATGATCTCACAGCTAATTTCGCTAATTTTTACCTGTTCAAGGACAACCCACTTTTTCAGGCGTACATCAACCTTAGTCCCGATCTTTCTCCACAAATGGCCGTAAGATTGTATCAGGCCTTGCGTGACACCAAATCTCAAAAATGGTTTTACCTGGCCACGGCCTCTAATGATGTCGCCGAACTTAAAAGGTCTATTGAACAACTCCACCTTCAGTTGAACACTATAGAGAATCAAAATCTCCACTATATGTTTGATAATTTTGAGAAACCTTTCCATTATTCCCTGGTAGCTCATGCTATTCCCAGGGCACTGGAGAAAATATTCGAATCATATAAGCCAATTAGCCTGGAGGAATATGAGAAAATGAAAGAATCTGATGAATCTCCGTATGATTACCTCAACAAGAAATACGGTACGATCAAGAATCTTTACGGTGTAGATCTTCCTGTGAGACTAAATGACTTCTTAGCCGTTGGAAAGGTCATTGAGTACAAGGAGGACTGGAAAGACCTGGAGAAACTGGGGGAACTGGCATTAAAACAAGATCCGGATTCCATGCTGGGCAGCTACTATATGGCTAAATCTCTGGAAGAAAGGGGAAAAACAAAAAAAGCCATGCAGATGTATGAAAGTGCTTATGATAAAAAGGAAGCCGGATTCATCACGGCAGATTTCATGATTCGAAAGGCTGAAGTGATCAAAAAAGATTTCGGTTACTAAACCCCAGAAGTACCGCTATAGATGGCTAAAACAAAAACTACTTTTTTCTGTCAAAACTGCGGGACCCAGCATTCTAAATGGCAGGGGCAGTGTTCATCCTGCAGGGAATGGAATACTTTGGTAGAAGAAGTTCTTCAGAAGGAAGAAAAAAAAGACTGGAAATCTGCAGTTTCCAATGCACCTGTAAAAAGAGTAGCCAAGCCACTACGCATTTCTGAAATAGAGACTTCTAAAGAAGTAAGACTCAATACCAGTAATCATGAACTGGATCGTGTACTGGGAGGCGGGATCGTTCCCGGCTCCCTGACACTTCTGGGAGGAGAACCCGGAATAGGAAAAAGTACTCTGCTGCTCCAGATCTCCCTGCACCTTAATTACCGTACGCTGTATGTCTCAGGTGAGGAAAGTCAGCAGCAAATTAAGATGCGGGCAGAAAGGATCAATCCCTCTTCCAGCAATTGCTATATTCTCACAGAGACAAAGACCCAGAACATCTTTAAGCAGATCGAAAAACTGGAGCCCGAAATTGTCATTATTGACTCCATTCAAACCCTTCATAGCGATTATATTGAAAGTAGCCCCGGGAGCATTTCCCAGATCAGGGAATGTACTGCCGAGCTGATCAAATATGCCAAAGAAACGGCTGTCCCCGTGATTTTGATAGGACATATCACCAAAGAAGGAAGTATTGCCGGTCCTAAAGTACTGGAACACATGGTAGACACTGTCCTTCAATTCGAGGGAGATCGTAACCACGTGTACAGGATCCTAAGGGCTCACAAGAACAGGTTTGGATCCACCAACGAACTGGGAATTTACGAGATGCAGGGCAACGGACTACGAGAAGTGAGCAATCCTTCAGAAATACTGATCTCAAAAAGCGAAGAAGACCTTAGCGGAACGGCCATTGCCGCCACTCTGGAAGGTATGCGCCCCCTGATGATCGAGATCCAGGCCCTGGTAAGTTCTGCTGTTTATGGCACTCCACAGCGGTCGGCTACGGGTTATAATGCGAAACGACTGAACATGCTACTGGCTGTGCTGGAGAAAAGAGCCGGTTTCAGGTTGGGAGCAAAGGATGTTTTTCTCAATATTACAGGCGGAATTTCTGTCGACGATCCGGCACTGGACCTGGCAGTAGTTGCGGCTATCTTATCTTCAAATGAAGATATAGCCGTACCAAAAGACATATGTTTTGCTGCTGAAGTTGGGCTGGCCGGAGAGGTGCGACCCGTCACCCGGGTGGAACAGAGAATAACAGAGGCCGAAAAATTAGGTTTCAGCACCATAATCGTCTCTAAACAGAGCAAGATTCCTAAAAGCAGTTATACCATTAAGATCCAAAAGGTGTCCAAAATCGAGGATGTAGTAAGTTTCCTATTCGGTTAACATTGAGGATATTGGCACAGTTTCTGTAATTTCAGGAACGTGAAAAGAAAAATTCCCATCCCCTTTTTAGTATTGATTATTGCTGTTTTCACAGTATCCTTTTCCTGCTCCAGGTTGAACACGGTTACAGATTTAGTGACCAATCCTTCAGCAAGAGAAAAATATCAGCGAACTTTTGAAAAGCATGATCCCTCACTAACTTTTTGGCAACAGGAGTTTGACAAGGCATTAATGGACAGTATCTTCATTACCCTTCCATATTATGAAACAGGCCATTTTTCTGGAGAAAGTTTACCTGTTTATTCTTATGAATTCAATTTAAACCAGGGGGAACGCTTGCACGTGGAGGTCGAAAAAGTTTCCGCAGAAACCCTGGTATTCCTTGATCTTTTTAAAAGATCGAATGATTCGGTTTATGAGCACCTGGAAAGCGCGGACTTTTCAGTAACCTCGCTCACAGAAGAAATAATGACTCCAGGGGTCTATAAACTTGTAGTGCAACCCGAATTCCATGCCAGCAGCCCCTTCAGAATAAATGTTTTTAAGGAACCTGTTTACGAGTTCCCGGTGGTTGAAAAAGGAAATACCGCGGTACAAAGTTACTGGGGTGCAGCCAGGGATGGTGGCCGCAGAAGCCATGAAGGCATAGATATATTTGCCCCGCGGGGAACACCTGTAATTGCGGTTACCACTGGTCGTGTTTCATCTACAGGAAATAAAGGCCTGGGCGGGAAACAGGTATGGGTTATGGATCGAAAAAGGGGAAATTCTCTTTACTACGCCCACCTGGACAGTATAATTGCCACTCCCGGAATGAAAGTCGAACCTGGTGACACCTTAGGTTTTGTAGGAAACACGGGAAATGCGAGAACTACTCCGCCGCACCTGCATTTCGGAATCTATAAAGGTTATCGCGGCGCACAAAACCCATTACCCTACGTATTTAATACAGAAAAGGTTGAAAAACTGCCTACTTCAAAAGACAAGAATTCAACCTTTGTGATAAGTAAAGCCACTGCTAACCTTAGAAAAGGACCTTCCACGAAGGCCATGATCGCCGGAAGAGTAAAAGCTATGGATACTTTAAAACTGTTAGGGAAAACCAATAACTGGTACCACACCAGGCTCGAGGATCAAAATTATTTTATCCACGAAAGCCTGGCAAGTCCCCTGTAAGTTTAAATTTTACTCTATTTCTTGAAGCAGTTTATTGATCTCATCCAGTTTTGGAGTAAGGATGACTTCAATTCTCCTGTTTTTAGCACGCCCTTCAGCAGTATCATTTGTAGCGACTGGAGCATACTCCCCACGACCCGCTGCGGTGAGGTTTTGAGAATCGATATCGGCATTCTGTCTTAGCAGTTGCACAATGGCAGTCGCCCTTTTAGTTGACAGGTCCCAGTTATCTGTAAGTTGCCCGCTTCCGTTGTAAGGCACATTATCGGTATGGCCTTCTATCAGCACAGCGATGTCGGGATTATCTGCCAAAACAGATGCAAGCTGTTCAACGGCACGTTTTCCTTCGGCTCCAACAGACCAGCTTCCCGAACCAAACAACAGTTTGTTCTCCATGGAAACATACACTTTTCCATCTCTTTGTTCCACGGTCAAACCTTTGCCTTCAAAATTAGTAAGGGCCCTGGAAAGTGAATTTTTTAGTGCGTTCATCTTTGCATCTTTGGCAGCGATCACGCCCTCAAGCTCATCCACTCTTTTGGATCTTGCGTCAAGAGCTTTTTCAAGTTTCTCAAGCCGGGCTTTTTCCGCAGCCAGTGCTTTCTCCTTTTCATCAAGTTCAGCAAGCAATTCCCGGTTTCTTTTGGAGTTCTCGGTTAAAGCTGAAGAACTATTGGCTTCCAAAGCGTCATATGAGCTCTGAAGTTTATTAAGGCTCTTCCTGGTGTTTTCGTATTCCTGCTGAAGTTTATTCCGATCAGCTAAAAGGGTCTCATGCTGAGCTTGAAGAGCAGTGAGGTCCTGCTCATTTTGAGTATTCTTTGCCTGAAGTTTTCTAAAATCTTCAGTGAGCTCATTGTTTTCCTGTTGCAACTGTGCGTGGCGTCCTTCCAGGTCTTTGTAAACTTTTGAGGAAACGCAAGAAGTCAGCACAAAACTGCTGAAAACCATAAGTAAGGCTACTTTTTTCATTATTGGGAGGCTTTTAGAAATTACGATTCAGAATGAAGTTCCAACAGAACCGGACAATGGTCACTGTGTTTGGCTTCTGATAATATAACGGCACGTTTTATCTTTTCTTGTAAAGGTTCGCTGACCATACTGTAATCGATACGCCAGCCTTTATTATTCCCCCGCGCGCCCGCACGGTAACTCCACCAGGAATAATGCCCCGGCTCATCATTGAGGTGCCTAAAGGCGTCAATAAACCCATTAGTGATGAAATTGGATATCCATTCCCGCTCTACCGGCAGGAAGCCCGAAGTATTCTTGAGCCTAACCGGATCGTGAATATCGATCTCTTCGTGGCAAATGTTGTAATCTCCACAAATAACCAGGTGAGGAAAATCCATTTTCAGCTCGTCAATATATTTCTGAAAATCATCCATGTACTGCAACTTGTGATCCAGCCGATCGATATTAGTTCCTGAAGGCAAATAAAGACTCATTACTGACACATCTTCGAAATCGGCCCTGATGTTCCTGCCTTCAAAATCCATGTAATCTATTCCGGTTCCAAAAGTGACATTTTTGGGCTCTATTTTACTCAGGATAGCAACGCCGCTATATCCTTTTTTTACAGCCGGGAACCAGGAATTGTATTTATAGCCAATATCTTCGAATACGCTTTGATCAAATTGATCCGGATTCGCCTTTATTTCTTGCAGGCATACAACATCGGCATCCACCTGCTCCAGCCACTCCACAAATCCTTTTCTTATCGCTGCTCTTATTCCGTTAACATTGTAAGAGATAATCTTCATTTTGTCCTTTTTTCTGAAGGTCAAAAATAACATTTTCAGGCCACCTTAAGGAAAAACAAGAGTGAATTTTCCAGTGGTTCATCAAGAAAGAATGCTCTATCGCACAATGATTCTTTTAACTCTTCCCTCATTGCGGGTACCCACCCGCACCAGGTAAACCCCGGGGGCTGCGTAGGACATGTCCAGCATGTATTCGTAGCCTCGCAGACCTTTTTCGATCTTGTTCTCCACCAGTTTCTGCCCAAGAAGGTTATGCACGGTAATCCATAAGGATTGCTGAAAAGCGGTGGTAAGATTAACATTAAAGATATCACCTTCTGTAGAAGTGATCATCAACTTGGAATCATCGAGTACAGATTCCTCAATGTCACTAACGATCACTACAGAATAATCCGTGGTGTTCCCATAATCCATTACAGAGCAAGGGTTATTAAGATCACCTCCATAATCTGTATCGCCTGCACGCACTCTCATAAGATGCTCTCCCAAAGGTGCATTTTCGGGTAATCGCAGTTCAAAAATATGCACCTCATTGGCAGTAGGGATCAATGCAGAACTTATAAGTAGCTCCTCACGCTCAAAGAAAGCATTATCATTAAAATCGATCCACAAAGAGAACCGGTTACCGGAAAAACGACTGGAAACTCCTACCTGGAATGTTCTTTGTGTACGATCAAGTCTTGTGGAGATGCCAACGAAGTCGTTATATCCGTTGGTGCAAAAGATATTCTCATTTACAATGTCCTGCAAAAAGAAATCAAATATACCATCCCCGAATGAACAATCAGAGCCTTCAGGGATACAATTTAAGTTTGCGACGATCTTTTCCTTATCGTCATTTTCTGGATTTGCATCACCTTCCAGTAAAGTTGTAGCGTATATAAGATATTTTTCGGGAGCAGAAAGATCGACCAGGCTCTGGAAGGTATAGGAAAGTTCCTGCCCTACGCCAAGGTTCTGGTTAATGGTTTCGATTACTAAATCTCCGTTATTGATACTGTAACCTACAGGAATGTTTGACTGTGCCTCACCCCCAAAGTTTTCTACAGTAACCACTACTTCCTCTTGAGCCAGATTCTCTCCGGTTTCGGGCGAATGGATCACTGTAACTCCTACATCTTTGGGCGGAAGGTTCCTGATCATTTCCGTGTACACATCATTTTCAGGATCTTCATCACCCGAAAGATCCGTCCCGGCAGAAAAAGTATAATTCTCCCCTGTCTGGGAAACATCAACCGTATTTGAAAAAGTGAAATTTGTTTGAGAAGTGGCAGGAATAGTACCTGAAAAGGTTTCGGTCACCACCGCACCGTCATCGACAGAATAAAATACCTGAAAATTGGATTGCGGGTTGCTCCCAAAGTTGCGAACGGTCACAGTTACTTCTTCCCTGTTTCCCAAAGTTCCGTTTTGAGGAGCAGTGATATCCACGATTCCCACGTCATTGGTAAACTGTGGAGCGATCTTAAAAACCCCTACCTTATTAAGCCGGGAGCCGCCGCCAAAATACTCTCCAATGAACCAAAAGGTTTCCTGGTCAACGGGATCAATGCTCAAATGGGAATAATCTCCATACCGGTTACTGGGATCGGGTTCTATTCCCTCAACGATTGTTTCTTCCTGTAAGGTCATTATTCCCAAAGGATCTTCTGCATACCGGCCGGTATATCGTAGTGAAGGATAGATGGGGTTGGTAGGATTATCATTGAGTACGGTAAAACCAAGACCAATATTCCCGTTTTTATCAATTCCTATACTTCCACACCAGCGGTCGCTTTGATCGGGTGCATAGGTCCCTTCCTGGTAAACAGACCACGGTCCCCCGTCAGGGTCCTGACGAAGTTCATACCACCTGATGCCCGCATGTTCTACTACCGAAGGGTCAATATCTACCACGAAATTAAAAACAACTGAATTATGAGTGGGAAACTGACGGAATGCCGTGGGGTACATGACAGCACCCTGTAAGGCATCAACATCAGGTGCATTTCCTGGTTGTGAAAGATTACGAAATGAACCTCCGTCAAAGACCGAATGAAAGGGAGTTACCCCTTCAGAAGGACCCAACGTCTGTGATTCTTCTATGGTGGAGTTCATAGGCTCCTTCCAATCCACATTCACCAGCCACATTTTTAGGTGATCTTCGTTCACTCCCAGCCAGGCATCATCCTGATAATAAATGATCGGGGAATTTCCTACCGGAGGCAACTCTTCCCCTACGGCAAAAAATCCTGCCGGACTGTAAAATCCATTTACCCGGATTCCCGGCAGTGGAAATCCCAGATGCTGCGCCTCTTCTCCCTGCAGCATTTTATCTCTTTCTAAAACATAAACCACTTCGTTAAGACCATCATCCTGATCATCTGGTGCTCTAATCTCATCGGGATCCTGATTAGTGGTTACGTAATAACCGTCACCCCAGACATAAAATTTCGGATAATCCGGAAAGGTTCCGGTAGCAAAGCGGTAGGTATACCAGCCATCATTAACAGGGTCTGGCCCCTGTGATACTGCGACTAAAAGACTGTTAGGGGAGTCACTAAACTGGGTAATTACAAACCTGTCGGCAAAACTGTCATAAAATACAATGGGATCACCCAGGTCTTCCCCAGCAAAAGTACCCCCAATGGTCTTTAGGTCGGCCGGTGGTGAGAGTACATTACCCTCTTTGTCATAAATAGCAAAAGCAGAGTTCCACGCATTCACGTAATGATTTGGCCCCACGGCACCGGTGGGATCAGTAGGCGTAGAACCTGAAGTAGCCGCATCAAAGGTCAAAATAGGTTTTTTACCGGGAATTTCCCCGGCTTCCTTTTGCCAGGCAGCGTCAATAGTTTTTGGATAACCCTTCCCCGGAACAACAATATTTGAACTTCTATTTTTTGGATTATAAATCTTGAATTTTCCTGAAGGAGGTAAAAGTTCTTTGGTGGAAATTGCATCTGAACTTATGGCTCTTGCAGATCCTGAAAGCACTGGCCTGGCCCTCTCATTGAGCTGCGCCACCAGGTTTCCGCTCACTAAAAATAATAGTAAAAATAAAAAGCAGTAATTTTTTAACATCCAGGGAGCCTTTTTTTGAAAGCCTAAATTTACTGATTTAAAAAAGAGTGTAAACAACAAAAGGATAATCCAAAGTTGAATTATCCTTTTATTAACAGAATTTAAGAATTTTTACCTATTTCTTTAGCCAGTGTTTAAAATCAACTTCAGAAGAGATTACTTTTGAAAGTTCGTTTATAGGCACTCTTTTTTGCTCCATGCTGTCTCTGAATCTTACTGTTACAGTTCGATCTTCTAAAGTATCATGATCAACCGTTATACATAGTGGAGTTCCTGCAGCATCCTGTCTGCGATATCTCCTTCCAATGGCATCTTTCTCATCATACTGTATATTGAAATCCCACTTTAGGTCTTCAATGATCTCCTGCGCTACCTCAGGAAGTCCGTCTTTCTTAACAAGTGGCAACACGGCAGCTTTATACGGGGCAAGAATGGCGGGCAATTTAAGAACGGTCCTTGTGCTGCCGTCTTTCAGTTCCTCCTCTTTTAAAGAGGCCGATAGTACCGCCAGGAACATTCTGTCCAAACCAATCGAAGTCTCAATTACGTAAGGAACGTAATTTTCCTTAAGTTCAGGATCATAGAATCGCAGTTTTTTACCTGAATGCTCTTCATGAGCTTTCAAGTCAAAGTCTGTTCTGGAATGGATCCCTTCCAGTTCCTTAAACCCGAATGGGTAATTGAATTCAATATCTGCTGCGGCATTAGCATAATGAGCTAATTTATCGTGATCATGGAAACGGTAATTCTCTTCGCCTAAGCCAAGGGACATATGCCATTTTAGCCTTACCTCTTTCCAGTGCTCGTACCACTTGAGCTCTTCTCCCGGGCGAACAAAATATTGCATCTCCATTTGTTCAAATTCCCTCATTCTAAAGATGAATTGCCTCGCCACAATCTCATTTCTAAAAGCCTTTCCGGTTTGTGCAATACCAAAAGGAATTTTCATGCGGCCGGTTTTTTGAACATTCGAAAAGTTCACAAAAATTCCCTGGGCGGTTTCAGGTCTAAGATAAAGGCTGGAAGCTGTTTCTGAAGATGCTCCCAATTTGGTTCCGAACATAAGGTTGAACTGCCTTACCTCGGTCCAGTTCTTTGAACCTGTTTCAGGATCGGCAATACCTAATTCCTCGATAAGGGCTTTCACATCCTTCAGGTCTTCTTTAGTTAGAGAGTCTCCCAGTCTCTCCAGGATAGCTCTACGCTCACCCAGATATCGCTGCACTCTGTCATTGGTGTTGACGAACTGCTCCTCATCAAAGGATTCTCCAAACCTCTTTCTGGCTTTTTCAATTTCTTTTTGCGCTTTCTGATAAAGTTTTTCAGCATAATCTTCTACCAGCACATCTGCACGATATCTTTTTTTGGAGTCTTTGTTGTCAATAAGCGGATCGTTAAAAGCATCTACATGCCCGGAAGCTTTCCAGGTTGCAGGATGCATAAGGATTGCAGCATCGAGCCCCACGATCTCCTGGTGCAGCTGCACCATGCTTTTCCACCAGTAATCCCGAATGTTTTTTTTAAGTTCAGCACCATTCTGTCCGTAATCATAGACTGCACTTAAGCCGTCATAAATTTCACTTGATGCGAATATGTACCCATACTCCTTGGCATGGGAAATTACATTTTTGAAAAGATCTTCTTGTTTTGCCATGCAGCAAAAATAAAAAAACCGCCCTGAATAGTACCAAGGCGGTTGTATTATTTAATTTCAGCTTCTTATCGCAGGCTAAAGTTTGTCGCCCCTATCAAATTTGCACCGTTATAGACCAGCACCTTGTAATTACCTTCAATTAGGTTTTCCTCCAGGGTATTGGCCAGGATACAGACATCGAGCTCTTCGTTTTCGTAATACACTTTTGTAGCGGCACTATATACCATCACACCTCCATCATGCTGTACTGCAATCTGATCCCCAACAAGATTATTGTTAGGATTATATACCTGTACATAAAGATCTTTTTCCCCTGCTTCAGCCAGGGAGTTTGGCGTAATGGTAAAACAGGTTCTTATTTTGTCAACTCTCCTGGTTCGATCATTTTCTACCAGGCGACCGCTGTTTCTTTCAATCACACCCTCACCTCTAAGGTTGCTTACCTTTAATTGGGAGGCCCGGTCAATCTGGTTTGCCATGGTTTGCGTCTGTGCCTTCAGTGAGTCTGAAACCCTGGTTCTTTCAAGTAACACGTTATTAGTACTGTCAATTTCAGTGATCAACATACGATTCTGATTACTTAGGCTATCAACAACTCTAAATAATTGTTCCCTCTCTTCCTTTAAGTTACTCAACTCCTGCCGGTATCGTCTAATCATTACCAGATTGGCTTCCATATCCTGTACAGAATCTCGCAGGGTTACAATTCGCTCCCTTGCAGCCACTAATTCGCTGTCAAGGCCTTCGTTTTCAGCAATAGCTTCATCATATTTTACGATCAAATCGTTTAGCTCCCCTTCAATAACTGCCTTCTCCTTTTGCAGCAACTCCTTGTTCTCCTGCTCCTCGTTGTAAAATTTAACTGTGTAAATTGCTAATGCGATTAAAGCTACCGCCAGAACGCCGGTAAGGATCTTCAAGGCATTGTTGCTTTTTTCGTTAGCCATAATAAGTCGGTTTTCGGTTTATATTGTAAATTTATAGGTTTTACGATTGTTTTTACTAATTCCTTAACAAATGTTTCACGATTTTGTGGATTTACTATTTCCCCGAATTTGCAGCACCTGTGAATCAGCTCTTTCGGCACAGGAAAAAGTAGTCTGTACAACGTGTTTACATGCCCTGCCGGTAACGAATTTCCATAAAGAAAAAGACAATCCTGTTGAAGCTGTTTTCTACGGAAGGATACCGGTGGAAAACGCTTCTTCCCTCTTACTTTTCGAAAAAAAGGGAATGGTCCAACAACTCATTCATAACCTTAAATATCGCGGACACCGGGAGATTGGAACCTTTTTAGGCACCTGGATGGGAAAGGAGCTAAGGGAGCAGGAAAATTATAAAAATATAAGCCTGGTGATCCCTGTCCCGCTTCATAAAAACAAATTAAAAAAACGAGGATTTAACCAGGTAGAGAATTTTGGCAGAGAGATCGCCAAAGCATTAGAAGTTCCATACGCAGACCACCTTCTTTTGAAAAAGAATGCTTCGAAGACGCAAACGGTGAAGAAGCGTTTTGCCCGCTGGGGAAGTATCGGGGAAACTTTTGTAGTGGAAAGTCCGCTAGAGTTGAAGAACGAACATGTATTGCTGGTAGATGACCTGGTTACCACAGGAGCCACTTTAGAAGCCTGTGCAGAGAAACTGCTTCAGGTCAAGGGCGTGAAAATTAGTATCGCCACCATGGCCTTCACCCATTGACCTTCTTCTAAAATAGCAGAATAAATCGTTTCTTTGTACAAATTTTCAAGGATGAATAAACCCGGTTCCATTTATTTTTTATTGATACTGTTTGTTGCTCTTGCAGGTTGTGCAAAACGAGGAACACCAGATGGAGGTCCGGTAGATGAAACCCCACCGGAATACATCAGGGCAAGACCCGAAAATTTTACCACCAATTTTGACGCCGAAGAAATAAGGATCTATTTTAATGAATATATTAAAATGAAAGATCCGCAACGACAAATAATCATTTCGCCTCCCATGGATCCAAGACCAGAGATCACCCCTCTTGGAACCGCCAGTAAATCGGTTAGAATTAAAATCACAGATACTCTAGAACCCAACACCACTTATACGATAAATTTTGGCCGAAGCATTACCGATAATAATGAAGGTAATCCCTTAGATTATTTCACCTACGCTTTCTCTACAGGTCCTTACATTGACTCCCTCACAGTTGCCGGAAATGTATCTGATGCCCTATTGAAGATGCCAGATCCATTCATTTCTGTGATGCTCTATGAAGTGGATTCCACTTACACAGATTCTGTCGTTTATAACCGCATACCAAGGTACGTTACCAACACTCTTGATAGTCTTACCACATTCGAACTGCGAAATCTAAAAGAAGGTACTTACCAGTTGGTAGGAATGAGAGACGTCAACAATAATTACCTTTTTGATCCCGGCACAGATAAAATTGCTTTTGCCGATGAATATATTACCATTCCCACAGAAAGCGTTTTTGATCTGATCCTGTTCAGAGAAGATCCTACTTTTAAATTTGTAAGGCCACAACAAAAAGCTGCTCAGCACCTGTTGCTTGGTTATGAAGGAGTAACTGAACCCGACAGTTTAAAGATCGAAATGATCTCTCCAAAACCTGAAGATTTTGTCAGCAGGATCACTAAGGACCGTGAAAAAGATACTTTGCATTACTGGTATAAACCGGCTTTAGAAAGAGACACTTTAAGGATCACTGTAGAAACACCGGGTTATAGAGATACTCTGCTCACCCGCATTAAGGAAATGAAGCAGGATTCCCTGCAGTTCACCTTTTTTCCAACCTCCACGATCAACTTTGCACAGGACCTTCTCATCCTGCCTAATATACCCCTTATAGCAACCAATGATTCCCTGATAAGCATTGTAGATAAGGATACAGTGCAAGTGCCATTCACCAGCGTTTATAACAGCTGGACCAATGAATTCAAAGTGTCTTTTGATAAAAAGGAACGGCAAACTTACCGGGTAACTGCTCTCCCGGGAGCCTTTTCCGATTTCTTCGGAAAGGAAAACGACACAATTAAAACGCAGATAAGGACCCAGGCATTTTCAGATTACGGGAACCTGGTGATCAACCTGCAGAACGTTCGGGAATTTCCTGTCATCCTACAGCTCACCACCGAAAAAGGCGTGGTAGAAGCTGAAAAATACAGCACGGGGAACACCTCCATCAACTTTCAAAATATTAAGCCGGGAAAATACCTGCTAAGACTGGTTTACGACACCAATGAGAACAGGATATGGGACAGTGGTGCTTTCCTGGAAAGAAGACAACCCGAGAAAGTGGTCTATTTCCCTGATGTGCTTGACGTGCGTGCCAACTGGGATGTTACCCAACCTTTCAATGTAGAGTAAATTTATCTCTGTCCTGCAGGAACCTGAGTTGAGAACGGATCTCATTTAAATAATCCTTTTCCAGGATTACTTCTTCAGAAAATTCATTTTCAGAAGTGGTTTTAGAAACTCTTTTTCCCAGACCGTCATAAACAGCAGAGTGACCAACGTAATCCAGGTCTTTACCATCCCTGCCTACTCTGTTCACCCCAATGCAGTAGCTCATATTTTCAATGGCGCGTGCCTGCAAAAGAATATCCCAGGCATGAACACGTGGCGCAGGCCAATTGGCCACATACAGTAAAAGATCGTAATCTATAGTATTCCTGGCCCATACAGGAAATCTTAAATCGTAACACACCAACGGACAAATCTTCCAGCCTTTGTAATTTACAATAAGTCTTTCCCTTCCCGAGGCATAGGTTTCATGTTCCTTAGCCAGGGTAAAGGTGTGTTTCTTATCATATTTTTCAGAAGTTCCATCCGGAAAAACAAAATACAACCGGTTGTAAAAAAGACCATTTTCAGAAGTAATAATAGAACCTGTGACGGCGGCATTTTTTTCTGAAGCCATTCTTTGCATCCATTCAAAAGAGGGACCTTTTGCAGGTTCGGCTAAATTTTCTGCATTCATAGAAAATCCGGTAGTAAACATTTCAGGCAGTATAACAAGATCTATATCTGCTGAAAGTGTAGAAATCTTTTCTTCAAATTTCTTTTTATTGGCTTCAATATCCTCCCAAATAAGGTCGACCTGAAGCAAAGCTGTCTTTAAGTTTTTTGCCATATGTAAATTTATCAAAATTTCACGGGACGCTGCTAAATACATGTTAAATGCTTGTAAAGCACTCTTACAATGAATAGCTTTATTTGCCTAAAATTCTTTTGCTATGAGTTTAAATAATTTTTTTAATAAAGATTCTTTTCCCTCTAATGCCTCCCGCGGAATACTCGCAGGCTTCATAGGAGGATTAGCCGGCAGCGCTTTAAAATCTACCGTAGAGCGCTTTCTGCAGGTAAGGAAGATCGATGAAAAATCTGCCCAAATAAAAGTAATGGATCAACTGGCGGTGAAATTCACCGGAACTCCAATAAAACTGGAAAATGAAGGGATCGCTGAGCAACTGGTAAATATACCTCTTGGAGCTACTGTTGGCGCTGTGTACGGCTATGGGAAAAGAGATGATACAGAGGTAAATATTCTCGATGGAGCTATACTTGGCGGCACCACATGGGCCACCACTCATGAAACAAGTCTCCCTTTATTAGGACTGGACAGAAGCCCCGATAAGATCCCTTTAAAAACCCAAATGCACGAGCTACTCGCCCATGTCATATTTGGCGTCACTACAGAAGTTGTTCGAGGCTTTGTCAACGAAAAGCTGAAGCAGCGGGAGGAAGAGCAGTAAACTTATTTCACCTTCTTCAGGATCTCTGCGGCTTGAATTAAAGTCTCGTCTGTCTTGGCAAAACAAAACCTCAACTGCTTTTGATCAAGTTGATCCAGGTTAAAAACCGAGACAGGGATACTGGCGAGGTTGTATTCAGTGATCAATCTACGCGAGAAATCCACATCGGGTTCATCAGTGATATGGGAATAATCGAGCAGCTGGAAATAAGTCCCCTTTGCAGGGATCGCCATGAATGCTGTGTCTTTGACCAGCTCCAGGAATCTATCCCGTTTTTCCTGATAGAACCTTCCAAGTTGCAAATAATGTTTTGAATCTTTGAGATATTCGGCAAAGGCCCGCTGAGTAGGGTGATGGACGCAGAAAACATTCACTTCCATCACTTTCCATATTTCTTTCATCAGTTCGGCAGGAGCGACGCAATATCCCATTTTCCAGCCGGTGTTGTGAAATGTTTTTCCGAAGGAAGCGCAAACAACAGCCCTTTCTGAAAGTGCGGGGAAAGCAGAGGCACTGTAATGTTTGGCTTCATCAAAAATGATGTGTTCATACACCTCGTCACTCAGGAGAATAATATTGGTGTCGCGCAATATGTTTTGAAGCTCCTCCATATCACCTTTTGAAAAAATCCTGCCGCTTGGATTGTGAGGTGTATTGATAATGAGCATCCTGGTTTTGGAGGACACCTTTTCCTTCACTTCATTCCAGTCCACTTCATAATTTTCACCCTTCATTTGCACCAGCACAGGTTTACCTCCATTCAGTTCAATGGCCGGTTCATAACTGTCATAGGCAGGCTTCAGCACGATCACCTCATCTCCGGGCTGCACAAAGGCTGTAATTGCAAGGAACAGGGCCTGCGTAGCCCCGTTGGTTACAGTGATCTCTTTATTAGGGTTGTATCTCTTATCGTGCAGGGATTCGATCTTATTAACTATCTGCTCCCTAAGCTGAGGAATCCCCGCCAGCGGCGCATATTGGTTGTAGCCATCTTTCATCGCTTTTGTCACCAGATCCTTCAGGTGTTCATCTGTCTCGAAATTGGGATATCCCTGTGACATGTTCACGGCACCGTGATCGTGAGCCATTTTTCCCATGACTGAAAAAATGCTGGTTTTATGCTTCGGAAGTTTGGAGGAAATAGTATTACCTGCTGACATTATTTTTTTATTTA
The DNA here is from genome assembly GCA_964627595.1 of uncultured Flavobacteriaceae bacterium. Lineage (GTDB taxonomy): Bacteria > Bacteroidota > Bacteroidia > Flavobacteriales > Flavobacteriaceae > Salinimicrobium. Next base: position 6,872 of record CAZVKA010000022.1, on the reverse strand, counting down.
AGGTGCAAAAAAAATCCCGGACTGCAAAGCCCGGGATCTTTCATTCTTATGTGTTATAAAATGCTATTTTACGCTGGCTTTCAGGTATTCCCTGTTCATGCGCGCAATATTCTCTAAAGAGATCCCTTTAGGACATTCTATTTCACAGGCTCCAGTGTTGGTACAGTTTCCGAAGCCTTCTTTATCCATTTGCTCTACCATGGCCAAAACCCTGCGGCTGGCTTCCACCTCTCCCTGCGGAAGTAACGCCATTTGGCTTACCTTGGCAGAAGTGAACAACATGGCACTGGCATTTTTACAAGCTGCCACACAAGCCCCGCATCCAATACAGGTGGCGGCATAAAAAGCAGCGTCTGCCTTGTCTTTGGCAACGGGAATAGAATTCGCATCCTGTGTATTACCTGAAGTATTCACAGAAATATATCCTCCCGCCTGCTGAATTCTCTCAAAAGAAGTTCTGTCAACAACAAGATCCTTGATAACCGGGAATGCTGCAGCTCTGAAAGGCTCAATGGTGATAGTATCTCCATCATTGAACATTCTCATGTGAAGCTGGCAGGTTGTAATTCCACGATCAGGTCCATGTGGCTCTCCATTGATCTGGAGACTACAGGTACCGCAAATCCCTTCACGACAGTCGTGGTCAAAAACCACCGGCTCATCTCCCTTTTCTATCAACTCCTGATTAAGGACATCAAGCATTTCGAGAAATGACATATCTGGATCAACACCTCCTAATGGGTAGGTTTCAATACCTCCTTTTGCGTTGGCATCTTTTTGACGCCATATTTTTAGTGTAAGATTCATACTGTTAGTATTGAGTAGTGAGTACTTAGTATTGAGTAAGAAAGGGTCTCACTACTCAATACTAAATTCTCATATCTATTTATAACTCCTTGTTTTTACTTCGATGTTCTCGTACTTGAGGTCTTCCTTATGCAGGATCGCATCGCCGGGTTCTCCCGTGAATTCCCATGCGGCCACATACATAAAGTTCTCGTCATCCCTAAGGGCTTCCCCTTCTTCAGTCTGAAACTCTTCCCTAAAGTGACCTCCACAAGATTCTTCTCTGTGCAGGGCGTCTTTGGCAAAAAGTTCTCCCAATTCAAGGAAATCGGCAACCCTACCGGCTTTTTCAAGCTCAGGGTTCATTTCATTGATACTTCCGGGTACTTTCACATCTCTCCAGAATTCCTCACGCAGAGCTTTGATCTCCTGGATAGCCTCTTTAAGATTTTCAGCATTTCTGGACATTCCAACCTTGTTCCACATGATCTTACCAAGACGTTTATGGAAATCATCTACAGACTTTGTTCCATTTGCACCGATAAATTTGGCAAGTTGCTCGCGCACCTTGTCCTCAGCTTCATCAAATTCTTTGGAATCTGTCGGGATTGCTCCGGTTCTGATATCATCTGCAAGATAATCTCCCATAGTGTAAGGAAGTACAAAATATCCGTCGGCAAGACCCTGCATCAATGCTGATGCCCCAAGACGGTTGGCACCGTGATCTGAGAAGTTGGCTTCTCCCGCGGCGAATAATCCGGGAACGGTAGTCTGTAAATTATAATCAACCCAAAGTCCTCCCATGGTATAGTGAACCGCAGGATAGATTTTCATTGGGGTCTCGTATGGATTCTCATCCACGATCTTTTCATACATCTGGAAAAGGTTTCCGTATTTGGCCTCTACCACTTGTTTTCCAAGCTCAAGGATCTTTTCATCGGAAGCATTTTCTATTTTTTGTGTGGAAACAGCCTCTTTTCCGTAGCGCATAAAAGCCGCGCTGAAGTCAAGGTAAACCGCTTCTCCTGTTTTGTTCACACCAAAACCGGCATCACAACGCTCTTTTGCAGCCCTGGAAGCCACATCTCGAGGCACCAGGTTACCAAACGCCGGATAACGTCTTTCCAGGTAGTAATCGCGATCCTCTTCGGCCAGTTCTGTAGGCTTCAGTTTTCCTTCGCGAATTGCCTTGGCATCTTCCAGCTTTTTCGGAACCCAGATTCGACCGTCATTCCGAAGAGATTCAGACATCAGCGTCAATTTTGACTGGTGTTCTCCCGAAACCGGAATACAGGTTGGGTGAATTTGTGTGAAACAAGGATTAGCGAAAAACGCCCCTTTTTTGTGCACTTTCCAGGCAGCAGTTACGTTACTCCCCATCGCGTTGGTAGAAAGGAAGAAAACGTTTCCATATCCACCGGAAGCGATCACTACCGCATGCGCACTGTGTCTTTCAATTTCACCGGTAACCAGATCCCGTGCAATGATCCCACGGGCTTTCCCGCCAATCAGCACCACATCAAGCATTTCATGACGGGTGTAAGATTTGATCTTACCGCGGTTGATCTGCCTGTTCATGGCAGAGTAACAACCTAAAAGAAGTTGCTGCCCGGTTTGTCCTTTAGCATAGAACGTACGGGAAACCAATACCCCTCCAAAAGAACGGTTATCCAAAAGACCACCGTATTCACGGGCAAAAGGAACACCTTGTGCCACACACTGGTCAATAATATTTCCTGAAACTTCAGCCAAACGGTAAACGTTCGCTTCACGGGCACGGTAGTCACCTCCTTTTACAGTATCGTAGAAAAGACGGTAATCTGAATCCCCGTCTCCCTGGTAGTTCTTGGCTGCGTTAATTCCTCCCTGTGCAGCAATAGAGTGCGCACGTCTTGGGGAATCCTGGTAACAAAAAGTCTTTACGTTATACCCCAACTCGGCCAGGGTAGCGGCAGCACTTCCTCCCGCGAGCCCCGTACCTACAACGATAATATCAATATTACGTTTGTTGGCAGGGTTAACGAGATTGATATCGTTTTTATGATTTACCCACTTATCGGCCAGGGGCCCTTGTGGTACTTTTGAATCCAATACTCCCATAGCTTAAATTTTTTCTAGTACAAAATAGATGTAAAAAGGTATAATGGCGAATGCTAACGGCACAAGAATCGCGAAACCTACTCCCACTTTTCTTATGAAATTATTGTACTTGGGATGATTTACACCCAGGGACTGGAAGCCACTTCCAAAGCCATGATACAGATGAAAGGCGATAGCGATCATCGCCACTAAATAAATTAGCGCCCATACCAATCCCATTTCAGGGTCCTGAAAAGTCTTTATTGTAAGGGTGTATAGATCTTTAACTTCTTGACCACTGGCAGTAGTGTATACAGTATTATCAAGCCCTCCAAACTTCATTTGCCCCCAGAAATTCACCAGGTGGATCACGATAAAAGCCAGAATAACTGTTCCCAAGATCCCCATATTTCTTGAGGACCACTTTGAATTAGTAGCCGGCTTAAAGCTCACATAGCCTTGAGGCCGGGCCTTATGGTTTTTGATGGTAAGAATGATACCGTCAATTACATGAAAGAGGATACTCGCAAAGGTGACAATTGACAGTATTCTCACCGCCGGATTGGTGGTCATGAAAAGTGCATATTCATTGAACTGGTCTCTCGCACCCGCTCCGGAAGCCAACAACTGAAGATTCCCCGCAAGGTGCCCCACCAGAAACAAACATAGAAAAAGGCCGGTGAAAGCCATCCAGTACTTCTTGGCCAGAGATGACTTTAATAGCGCAGATTTTGCCATAAATTTTATGATTATTTTAATAAAGTGACACAAAAATACGTCGTTTCACCTCATTAACAAATATTACTACTCCAATTAATCGCTATTTAGAATCGGTTTAAAGAGAATGATTTCAGAATTGTGAAACCATCTGGGGATTTGCATATCAACTAAATGCTATTACAAAATCAGGCTTTCCCGGAAAAAGACCAAAAAAGCCTTAAATTCCTTATATATATTTCTACTACTCTTTTTTTAGAGTTTCTAAAAACCTACTTCACCTCGAATTCCTGCATTGATTCTGAACCACTTACCTTAACTTTGATCTTATAATTTCCCTTTGGAATATAATGACTGGCTCCCTCAGGTTTATCGGCCTTCACCTCTGTTTTCTCACTCAGTTTTTTCGCGCTATCTTCGGAAATGGTCAGATCATAATCCACATGATTATACCCTTTTTCAGTTTTCACCTCAAAATCGCGCAGGATCAGCCCTTCTTCATTTTCAATAGAAACTTTAGCCGTACCCGCCGAATTGCTGTAGAACACCAAATCAAGTTCGGGCACAAACGGATCTCTCCATTTGTTATAACTGCTGCCCCAGCGCGGCGAGAATTTCACATCGGCCACGGGTGCAAGCCACACCTCTTTCCCGATCTTCTCAGGATCCATGTTTGAAACAGGAGCAATATCAGCAATGTAAATGGATCTTCCATGGGTTCCCACCACCAAGTGCTGCTCTTCTTCCTGCACCCTAAGGTCGTGGACGGCCACATTTGGAATTCCGGTTTTGAACGGCTGCCAGTTCTGGCCGCGGTCCATCGATACGTATACCCCGTTATCTGTTCCCAGGTAAAGCACGTTTTCGTTCTTGGGATCTTCCCTTATCACATTCACCGGCGCAAGCGGCAGATTTCCGTTGATGCTTTTCCAGTTCTTTCCGTAGTCTTCTGAAACGTATACGTAAGGAGTGAAATCATCCCATCGATAGCCGTTGAGCGTTACATAAACTCTTTCCTTTTTGTGCTCTGAAGCAATAACTCTGGAAACCCAAAGATCCTTCGGAAGTTTTTCGCTGATACGGGTCCAGCTGGCACCCGCATCCCTGGTCACCTGCACCTGGCCGTCATCACTCCCGGTGTAGATCAATCCAAACTGAAATGGAGATTCACTAATGCTGGCGAGGGTTCCAAAAGGCACGTTTCCGGGCTTTCCACCCTCGGTAAGATCACCGGAAATCGCGGTCCAATTCTCCCCGCGATCCATGCTTCTCATAAGCTTATTTCCTCCCAGATAAAGAATATCCTGGTTGTGCGGAGAAAGCAGGATGGGCGTTTGCCAGTTGAAACGGTAAGGCCGTTCACCAAGATCATGCTTTGGCTGGATATACTTTCGCTCTCCCGTAGCCAGGTTCAACCTAAAATAGGTGCCAAACTGAAAACCGGTGTAAACGATATCCGGATTGCGGGAATCCACTTCCACCTGCATTCCGTCGCCTCCCATGATCCTCTTGAAATCATAGTCTCCGGTCACCTGCCAGCGCAGATTCTCAACATTCGTATGGGCACCATACCAAACTCCATTGTCCTGTAAACCTCCGTAAACGTTATACGGTTTCTTATTATCTACCTGAACAGAGTAGAATTGTCCCACAGCAGGACTGTTCTTTACCTCCCAGTTCGCACCGTCATCATAAGAGATATTGATCCCTCCGTCATTTCCATCGATAAGGTGACCCGGTCTTTCAGGATTGATCCACAGTGCATGATGATCTGCATGTACATTTTCAGCATCTATGGAAGTAAAGGTTTTTCCACCGTCTTTAGACTTCAGGATCGGCACCCCGTAAATGTAGATGGCATCTTCATTCGAAGGGTCTACATGCACCATTCCAAAGTAATACCCGTAGCTGTAGTAAAGATCGTCAAGAAATTCATCATGTGTTCTGTTCCAGGTCTTCCCGCCATCAGTACTTTTATAAACCTCAGCTCCAATCACCGGGGTATCGAACATCTCCGAATGGGCATCCTCCAGGTAAAGGGTAAGGTCTACAGGCTTCACCTCTCCTTTCCTGATCAGTTCCTTCACACTTTTTGAGGTGTATTTGTCTTTAAAATTATTTCCGCGTAAATAGTTTTCCAGCTCCTCATTGTCCAACTTTTCAAATTGCGAAACGCTCATCTTTCTAAAATCATCTTTCTGAAGACCTTCCGCCTCCTCTTCCTTTTCCTCCTTCTCCCGATGATCCTGGTTGTCCACAATGGCATAAAGCGTCTGGTCATCATATACCGAAAGCCCTATTCTTCCAACTCCTTTCCCGGTTGGAAATCCTGAATTTGGTTTGGAAATCTTGTTCCAGGTAGCACCCGCATCAGTACTTTTATAGATCCCACTTCCCTCTCCTGAGCCTCGAAAATTCCAGGCCTTACGATCCTTGTCCCAGGCTGCAGCATATAGAACATTGAAATTCCCCGGAACTTCGGCAACATCAATGATACCGGTCTGGTCGTTGATGTACAGTGTTTTTTTCCAGGTTTTACCGCCATCGGTGGTTTTGAAGATCCCGCGTTCTTTGTTGGCGGAATATAAATGACCTGTCACCCCAACCACTATTTCATTAGGGTCATTGGGATTGATAAGAATCCTGCTAATATGATGTGAATCAGGCAGACCCATGAACTGCCAGGTCTGGCCCTTATCTTCAGATTTTAATAGACCGACTCCGGCATAGGTAGATCTGGAAGCATTTACTTCCCCGGTCCCCACCCATAGAGTTCCATTCTTCCAGTCAACAGCAATGTCTCCCACGTTTTGGGTGGCAGCATTATCCATGACAGGGGTAAAGGAAGTACCATTATTATTGGTGTACCATACGCCACCGGTGGAATAAGCCACATAGAATTCAATGGGATTATCGGGATTCACCGCAAAATCTGTCACCCTTCCGCTCATCACTGTAGGACCAATATTCTTAAGGGGTAGATTTTTAACTTCGGAATTTTGTGTGACCCGCTCTTTCTTCTGAAGGGATTCCCGTAATGCTTCCCCCGTAGTCGCGGGTTGCTGAGAAAAGGCAGTATCTGCACCCAGAAACAGGCATAAAATTGGAAAAAGTATAGTTCTTTTCATATTGAAAGTTTAATTCGGCCTGAAATTAAAGAAAACTTAGGCTTCGGCAAATTTTTTTAACTCTGTTAGAACATTTGCTTTCAAAACCCTTAATTTTGAGAAATTCCAAAAAAATACATCGATGAAATACCATCCTATAGACAACAAATTATTCATAAAGAA
>CAZVKA010000021.1:0-27356 GCA_964627595.1 uncultured Flavobacteriaceae bacterium | reverse complement strand
AGTTTTCCAGAAGGATTGTACTTCCCAAAAAGTACATCTGCAATGGCATTTCCGCTTTCAGAACCCAACTGCCATGCTTCCACGATAGCAGGAATATTTTCTGAAGACCAGGTGATCTCCAGAGGTCTTCCGTTGATCAATACCAGGACAATGTTCTTGTTCACCTTGTGCATTTCTTCGAGCAACTCCTGTTGCAGACCTTCCAGGCCAATATTCACCTGGCTTCTTCCCTCACCGCTCTGGAAAGCATCTTCTCCCAGGGCCATGATAACAAGATCTGCATTTTTAGCCTTTTTGATCGCTTCAGCAAAGCCAGATCTGTCGGTCTTGTTGATCTCTAAAGGCATCAGGAAGCTGCGCTCCCCTACTCCAAGATCGGCACCTTTGGCATAAGTAACTTTTACGCCTTTGCCCACTGCATTTTTCACTCCTTCGAGAAGGGATACTGCAGAATTCGTTTCCCCCTGTGCCCTCCAGTTTCCAATCGGGGTATCCTTATCATCAGCCAATGGACCAATAACCGCTATGGTCTTTTTCGCGGAAGGTTTAAGAGGCAGAACGTTGTTTTCATTTTTGAGAAGGACAATAGACTTTCTCGCAACATCACGTGCCACTTTCAAATGCTCCTCCATGTTCAGCTTTTGGGCCATTTCAGGATTCGAGTAGCGGTAAGGATCTTCAAAAAGACCCAATTTGAATTTAACGCGAAGTACGCGTCTCACCGCATCGTTGATAAGTGCTTCATCAAGATCCCCTTCCTCAACCAACTCAACAAGCCCGGCTTCATAGGCTCCGCCTTCCATGTCCATATCGCTTCCTGCTTTCATGGCGATCTCGGCAGCGTGTTTCTTGTCACGGGCAAAACCGTGATCTACCATTTCTGTTATGGAACCCCAATCTGAAACCATGAAACCGCTCCAGTTCCAGTCACCTTTTAGAATATCCCGTTGCAGGTATTTACTACCGGTAGCGGGAGTCCCGTCCAGGTCGTTAAAAGAATTCATAAATGTCGCCACCCCGGCTTCTGCAGCCGCTTTAAATGGTGGTAAAATGGTATTGTGCAGCTCATTGTCGCCAACGTGTACCGTATTGTAATCACGGCCCGCTTCAGCAAAACCATAACCTGCGAAATGCTTGGCAGTAGCAGCAATGGTTTTAGGATCTGAAAGATCTTCACCCTGGTAACCTTTTATCTTTGCCACAGCGACCTGCGCTGTAAGATAAGGATCCTCGCCAGATCCTTCCATGATACGCCCCCAACGGGCATCACGGGAAATATCGATCATGGGGGAAAAAGTCCAGTTCACTCCGTTAGCTACAGATTCTAAAGCGGCAATTCTCGCTGTTTCTTCCATCGCTTCCAGGTCCCAACTGGCAGTTTCTCCCAGCGGTACGGGAAACATGGTCTTATAACCATGGATGACATCATAACCGAACATAAGCGGAATTCCAAGGCGGGAATTCTCCATGACCATTTTCTGAGCTTCAGTAGTAGCTTCTACAGAAAGTACATTCAGCATGGAACCAACCATTCCTTTTTTGAGGTTTTCCTCCTTCTGTTTGTTTCCCAATTCAGAAGCAGGGCCGGTAAGATCCCAGCTTCCGTTGTACTGTACCAGCTGTCCCACCTTTTCCTCAAGGGTCATTAAGGCAAGAACAGAGTCTACCTTTTTTTCAACATTCTCAACAGAACTGGGAATCCTTGAGGATTGCGCATGGACAGAGAAAGCTCCAAAAAGGCATATAAAAAGTATGCTTATTTTTTTCATTTAAGGCAATTAAATACCAGGGGGAGAATTACTCCCCCTGGTGATTAACAAAGTTTGTGGATAAGAGCTACTGGTAAACCCTTACATAATCAACCACCATGGCTGATTCTGAAAATCCGGGATCAATAGCACCGCCAAACGTTCCTCCCATGGCTACATTCAGGATAAGGAAGAAATCATCATGGAACGGTGTGTCAGCAGTGTTCTCGAAAGTATGATAGGCAACATTATCTACCAGGAACACGATACTCTCCTCTGTCCATTCTACCGAATACACGTGGAATTCAGTTTCTGCATTTTCTACTGTGGTGGATTGAGTTACACCATTGCCTCCAAAATTACCGGGGAAATGTAATGTACTGTGAACTTCATTTGGCACATTGCCTTTATACTCCATGATATCCACCTCTCCTGTTGCAGGCCATTCTACCGTATCAATGTTGGCACCCAACATCCAGATTGCAGGCCATACACCGCCACCTGAAGGAAGTTTTGCCCTAACATCAACTCTTCCGTAGGTGAATTCGAAGTTATCCTGGGTGGTGATCCTTCCAGAAGAATAATCAAATCCGTTAGTAGGTTCAGCCTTAGCGGTGATCACCAAGTTACCATCTTCTACACTTACGTTTTCCTGAGTATAATACTGAGCTTCCTGATTACCCCAGCCGTTTTCACCGTTTCCAATTTCATAGTTCCATACACTGGTATTTAAAGCACCTGCCTCAAATTCCTGTTCGAACACCAGTCTACTGAATTCACTTTCAAATTCTGCAGGACCTTGATCTGGAGAAGTGGTGGTTAATTTTAAAAACCATGCTAAAGCCGGATTATTACCCATGATAGCTCGCAAATGCATCGTATTCTCATCAATAGAAAGGATCTCATATGATGTGGCTCCTATATAGTAACTAATAGTTCCTCCACTTGGAATATTGATCACTGTACCACGTGATCCAGGGAATCCTGAAGACGCAGGAGATAAAGCAACATTCATATCAGCCGGGCTTTCAAATGGTAGACAAGAATCCTCCGTTCCGGCCCCACCGAATTGGGTAGTATAGTCCACGTTTACGAAGGTAGCTCCATTGTTATCATAATTATAAATAATCTCACCATTTTCATTCAAGCTAAAAATCATTTCATCGGTATAGAAACAAGAAGAGGTCTCAGAACCCGCCTTTTCGTAAGGTGCTGCTGAGTACCATTGACCAGCCACATCCCATCCAGCTTCAGATGTGGAGGAAGGACTTAGAGCAAGGTGACCTGGTTCTGCTGCGGCAATATACCAGGTCTTAGAATTACCACCGGTCAACAATTGTTCGGCTTCAGGATCACTGAAATCACTAAAAACTGTCACCGACGTAGTGGTGTTAGCCGAGGTCCCACCGGCACCATAGGCAATCACGGTCACCAGGTAATCGTTTACCCCATTCTTATTAAAAGAATGAGAGGCAGTACCGTCATGCGATACTTCAGTAAAGCCATCATTGTAGATGAACTTGTAGGTCATTGCGTCTTCTGCAGTGACATTGAAATTCACCATTCCACTACCGTCACCATTGGGCATTTCTTCAGTAACCCCCACAACTTCTGAGGTTACATCGATTATAGTTGGAGCGGTTACCCCTCCAATGCTAAAATCGTCATCAGCACAGCTGGTGTAAAATACCAGCATGAGGGCTGAAAGGGCGATATTTAATAAATTATTTTTCATTTCAATACTTTTTAATTTATGAGTTGAATATCATCGTAATAGTAAGTTGAACCATCTCCTGGTACACCCTCTATGAATTCAAAGAACATGATCACTTTCCCATATTCTTGAGAAGTATCTAGTCCAGAGTAATCGAAGACAAGTTCTTCCCACTGATTTTCCTTGGTGGTATTTACCAAAGCCTCCATATTAATACCTGCATCGGCATTGTTTTCAAGCTTTAACAGCACGGGAATCCCAGCTTTTGGAGAAAATACTTTCACACTGATTTTTTGAGTCGATGAAAAATCTACAAGCTCTTCAAGTTGCAGCGTGGTTCCAGCCCAAAATTCGGCTCCGGCTGGTTTTGTAAATCGTACTACAGTATTACTTGGGTTAATACCCTGTTGATAAGGATTTACCTCAACTGCAGATTCAGCTCCTCCAAAAGGAGTAAGAGAATACGTTAAAGAAGAATTCTCAAAAGTCACCGGTAATGTAACGGCAGTCGCATTACTCTCAGAAAAAAAGTAAAGGTTGTCGATATAAAAAGTACCCCCGGGAGCAGCTGTTACATCAAATTTGAATTGGATAATATCACTAATATTAAGCCCCTGGCTGGTAAATTCAGACAATGGAATTTCAATACTGTTCCATTGATTTGGAGTTACATCCAAGGTTACACTTTTTTCTCCTGATGAAGCCGAAATCGGGAAGAATTGAATAGAGGAATAATCTCCAGACCATACATCGATGTGGACAGATTCAAATACACTTGCATCTATAGTTTCACCAAATTCAATTCCCTGATAATTTGCATTACCATATTTAATCGCTGAATTTCCACCAATAGAAACCAATTCATAGGTCGTAGATTGACCCCAGTTTGGATAATAATTAACTCCTGCGGGATCTGTATACTTATCACTAAATATTGACGCTACATCAGCCTCTACATGAACTGGGGTTGGAGCGGCAGTAACCGGGGAAGTGGGTATTTGTACACTGTCATCATAAAAGAAAACATTATCTATCAAGACAGTAGTCTCACCTCCAGGTGCTGCTGAATAAATTAGCTGCGAGATATGGGCTCTCGTGGTTAAACCTGTAAAATCTTCCAGAGGTATGTCTATTGTTACCCATTCTCCCTGAGCAGGGTTTTCAATAACCACTTCATGCTCAACATCATCACCACCTCCGTCATAGACACCGTTAGGTCCGAAGTCTACGAGTTTAACTCTGAAAGTTTCTGCATCAAGAGAGAAAATATCAGTACGGAAATGAGTCATGTTGGTTGCATCAATCTGTGTGCTTTCCGTTAAAATTCCCACATAATTCAAATTTGAATATTTTTTGACATCGTTTCCTTCAATATCCGTTTCTTCTAAATCTGCCTGAGACCATTCCGTTCTCCAGGTATCGACTGGCACATTTGTATAAGCATTACTGAATAGTGAGATAACACTTTCAGCTAATTTATTGGGAGTAGGAGCAGGAACCGGACCTGTCATTTCCACAGTTTCTGTGTATTCAACAGTTGCTGCACCACCACTTAGGGCTACTACCTTAATGTCATAAGTCCCTATTTCGGCATATGTATGCGTTACAGATTCGCCTATCATAAGCGGAGTTGGATCCTCAGATTCAACATCACCGAAGTAAACTTCGAACATTGCGGCATAATCTGCTGAAGCCGAAACTGTAACAGAATAACCATCAGTACCTTTTGTAATTTCCACTTCAAGATTTTCAGGCTGTCTAAAGGAAACAGTAAGAGGTTGAGTTCCCTGGGAGGTTTTACCTGCCAGGTTAGTCCCGGTTACTACCACATCGTAATTTCCTTCAGCATATACATGCTCAACCTGCTCTCCTATTCTCAGCTCCTCTGAGGGATCAGAACCGTCTCCAAAATCTACCGTGAAAAGGTTTGCGCCCTCCCCGGTGGGAGTTATAGTCACTAATCCTGTGTTATCCTGGGTGATCTGAAAGGTAGCTCCTAAATTGGAAGGTGTTCCCAGGCTTTCCAGGTCAACACCGAGATTATCGTCGTCCATATCACAACCTGTTACTGCCAGCGCAATAAAGACCGCGAAAATTGTTTTAAAAAATTTGTTCATAATGCTCATTTTAGTATTGAGGATTTTGGCTCCAGTTTCCTTGAGAAAATTCAATTTCTTCTAATGGAACAGGGAATAATTCATTTTTTCCAGTTGTGAAGCCATCAATATTTTGCGCAGCTCTTCCTGTTCTTACCAGGTCAAAGAATCTATGACCTTCACCTACAAGTTCCAGCCTTCTCTCATTATAAATGGTTTCCAGAAGATTGTTACCAGACTCTGTTACCGGCTGCAATTCTGCTCTTTCCCTTACCATGTTCAGGTAGGTACGGGCTCTACCTTCATCAATGTTGCCGCGAACTAAAGCTTCAGCCGCCATTAAAAGCACATCTGCATATCTTATTGCACGGTAATTGTTAGGCTGAGTCAGGTTAGTATCCCCCTGGTTCTCATTTTTCCGTGGAAGGTATTTACGGTTGAAAAAACCGGTATGCTTATATCCTTCAGAATATGTAGCCCCTGTCTCTGCAGCCCAGGCTTCGATATCAAGAATGGAGTAATCTCTCCTGATGTCCTCTTCAGAAAATGCTTCGTACACTTCCTGTACAGGAACATTAAAACTATAGCCTGATTCGAACAAAGGACCGGTATAATTTCTAATCCCCTGGAAACCTACTGCTACGTTCCCTTCACTACATTGCAGACATCCAAAACCTGCACCTTCCTCCCCGGTGTACTGGATCTCGAAAACAGATTCACCGCTGTTTTCACCTATAAATTCAAACAGGTTAGCGTAATCTTCACCTTCATGTGTTCCATAAAGGTGATATTGTCCACTGTTAATAAGATCCGTCAGCACTGCCGCAGACTCCTGGAACTGGTCCTGATACAGGTAAGCCTTTCCAAGTAACGCCTGGGCTGCCCCCTTTGTAGCACGCCCCACCTGTGGTGCGGTGTAATCAAGATGCTCAATGGCATATTGCAAATCAGATTCTATCTGATCGTATACTTCTGAAACAGGAGAACGTGGAATGGTCTTCTCATCACCCAGTACAAATCGCTTGTCTCCTGATAAAGGCAGGGGTCCAAACCATTTAACCAGTTCAAAAGTGAAGTAAGCCCTTAAAAAACGGGTTTCCGCAATTATCTGCTCTTTGCCCTGAAAATCTGTTTTGTCTTCGAATTCCAGAATATAATTGGCACGTTGCACCCCGGCAAAGTTCCAGTCCCAAACATCGTCAAGATTGTCATTGACAGGTGTATGTGTCATTTCATCAACCTGCTGGAAACCTATCACATCTGTGGCGCTTTCTCCCCCACTCAAAGTGTTATCTGAGGCGATCTCCCCTAGCAATACATTCACATAGGTTGACTGAAGTATATCATATACTCCAATAAGAGCATTGTAATAATCCTGTTCAGAATTGAAATAGTTTTCTGAGGAAATATTATACTCCTTTGTTTCATCTAAAAAATCTTCTGTACACCCAATACTCAAAGTGAGGGTAAGCAGCACAAGAAGGGTTTTAGTTTTAAAATTATATTTCTTCATAAGGCAATATTTTAGAAATTAAGATTTAGGCCTACCTGGTAGATCCGTGGCAGGGGATAGAATCCATAGTCAATTCCTCCTCCAATAGCTGCTCCACCGGTTGCTGAAGGATCAAATCCACGATATTCTGTAAAAGTGTACAGGTTGTTGACCGCAGTATATATCCTCAGTCGGTCCATGTTTAGTTTTTCAAGAATATCTCCGTTAAAACTGTATCCCAATTGTACATTCTGGATTCTCGCGTAGGAAGCATCTTCCACATAATAATCTGAGAACACCATATTAGAAGTAGCACCTGTAGTTACACGGGGAACTGTAGTACTGGTTCCAGGGCCAGTCCATCTGTCAAGAATATAGGCTGCACGGTTCACGTTAGGTTGATTTCTTTCGTAGTTTCTCACCATATCATTACCAATAGAAGCGAAGGTGTAGGCCACAAAATCAAATCCTTTGAAGTTAATATTCAGGTTTAGCCCCATAGTCGCATCAGGAATTGGATCTCCAATGTTAGTACGGTCATCAGGAGTGATCACTCCGTCCCCGTTGATATCAACATATCTCAGGTCTCCCGGTGCTGCCTCTGCACCCAAAGCCAATTGAGAAGGATGAGCGGCAACTTCAGCGGGGGTCTGGAAAATCCCGTCTGTTTTGTATCCGTAGAAGTAACCGATTGGAAATCCTGCCTCAAATCTTGAGGGTTGTGGTTGTCCTACCCCAAACTGTCCCCCAGGAAGAAAATCTGTTCCCTCCACGCTAATCACTTCATTGTTGAGGAACATTGCGTTATAAGAGATGTTGAAGTCCCAATCATCATTTACTACCTTGTTATATCTCACAGAGAATTCAACCCCTTCATTACGGGTTGTTCCTGCATTAATAGTAGGAGATCCCGCACCTGGCGCTCCTCCTCCAAAAATTCCTGAAACAGGGATTCCTGCCACAAGAAGATCTTTTCGATCTTCTCTAAAGACATCGGCAGAAATATCTATCTTGTTATTAAACATTCTAAGATCTACCCCAATATTTGTTTTTTCAGCTTCTTCCCAGCCCGCATCAGGATTGGCCAGGTTCCCAAGGGCAACCCCATTGATCAGCTGTCCGTCAAGCACATACGTGGCCTCCCCGTTTAAGAGAGCTCTGTAATAGTTAGTTGCGCCTGTCTCATCGTTACCGAGTGTACCGAAACTACCTCTTATCTTCAGGAAGTCTACTACCTCAGAATCATTCAAGAAATCTTCTTCGGTAAGGATCCATCCGGCAGTAACCGATGGAAAATAACCCACCCTGTTGTCTGGACTAAAATTGCTGGAAGCATCTCTCCTCAACATTCCAGAAACAAGATATTTTCCTTTATAATCATATTGAAGCCTTCCAAAGAATGACAATTTCCTGGTGTCATACACGTATGCACTGGTGGTCAAGGCGTCGCTTGCGCCCCGGGCAAGACTGATGTCGGCAAATTCCCAGGAATTATTAGGAACATCGAAGCCTGTGGCGAAAAGACCATCTCCCCAGTTGCGGATCACAGTCATACCTCCGGTAAGAGTTACGTGGTGTATTTCATTATACATATCTTCATAGGTTCCGAAGAGGTCATAAGTATAACTGTTGTCATTTATCCTATTTTGGTTCACCTGACTCCTTGTATTATTAAACACCTTACTTGGCCCATAATTTACGATGGGTGCGAAATCCTTCCCTTTACTATTGCTTAGACTATATCCTATTCTTGAAGTGAAAGTCAATTCTTCAATTGGGTTATACTCCAACACAAATGAACCATTGAACTTATTAAGGTCGTAATCATTAAAAGTATTTTCTATTTGAGAAAGCGGGTTGATGATCTCATTCCCAAGCAGTCCCTGGAGATCTTCCTGGTCTACAGCGAAAGTTGGTGCAATATTCAAGGCATTGAACAGTACAGAGCCTAATCCATTTTCATTGATCGATCTTCTGTCAATGTTAGTATAGATAGAATTAGCATTGAAATTCAGTTTCTCTGTGATATCAATTCCCAGGCTGAATCTTGCAGTATTCCTAGTAAAGTCAGATTTATCGGCGCCAACAATACCTTCCTGGTACAATTGAGAACCTCCTATAGAATAGGTGATCTTTTCTGTTCCTCCAGAAATACTTAAATTATGGTTATATACCGGTGCAGTATCAAATACCTCTTCCTGAAAATCTGTACCAACCCCCAGGTCACTTACATCTGGAAAAGGAATTTCCTGCCCGTTGTTGGCATAGCTCTCATTAAGGATCAAGGCATATTCCGTGGCATTTAATTGTGGGATTGTTCTACTGGTCTCCTGTAAACCCACATAAGAATCAAACCTCACTACAGGAGCTGTGTTTTTCTTACCAGACTTAGTGGTGATCAATACCACCCCATTTGCCCCGGCGATACCATAAATAGCTGCCTGCGCATCCTTAAGAATAGAAATAGAGGCAACATCATTAGGATTAATCGTTCCAAGATCTCCCTGGTAACCATCTATAAGTACCAAAGGCTGGTTAACACTGTTAGACGCAATTCCCCTTATGTTAATGCTGATCCCTGCACCCGGCGCACCAGATGAAGGCAGAACATTCACACCTGCTGCAGTTCCCTGAAGGGCATTTTCAAGCTTAATAGGATTCAGCTCTTCAATAACCTGCTCAGAGACCAGGGAAACAGACCCAGTGATATCCTTTCGCTGTTGAGTACCATATCCAATTACGACTACCTCAGCCAGCGACTCTGAATCTGTTTGTAGTACTACGTCTAAAAAAGAGTCATCGACAAGGGTAATTTCCTTCATTTGAAAACCTACATAGGAGAACTGAATAACATCTCCAGCAGATAGGTTATCGAGGGTGAAATTACCGTCAAAATCGGTTACCGTACCTCGGGTTTGGTTCTTGACCAATACATTCACTCCAGGCAGTGGCATATTATCTTCATCTACAACATTTCCCTGAACAGAAAACGTTTGCGCATGTACAGATAAAAAACCACCCAAGAGAGCAATTAGAATACATGTAAATTTCTTCATTGTATAATTGTTAAAATTCTTTGAACCAATTTATTCGATTTACACAGAAAAAGAGTCGTAACTCACCTTTACAAAAAACATACAGGAGTAAAATATCTTTTATTTTATGTAAAGTAGATAGGAAATATCGCTAAAACAGGCCGATTACTAAATTTTGAAGCGATAAACAAAGCTGCGCCTTAAGCCTTGATTATGAAGATATGTAGAGGTAATGTAGAGTTATTAAATGGGATTGTATAGGTATCAAACAGCAAGAATGTAATCTACAAGGTTCACTTCACGTGGAAGTTGCATTTTTTTACGCAAACGATATCGTTTAATCTCCACACTTTTTACAGAAATATTAAGAAGTGGAGCTATTTCTTTAGAAGTTAAATTGAGCCTTAAATAGGCACAAAGCTTAAGATCGTTTGAAGTAAGATCGGGATGTTTTGCCTTTATCTTTTTGAAGAAATCTTTATCGGCATTTGAAAAGGCTTTTTTAAAGAATTTCCAGTTATCCTCTTCGCTGATATCCTTGTCGATGGTTTTAATAACCGACCGCACCTGGGCGGAATTTTCTGTTGCCTGCAGTTTTTCCTTAATGTTTGAAAGAAATTCATTCTTCTTTATCAGACTCATGGTAGACACAGCTAATTCCTTGCTTTTACCTGCCATCTCCTTTTCGAGTTGTTCATTTTGAAGTTTTATGATCTTCTGCTCGGCTTCAAGATTTTGCATACGCAGGGCTTTCTCATTCTCCTTAATGCGTTTCTCCCTATCTCTCTTATAAGCCAGGTGTATTATGAACAATAATATTAAAATTAACAGAAAATAAGCTGCAATGGCCAGGTTTCCAAGGTACCAGGGTCTTTGGATCTCGAATTCATATTTGGCACCGGGTAAGATCTCATCTCCTATTTTCGCCCTTACCTCGAAATTATAACGGCCAAATGGTAGATTTTTAAAATTTACACTGCTGGCTGTATTCCAGTCGCTCCATCGAGAGGTAAGACCCTCAAGCCTGTAGCTGTATAAAGGGATCACAAATTTTCGAAACTCAGGAACACTAAACTCTATTTTCAGGTTATTGTGTTGAAAATCAAATACCCCCTCCTCATTAAGAGAAACATTTCCAACTTCTTCATCAACAGAGAATCTGGTTATGCCATCAATCCTAACCAAATAATTTCCTTTAAGCCCTGAGTTACTTTTATGAAAAACAAGATATCCATCCACCAAACCCAACATATACTTTCCCTCACCAAGAGCTGAAATATTCTCGTAACCGGCAGGAATACTCCGGAATTTTTTTGGAATATAAACACGCGTGAGCGAAAAACCAGATTGAAGATTGGAGGCTTCAATATTAACTACAGCATTTTCAGAAAACCCCCAGATCTGGTCTTCCTGGGATATAAACTTCCCTGAAGACCTTTCTATGCCATTGAGCAATTCAGAAAGTGGATTTTGAGCAGCAAATTCATCCTTTTCGGGAATATACTGATATACTTCATCCTTTGTCGCGAAAAACAAGTTCCCCTGAAACCCGAAAATACTGGAAGTTATTCCATTAACGCCTTCAAAACTGTAATTCTTAAGTTCTTCAATTCCTGTAACAGAATCCTTAAGCTTCAGCCTGAACACCCCCTTATGTTCATTCCCTATCCAAATTTCCCCGTCAGAACCCGAAACAATGTGTTTGGAGGAGTGGGGGAAATTTTTGATCATTGGCAGGTTTATATAGTTTTCGCCTTCCTTCCGCAGTAAACTAAATCCGTTGTAATGACCCTGTACAAAATGGTTTTCCCGGTCCTTAAGTTTTACTACCGTCCATGTGCCCAGCCTATCTGATATTTTTTTGGCTTTGCGGCCACTTATAATGAAGGTGCCGTTATTATGGCCGCAGAACAATGTACCATCAATCATTTGTAAACTCCACACCTGCCCGTTGGTTCCTTCAACAAATTCAAATTGTTGTCCTTCATTACTGCGGAAATATAATCCCTGATTGGTCCCCAGGTATAAAGTCGAATCCCTTATAAAGGAAGTATAAACAGTACCAATTTTTCCCACATTATCTTCAAAGATCTTAAAAGGGGAATCTGGATTTATCACGCTAAGGCCATTATCCAGACCCGCCCATACATTATTTTCTTCATCCAAAAAAAGATTCAGCACCGTATTATTTTGCAGTCCGTTCTCCTGATTAAAGTGATGCAGAATTTCTCCATTACTGTCAATGTGATATAAACCATTTTCAACACTACCCAGAAACAATGTGCCATCACCGGGATCAATGGCAGAAAAAACACTAATCCCCGGGATCCTTTCTTGCAGGTTTTCTAAAACTTGTTCCAGGTCTTCTCCATTCCATAAGAAAATTTTTCCGTCACGAGACAACAACCTCAACCCGCGGTTCCCAGACAAAAGTTGCATCACCTCCAGGTTACCCAAAACATCTTGTGGTATCACCTGCCTGGCAACACCTTTTTCAATAGTATACAGTCCTTTTTCGGCAATAAAGAAATAGAGAAGGTCCTTTACCTTGAAAAGATTCATCACCGCTCCTTCGGGTGTATCTAAAACCGAAATTTCATTACTGTGAATGTTGTATAGATAGATTCCTTCAAAACTCTGCAACACAACAGCGTCCCCAACATTTTCAATATGCCAGAACTGTTCTCCATCCTTCACCACTTCAGGAAAATAAGGTAAAATGCTGGTGTATTCAAGGTTACCCAATTCATTAGAAGTCCAGTATCCTGCTTCCATGTAAGCCCCGGTAAAGATCTTTTCCTCCACTACCTTAACAGATCTCACAATGGTATTATTGGGAACCGGGTACAGGTTCCAAACAGCCCCGGTAAATTCGAGAAGACCTGATCCATTGGCGACATAGATATTACGGTTTTGTGCCTGGGAAATCATCCAGTTTTGATTTCCGGCACCGTATTCTATAGGATCATAGTTAGCGACCGGCGGTAATTCCTGGCTACCTGCCGCACCTGAAGTTATGAGCAGAAAAAAGAGGAGTAAACGGGTATAACAGGAAACTGTGAGGCTCATGGCAATTTGTGGTTCCCTACAAATATAGCCGCAATTTCGCTTTATGAAAATTTTTAGGGAATGCTTTTCTCAATTGTTATAATGAGTTAAATTCTTCTGAAGTGCAGACATTTTTTTTGAAATTGACTCCTGCTAAAATCAGAACCATATAATTTATAACCACTATCGGCTCCTATATGCATTCCATCAGGGTACAAAAAACCTACTTGCTGCCATTTCTAATTTTTTGCTTTTTCATAATCCCCGTTTCTCCATTATTTGGGCAAGACAACCTGGATAAACAAAATGCAGTTTCCCATATATTCTACCTAACCGGCAATGTGGGAAATAGCAAAAAAACAGATGTGCTTGAGGCTATCTCAAGGGCTTCACAATCTAATGACAGGGCAAGCTTACTACTATTGGGGAATACCACTACTAATAAAGGATACCCGCAAGATCAAGACCGGAAAGAAGCGCAGGATTTCCTCGGAAAAGATCTCCTGAATCCTCTCCAAAATTTTAACGGAGAGATTATATTTATACCTGGGGTCAATGAATGGGCACAAAAGACACCAAAGAGCCTTGATGACCTGGAGAGTTTTCTCCAGAAGAAGCGAAAAAGAGAATTCTTACCAGATGACGGTTGCCCTGTTGAAGATATTGAAATCAACGACGAAATCGCATTAATAACAGTAGACTCGCAGTGGTATCTCAAAGACTGGAATGAAAGCAGCATGTTCAATGTTGAATGCGATATTAGGACCAAAGAGCGATTTTTTATAGAGATCAAAGACGCTTTAAAAGACAATTTTGGAAAAGTAAAAATCGTGGCGGTACATCATCCTGTTTTGAGTTCATCTTCAACAGGCATTCATAATAAACTTTTCCCATTTTCCCGGCAGAACTTCGAGAACCCCTTATACCGTGAGTTTCGAAAAACTTTGGAAACGCTTGCCAGTCAGTTTGACGATGTCATCTTTGTCTCAGGGAACCATGGAAATTTGCAGTACTTAAGCAATGGTAGGAATCCGCAGATCATAAGTGCAACAGCTGCCGAGACTCAACCGGCTAAAGCTAAAGAAGAAGATCACTATGCTTCGGAAGTTGCCGGATACGCAAAACTTACCGTATTCAAAAATGGAAATTCCAGGATAGATTTTTTTTCAGTAGAAACTTCAAATCAAACTCCATGCTTCACAAAAGAAATTCCGCGGGAAAGGACAACAAAGATCGAGTTGGAAGGAGCAGATAATGAAAACCTGGGAGAAACCTTTTCCGCTTCTATTTACACTTCTGAAGAAACCCAAAAAAGCGGGATTCACCGGTTCTTGTGGGGAGAGCATTACCGGGAAGTCTACAGCACAAAAATTGAAGTTCCTGTGCTGCTGCTGGATACGATCTATAAAGGACTCAAGCCTTTGAAAGAGGGTGGTGGCCAGCAATCCCGCTCCATTCGATTTATAAATGAAGATAAGAATGAGTACACCCTAAGGGCACTACGAAAAAGTCCCGGCCAGTATATCCAGGCAGATCTGCTACCTACGACCTATATTGGAGACCGAATTGATAACACCTTTCCGGAGCGGCTCGTCCTGGATTATTTTACCACTGCACATCCTTATGCCAAGTTTGCATTAGACGATTTCGCGGAAGCTCTTGACCTGCCGCACATTAAACCCGAAATTTATTATGTGCCCCGACAGCCGGCCTTAGAGATCCACAATGATGAATATGGTAATGAACTATACGAGTTACAGGCGCATGCCGGAAGTGAGAATAAATCATTCGCGCAATTTGAAAAACCGCAGGACATTCTCAGCACATTTGATCTTTTAGAAGAACTTCGGGAAAATCCTCAGGCAGGCGTTGACGAAGAAGAATATATTAAGGCAAGGCTTTTTGATATGCTGATTGGTGATTGGGACCGCCACCAGGACAATTGGCGCTGGGCAGAATATGAAGATGAAGAAGGTAAAATTTATGTGCCCATTCCCAGGGACCGTGACCAATCCTTTTCTAAGTATGATGGGCCTTTAATTAGACTCATCAAACTTGCAGAGCCAAGACTGCGTAAGATGCAAACCTTCGACGACGATATTGATAACGTAGAATGGTTTAATTGGTCTGGATACCCTCTGGATTTGCAAATTCTTTTCAAGAGCAACTGGGAACAATGGGAAGATCAGGTACAAAAAATTCAGAATGAAATTACCGATGAACGAATAGCAGCGGCATTTGCCCAATTACCTAAAGCAGCACAAGATGAGAGCATCGAAGATATTAAACAAAAACTGAAAGGCCGGCGGGAGAACCTCAGGAACATCGCTCGCGAATATTATCAACACATGAATACATTCACGGTGATCACCGGTACTGATGAAGATGAAAGATTTGAGATCACAAGAAGGGAGAATGGAAGTACAGAGGTGGTCCAATTCTCGAATGAAGAAGAGATCTTCAGGCATACTTATAATCTCAAAGAAACGAAGGATATCTGGATCTACGGGATGGCCGGTGAAGATTTCTTCATTGTGAAGGGCTCCGGCGATGACTTGGTAAGGCTAAGAATACTTGGTGGCCCGGGAAAAGATGTTTACAATTTTCAGAACAGGAAAAAAGTAAAGCTTTACGATTTTAAAGATGAGGAAAACGAAATTCTTCAGTCCGGTTCCCGTCGATTACTTTCAAACTCATACAAGATCAACAACTTTCATTACAAGAAGTTTAAATACAGTACTTTCAAAGCACTTCCCTATGCGAATTTTGAGACAGATGCAGGGTTTACTCTTGGTGCCGAGGCCGTCTGGACAAAGTATGGCCTCGTAAATAACCCTTTCCAGGCCCGCCACGAGCTTTTAGCCAATTACTATTTCGCCACCAATGGTTTTTCATTGCGCTACAGGGGAGAATTTGCTCATCTTTTGCACAACTGGAACCTGGGCATCACCACCCGCTATACCAGCCCCAATTACTTTTTTAATTACTTCGGAAGTGGAAGCGAGACCGAATATGAACCTGCGGAAATAGACCGGGATTTCAACCGGGTGCGGATCCAAAAATGGCATTTTTCCCCCATCATAATATGGCGCAATGAAGCCGGAAGTGTTTTGAACATAGGACCTTCATTGGAGTCATACCAGGTAAAATACGAACCCTCGACTTTTCTCGGGGAACTATTAGCTCCCGAAAATGACATTTTTGACAGGCAATTATACGCCGGCGCCGAAGCTAATTACAGGTTTTACAGCAAGAACAACAAAGCATTTCCCAGCCTGGGTTCTGACGTACAGCTTATTATGGGTTATAAGAAAAGCATAGACGGTAGAGGGAACGAATTTGGCTATCTTGAACCTTCAGTTTCCTTTAATTATCCGTTAATTTCCAGCGGCTACGCCGTTTTTGCCACAAAACTTGGCGGGGAAGTAATTTTGGGCGATGATTATGAGATCTTTCATGCCGCTGCCATTGGAGGAAACCGCAGTCTTCGGGGTTACCGCAATCATCGTTTTAATGGAAAACAGGCTTTTTATCACAGTACAGACCTGCGAACTGCTTTAGGCTTGTGGGAAAACAGGTTTTTACCCTTTGTTTATGGAGTAACCGCCGGTTTTGATTATGGAAGAGTGTGGGTGCCGGGGGAAGATTCAGAACGTTGGCACAACAATTACGGTGGCTCTATTTGGATAAGTGCCGGATTGGCAATAACTGGTAATATTGGTCTATATCACGGCGGCGACGGTAATCGCATCAGTGTTATGCTCAACTTCAAATATTAAGAATATCACTCCATAAAAAAACAGTATTCCCCTACAATTCCAAAGGCTGAACAACTTTTTTAATATCAATTATCTTTTCCTTAACGCCATCCATGGAGATTCCTTATTAGCTTGACAACTAATTGATAATCAGAAATAAATAAGTCATGGGGAAATTAGAAGGGAAAGTAGCCCTTATTACCGGCTCTGATTCGGGAATTGGAAGGGCTACAGCCATTGAATTCGCAAAAGAGGGCGCAAATGTAATAGTTACCTACCATACAGATGAAAATGGCGGCAAGGAGACACTTCAGAAAATTGAAGATGCCGGTGGAAAAGGCCTATTGCTACAGGTAGATATTTCCGAAGAAAAAGAGGTTGAAAACATGTTTGACATGGCTCTGAAAAACTTTGGAAAACTTGATATCCTAATGAATAATGCGGCGATAGACGGGCAGGGTATCAAAGTTGCCGAAATGCCTACAGATAAATGGGACCTGGCAATAAAAACCAACCTCTACGGCACCTTTTTCTGCACGAGGAGGTTTGTTCAGGACCTGCTGAAGCAGAAGCAAAAAGGAAAAATTATCAATGTAAGTTCTGTACATGAAGAGATCCCTGCACCGGGTACGGCAGAATATTGTGCATCAAAAGGAGCAGTACGTAATTTCACCCGGGTCCTGGCGCTGGAACTGGCCGAAGAAGGAATAAATGTCAACAATATTGCTCCCGGAATGATCCTCACCCCTATGAATCAGGAAGCCATTGATGACCAGCAGACACGGAAAGAGCAGGTGCAGCATATTCCTATGAAACGTGCAGGAAGGCCTGAAGAAATTGCGAAAGTTGCTGTCTTCCTGGCCTCATCTGACTCCGATTATGTGACCGGCTCAACATACGTCATAGATGGCGGACTCATGCAGAACGTGGGTCAGGGAGCATGACACGGGTTGGCAGTGATCAGTGATCAAAGGGCAGCAAGCCCGGAACAGAATCTTATGACTCGAAAGGATCAATATAAAAAAATGAACAGGAGCAGTCAAAAATGACATTTTTGAGCAGGATTAAAAAAACCGGCTGATCTCTCAGCCGGCTTCAACCACCCTGTCTATCATGAAAACAGTAACTGGAAAATTATTCTCCTTTTACCAGGGTGAGGTTAGACATGTATGATTTTACATGTTCTTCTATTGCTTTCTATGGTTTAGATTTCTCTATATGAATAACATCTGAACCCCTTCCTTATCGGCTCGGTTATAAAAATCACCTATAGTAAGAATACCATTCAGATCATCAATTAGATCCTGTTCCTTTAAATGGAACATATCATAAGCAAGCTTACAGGCCCAAAGCTTAACTCCCGAAGCAGATAGAATTTCGAGGAATTCATCAACCGGGGGCATATCGAGCTTGTCCATTTCCTTTTTCATCATCTTTGTTGCAAAAGCTTCCATACCGGGCAATCCCCCCACCATGGTGGGAATGTGCATAGCAGGATTACCTACAGTTGCCACGTGTAGCTTGTTCATCTTTTTCTTCTGAATCGCTTCCAGTCCAAAAAAGGTGAAAAAAATCTCAGATTCAATTCCCTCCATCCTGGCACCGTTGGCCATTATAAAAGCCGCATAAACGTTCTCGATGGTAGCTTTAGAAAGGATAAAGAGCATCTTTTTTATTTTAGTCTGGCTCATTTCTATAGGTTTAAATTAAATACAGCTTTTTGGTTTTGGTACGCCTGCGATCTTGGTGGATATCTTCAAAGGACCTCCCGGAAATAAAGCGTAGAACTCCTTAATGTCGAGAACTCCGCTCTTTTTAATTCCTCTAATAGATAAAGCATTATCAGCCTTTACCTGTTCCTGGAGCCATTCGATCACCTCCCAGTGGCGAGGGGTCATTTTAATACCTTCAGCTTCTGCTATTTGTTCGCCTACTTCCCTGTTCCATTGTGAAAAATCAAGAAGATAGCCTTCTTCGTTTACCTTTACGTTTGATCCTGCAATTAATGTTTCCATGATATTGGATTTTAAATATTTATTTCTATAATTTCTTTCCTTTGATACTCATATTTCGACTGACTAACGGGATGGGAATTCCCTTAAGCAACATATTCCAGTAGATCCATCTAAAGGCCAGTTTCCCCCAGTGATTAAATACACTCTCCTTGAGCAGTTTCAATGGTCCCAGTCCCGGTATTGGAAAAGTTCCTTCCACCGGTTCCTGCTTGTAGTTAAAATCAATTAAGAGAGCCTTGTTCTTGCCGGTTTCAATAAAACAGTTAGCGTGTCCATCAAATTCGGGTTTAAGGGGTTTTCCTGCTATATGAAGAAGGATGTTATCTGTTAAGGTTTCCGCTTCAAAATGGGCTACTGAACCAGCCTTGGATGCCGGAACGTTAGTGGCATCACCTATTACAAAAACATCTTTATACTCTTTAGACTGTAGAGTATTGGGGTCTGTAGGTACAAAGTTGAGATCATCCCCCATTCCCGATCTTTCAATTACCTCATCACCCATATTGGTGGGAACGGTCACCAGCAGGTCGAAAGGAATTTCCCTACCTCCATAATCAATGATCTTGTGGTTCTCATTATCGACACTTTCTATCGCAAAGTCGATCTCGAGATTGATATTTTTTTCTTTTAAAAGATATCCTAATGCTTTAGAGCTCTTTTCTTTTGTAAAGGCTCCCGACAGTGGCGTGACATAAGTGAGTTTCACTTTATCACGCATAGCTTTTTTCTCAAAGAAAGAATCGGCCAGAAAAGCGAATTCGAGAGGTGCCACAGGACATTTAATGGGCATTTCGGTCAAATGCACCACCATATGGCCTCCTTCCCATGTTCTCAATTTGTTCCGAAGGGCCAATGCCCCTTCATAAGTGTAGAAATCAAAAACGGTTTTATGCCAGTTTTCTCCCTTCATGCCCTCAACTTCTTCCGGGGCGATCTTTGACCCGGTAGCGATAATGAGAATATCATAGTCCAAGGTCTCATTCTCCAGTTTTACCTTTTTTTCTTCAGGAAAAATGCGGTCAATCTTGTTCTGTATGTAATTCACTCCTTTGGGAATGAATTTCTTCCCATCCTTTTTCACCTGATCTTCAGTGTAAATGTCAAAGGGCAAAAACAAGAAACCCGGTTGATAGTAATGAGTTTTATATTGATCTATGATGGATATGTTCCACTCGGCCTTCTTTAATTTTGGCCTTAAATGATTGGCCATCATGGTACCTGCGGTACCGGCTCCAAGAATTACTAAGTTTTTCATAACGTATTATTTAACCATAGTATAAATATAAGACCCGCAACTCTTTTATTTTGTAACTTCTGTTACACACACAATCTTTTTTATATATTTCAAATTCGGTCATAAAAAAACCGGATCATAAGATCCGGTTCCTAAAATGTTATTTTTGACATGCCCTTATTTGGCGGCACGATAATCAAATTCCTGTCCACCTACAGAAATTCCTGCCATAACTCCGGCTTTCGGCATAATGGCAACTCCCGCACCGTTTTCAAAAGTAATGGCTCCGCCTTTTCCTTCATCCCAGATCACGGCAGAGGCACTACCACCAAATTCGAAATCACCTTCTTTAAACTTATTGAGTGCTTCCTGTGTTTCAAATACGATGAGTTCTCTAAAAGCTTTCCCTCCAAATTGAAAACCTATATCAATTTGTCTTAGCTCAGCATACCCTGCAACCTGTCCATTTTCATAAACAACTCCGTTACCGGCAGCACCACCAAGAATCCAGGCTCCTTTTCCTACATTGGGGAAAATGGCATATCCTACTGCATCGTTAAGCATGCTTTCCAGTTGAGGATTGGCCCTTATAAAAGCCATTTTAGCATCCATTGCATCAGATTTTATTACTTCGCGCTTTTCCATGTCCATGATCTTGTCCTGATCCTGAGCAGTTGTATTTGCAGAGGTAAGTAATAACATGAGAATAATAAGTCCACTGTATAATTTGAAATAAACTCGTTTCATAACTGTATCTTTTTTTAAGATTATGACTTAAAATAATGAATATAAACACCTTAGACTGTTAATCCCACGTTATTTTGCGAAAAATTAAGGTTTTATAAAGACGACATGGCTGAAACCCAGAACTCCCTACTCCTGCAATAATTCTCCTATTTGATCTTTTGAGCGAAGTAAGACCAGGAAAGATTCTCAATTTACTCTTTGAGTTCAACCACCACCTCAATCTCCACAGCGATGTTAGAAGGAAGGCTCACGTGTCCAACGGCGGCTCTTGCGTGCTTTCCTTTTTCCCCGAATACCTGCACCATGAGATCAGAAAATCCGTTGATCACCTGTGGCTGTTCATAGAAGTCGGGTGCAGAATTTACCATTCCCCTCACCTTGACAATCTGCTTTATTTTACTAAGGTCTCCCGTCGCGGCGAGTAGGGTTCCTAGGATCCTGATACCGGTATTACGGGCGGCTTCATAGCCTTCTTTAGTATCCAGGTCCTTTCCCAAGGTGCCTTTTTCGGGGCTGCCTTCTCCTGCAAGAAAAAGAAGATTTCCTACCTGTCTCCATTTCACGAAGTTAGCAGAAGGCTGCCTCACTTCGGGCAATTCAATTCCCAGTTCAGCAATGCGTTCCTCTGGAGTTTGTGCTCCAACAGGCAAACCTGCAAAAAGAAAAAGAAGAATAAGGATCCTCATAATTTTAATAATTTAAATGTGGAGCCTCTAAAGATAGTTCTTTTTGATCCATCATAATTGAAGAAAATTTCTCTACCCCATCATTTTAGAGTCAAGTGGTTTGCAGTAGCCTCGCCGGGGTCTAATTTAAAGGTATCCATTTATTAATAAAGTTAAACGGCTAACTCATGACATCCCTTCGCATAGTAACTTTTTTCTCCTTTGTCCACTTAATCCTGAAATTACAGACGCTTTAAAGTATTTTCACTTTAATAGAAGTAATGAAAAGGTGTTGTAACTTATATTTGAAGAAAATATTTTGGGTTTTATAAGAAAAATAGAGAAAAATCTATGGCTCCAGTACCTTCTCGGTATTGGCAGCATCTTCATAATATCTTTGATCTGCTACCCTTTTACTGACATTATAGGATATCATGTAGTAGCTCTTATCCTCCTGTTGGCAGTATCAGTTTTAGCGATGTTCCTGGATATTTACCCTATCGTCACAGTTGCTGTTCTGAGTGCCCTCATATGGAATTTTCTTTTCATCCAACCTAAGGCTACTTTTAATATAAATACTCCACAGGACGCTCTTCTATTCCTTATGTACTTCGTCATTGCGGTAATGAATGCCGTATTTACTTCTAAAATTCGAAAAGTTGAAAATATAGCCAGACAAAGAAAAGCACGGGAAAAAACCCTCCAACTTTATAATACCTTGTTCAGTTCGCTTTCTCACGAATTAAAAACTCCCATCGCCACCATAATTGGCGCAGTTGATACTCTTAAAATTAATTCAGAGAAATTAAGCCAGGAGAATATTCACGATCTTTTTTCTGAAATAGATATCGCCGCAAACAGGCTGAACCGACAGGTAGAAAATCTTCTAAGCATGAGTCGCCTGGAATCTGATTTTTTAACGCTGAAATTAGATTGGTATGATATTAACGAAATAATCCATTCTGTCATTCAGAAAAATCAGGCTGAATCTCCAGGTCATCCAATTAATTTTTACCCTCAGGAAGATCTGCCTCTTTTCAAAATTGATGGCATTTTAATGGAACAGGTCATTCACAATATCATCCATAATGCACTTCAATACACTCCCCGGGGAACCTGTGTAAAAGTAGAGACAATATA
This sequence comes from uncultured Flavobacteriaceae bacterium, assembly GCA_964627595.1. Classification (GTDB taxonomy): domain Bacteria; phylum Bacteroidota; class Bacteroidia; order Flavobacteriales; family Flavobacteriaceae; genus Salinimicrobium. The sequence goes on along the minus strand of CAZVKA010000021.1, from coordinate 4,664 downwards.
CGTTTCCGATTTTTTCCAAATTATAATTAGTGACAACGGACAAGGGTTTCCTGAGGATAAACTGGAACTGGTTTTCGAAAAATTTTACCGTCTCCCCAAAACTGCTGCAGGTGGTACTGGACTTGGGCTTTCTATTGCCAAAGGTTTTGTACTTGCCCATAATGGTAAGATAAAACTGGAAAACTTACCTGAAAAAGGTGCTAAATTTACAATTACAATTCCTGCCGAAATAACTTCAGTAAGTACTTATGACCATGACTAAAGGAGAAATATTAGTAATTGACGATGAACCTCAAATAAGAAAACTTCTAAAGATTTCTCTCGAGAGCAATGACTATAAAGTCACTACAGCTTCAACGGGGGCTGAAGGAATTATTCTTGCGGCCAATCACCCTCCAGAGCTAATTATTCTCGACATTGGGTTGCCTGATAAAAGTGGTCATGAGATTCTAGAGGACCTAAGAGCCTGGTATGAAAAATCCATAATTATTCTTTCGGTACAGAATAGCGAAAATGATATCGTAAAGGCCTTAGATAATGGTGCCAGTGACTATTTAACCAAACCTTTTAGGACCGGGGAATTGTTAGCCAGAATACGTTCTTCTATGAGAGCAAATCAACATGCAGAGTTTGAACCAGTGATTTTAGCTGATGATCTGGAGGTAGATCTTAATTCCAGGACAGTCTCTCGGGAGGGAGCTCCAGTTAAATTAACGGCTACCGAATTTAATTTATTAAAGCTTTTTTCCATTAACAAAGAAAAAGTACTGACTCATCAGTTCATTTTGAGGGAAATCTGGGGATTGGGAGCTCAAAATGAAACTCAGTATCTACGGGTGTTCGTAGCCCAACTGAGAAAAAAGTTGGAAAAAGATCCGAATCATCCAAAGCATTTTATCACCGAAAGTGGCGTGGGGTACCGCTTCCTTTAATCTTTATAAAATCTTTATACCCTCACCTTAATCTTTATATTTTGCTTATATCCTGAAGCGTAACTTTGTATTTCTGGTTACAAATTAAGCCATGAGCGATAGCGAAGAGCATAAGTCGAGGCCAAAAGCTTCAGGAAAATCGGGGAATGCCCATATCAAATGGTTTGCTATAATTATGGGCATTCTCATTGTATTGTTAGTAGTTCTCCTGGATTACTGTACCAGAACAGGTGACATATAAAAATTCTCTCCCATTGGATATCAGGAAACCAAAGAATAAGGAGAAAATCCTTAAATACATTAAAAAAATTTCTTTTTGGCTCAGTCTTGTCACTGTCTTAACCATAATTTTTGACCTGGGTTTCACCCATCGTAGTTCAACGGAATTATATCTGGAAGAGTTTTACTTTTTTGCCCTTATGGTAGGAACCATAAGTATCGCGATTAGGTATTTTATGTCAGATGAAAAGTTCAAAACCGAAGTCAGGATCTTTGATGCGATAATTTTTCTTTTGTTCATTCTGATGGCTGCAGTATTGCTAGATTGGTTCCTTACAAATATTCCTTTTCTTGAATTTTTTAATAGTATGGGCTGGATTTACCTTGCTCTTTTTTTATATTTTTTCAGGGAGTTTTCAGCTTTAAAAATCAATTACAACCGGGAAATACTGAATCCCGCCCAATTATTCATTGCCAGTTTCATGGCAATGATCCTCCTTGGCACCTTATTGCTGTTATTACCTAAAGCCACTCATGAAGGAATCTCTGCACTTGATGCACTATTTACTGCAACCAGTGCGGTTTGTGTTACAGGACTTATAGTGGTGGATACGGGAACATATTTTACTCAATTTGGACAGATCATTATATTAATCCTTATCCAGGCAGGCGGACTAGGGATCATGACCTTTGCCAGTTATTTTAGTTACTTCTTCAGGGGAAAAAGTTCTTACGAGCATCAAATCATGTTGAAAGACATGACCAATTCAGACAAAATTGGAGAGGTTTTCGATGTGCTCAAAAAGATCATTCTCGTCACCTTTTTTATTGAACTGATCGGTGCTGTTTTTATCTACTTTTCAATAGATCCCGCCAGTATAACTTCAATTGGAGAGAGAATTTTCTTTTCTATTTTCCATACTGTTTCAGGTTTTTGTAATGCAGGTTTTTCAACCCTGGAAAACAGTCTTTACGAAGCTGAGTTTAAGTTTAACTATCCACTACAGCTAATAATCGCATTACTCTTTATCCTTGGGGGGATAGGTTTTCCAATCCTTTTTAACCTGTACAAATATTCGGTTTACTATATAAAAAACCAATTTCTGAAGATCCAGAACCCTCGGGAATCTGTTTATATCCCCTGGGTTATCAACATTAACACGCGTATCGTTCTGGTGACTTCGACCGTCTTGCTAGCTGTTGGTTTTATACTTTTCTTTTACTTTGAATACGATAATACTCTCGCCGAACATTCTACCTTCGGAAAAGTAATCACTGCCTTTTTTGGAGCGGCAACCCCAAGAACAGCAGGTTTCAATTCGGTAGACACGTCTGCCCTGAATTTTTCCACAATTATGATCGTCTTCCTGTTGATGTGGATAGGTGCTTCTCCTGGATCTACCGGTGGGGGTATTAAAACCAGTACTTTTGCATTGGCTACTTTAAACTTTTTCAGCATCGCCAGAGGAAAAGACAGGTTAGAAGTTTTTAGAAGGGAAATCTCTGAAATCTCTGTTCGCAGAGCTTTTGCCATCATTGCACTCTCTCTCATGGTCATTGGCACTTCTGTCTTTCTGATCGCCTCTTTTGATAGTGAAAAAACTCTTTTAAGCATTGCTTTTGAATGTTTTTCGGCTTACAGTACGGTAGGATTAAGCCTGGGCATCACTCCAGACCTATCGGGACCCTCCAAGCTGGTGATCATAGCAACCATGTTTATAGGAAGGGTAAGTATGCTCACCATTTTAATAGCCCTGTTAAGGCGCGTAAAAAGTTTGAACTACAATTATCCGAAGGAAGAAATTTTGATGAATTAAAATCAACAGAAATGAAATATATAATCATAGGACTTGGAAATTTTGGTGCTTCCCTCGCCGAAAAACTGACAGGCATGGGCAACGAAGTTATAGGTGTAGATATCAACATGAATAAAGTAGAGGCTATAAAGGATAAAATAACCCATGCCGTTAATTTGGATTCAACAGACATCACAGCCGTTTCAAATCTGCCCCTAAAAGATACAGATGTGGTCATAGTTGGAATTGGAGAGGACCAGGGAGCGAACATCATGGCTACCGCATTAATGAAACAGCTGAATGTTAGGCGCCTAATAAGTAGGGCCATATCTTCCTTGCAGGAAATGGTACTCGAAGCAATGGGAGTAGATGAAATAATCCACCCTGAAGAAGAGACCGCAGAACGCTGGTCTAAAAAGCTGAATTTGCATGGAGTAGTAGATTCATTTGAGGTAAACTGGGAATTCAGTATTATTGAGACAACGATCCCAAAGGAATATGATGGCAAGACCTTACAGGAAATCGGCTTAAAGCGAAACTATAATATCATTGTCTTATCTACTATAAAAATAACGCGGGAAAAGAATCAACTGGGAGCAGAAAAAGAAGTTACCAACGTACAGGGGGTGGCTTCAGCAGAAACTGTGCTCTATCAGGGAGATATTATGGTGCTCTATGGACATAATAAAAGTATCAAGAAATTACTGAAAGATTTGAGCAGGGTCTAAAAAGCCTAGACCTCAAAAGATTAAAAAACCCTGCAATCCTAAAGTTTGCAGGGTTTTCAGTTTAAGAATTTAGTAGCCTCGCCAGGAATCGAACCTAGATCTAAAGTTTAGGAAACTTCTATTCTATCCATTGAACTACGAGGCCGGTTTGAGCTTTTGCTCAAAAGGTCCACAAAAATAATAATGTTTTGAGAAAAATCGAAGCTTGTGGTTAAAAGTTCACCATCTTTTTAAAAGGGCAAAAAACTGCTGTCAAACATTCTTCGGGAATTTTATATTTGCACAAAATTACAACATGTTCCAACGACTTTTCATCCTGACGATTTTAAGCTTTTTTCTAACCTCAGTGTCATCTGCGCAGGTTAACGATAACCAGACGGGTGGCTGGTACATGTATTTTTGGAACACCGGCTTTGCTGAAAGTGAATTCGGGCTGCAGGGAGACATTCAATACAGGAACTGGAATCTGGGTGGTGACCTGGAGCAATTGCTCCTAAGAGGAGGTCTAACCTGGGCTCCTAAACAAGCCGATGTGAAGTTAACCCTCGGTTACGGCCACATAACCTCTGGCACTCCGGGTGAGAGCACTTCCACTTCGATAGAACACCGCATCTACCAGGAAGCCCTTCTTCCGCAGCTGGTGGCAAAAAGGATATTATTAACCCATCGGTTTAGATTTGAGCAGAGATGGGTGGAGAACCAGGATTTCAGAAGCCGGGTGCGCTATAATCTGTTTCTGAATGTTCCGCTTAACCAGCCGACTCTCAACGCAAATGCCCTGTACCTGGCTTTTTATAATGAGATCTTTATCAACACCAAAAAGAATATTGGTGACGGCAGGGAAGTTTCTCTCTTTGACCGTAACCGGCTGTATACGGCCCTGGGTTATGCGCTAAAGGATAATCTGAAGCTCCAGTTAGGTTACATGGAGCAGACCACCAATTCCTTAAGCAAGGGTCAGATACAGTTAAGTTTACATCAAAGTTTCT